>JBPCQM010000095.1:0-33748 GCA_050998115.1 Pseudolabrys sp. | reverse complement strand
GGGTCATATTGTTCCGGTATCAGTACAGGGTGAACTGGCGGCAGGAGGTTTTGACCATCGGCCGGTATAGCGCCGAGGCGGCGCGCAAGCTGACGCGGGCGCCAGACGCGCTGGAATATGGAATGGAGGTGTCGCTTGCGGAGGCCAGGGCGCTTCTGGCGCGCGCCCGGCGCCAGGTCGAGCGGGGCGAGTCGCCGTCGAAAGCCAAGGTGGAGAAGCGCACTGCGTCAGCCGAGGCGTTGACGTTCGGCGGGTGGGCGGAAGCCTACTTCAAGCACAAAGCCGATCCCAAGTCGGGGGCCGAGAAACTGGCTGACAGCACCCTGGCGATGCGCCGATCCGTCTATGATCGAGCAATTGCGGGAGAGTTGTCGAAGCTCAAGCTGGGAGAGGTGACGCCGCAGCGTCTCAAACGTCTGTGCGACGAGGTTAAGGAGAAGCGCGGGCCGGCCGTCGCCGTGCACGTCCGCGAGGTCGTGTTGTTGGTGTTCCGCCATGCCCAGGGAAGCGGGCTGGACGTGAGCAACCCGGCCGAGTCGATCCGCACCAGCGCCATCGCCACCTTCGAGCCGCGCGAGCGCGCCCTGTCACCATCCGAGGTCCGCGCGGTCCTGGCGGCCTTGGATCATGTGACGGCGGCGCCCACGTTGCGCTCGGCGGTGAAGTTTGTCCTGCTGACCGGCGTCCGTAAGTCGGAGTTCATCGACGCCACGTGGACGGAAATCGACTTCGCAGCCGCGCGCTGGACGATCCCGGCCGAGCGCATGAAGGCCGGCAAGGCGCATGTCCTCCCGCTGAGCGATCAAGCGCTCGACATTCTGACGGCGTTCCGCACCATGTTCGGCGCCAGCCGATACCTACACCCCGGCCGGTACGACGGCGATACGCCCATAAGCAACGCCACGCTCAACCGCGTGATCGACACGGTCGTGGAGCGTATCCGCGAGGATGACCCGGACTTTCAGAGCTTTGGCGTTCACGACCTGCGCCGCACGTTTTCGACCGGCCTGAACCGCGCCAAGTTCGATGATCGCTGGATCGAGATGAGCTTGGCCCACGCGCCCCGGAACCGGATCGCGGCCGTCTACAACGTGAACCGCTATCTCGCCGAGCGGAAGATCATGCTTCAGTGCTGGGCTGATATGCTCGACGCTTGGGTGAAGGGCGAATCCGCCAAGGAGCTGATCGCCGACGCGAAGCGACGTGCCGCCGAGGTCCACGACGACGAACTGGACGACGATCTCTGAACTACGTGCGGCTCGCGTCCATTCTGTCAGTCGTTGTCATTGTGGCCCGCCAGCCGGCGGGATCGGCGATCCAGCGGTCGATGTCGGATTCTCTCCAGCCGGCGCCATTGACGCTAATCTTGATCCGAGGCGGGAACGTGCCCTCGGCGATCTTGCGGTAGATGGTGGACCGGGACAGGCCGGTGCGGGCGAGAATGGTTTTCATGCGGACGATACGGTCTGCTACGAGCATGGCTGCGCTGCCTCCTGCCGGGTGTTTCTGACGTTTGCAGAGACCAGACAGAGCAGTGATTTCTTGTTGTGCAATAGATATTTAGTGGTCGTAGTAGTGTGGCGTAGAGGCAGCGGAAAATAGGATAGTTCTACAGTCCGATACCCCGGCCTCTGCCGAGGTCGATACCGTGATTGAAGGCGAGTTCCAGCCCGAGGCGGCGGCCCGAGTCGATCCCGATGCCGAGGTCTCGCTTGCGGCCTTCTAGGATGGAATCAAGCTGGGGATCGCGTTCAAGGCTTTTCGCCATGTCGCCCATCGCCGACCGCGTGGCCTTGTAACCGTACATGTCGCCGGCCTGATATTGGTGCTGGCTGGTGTGGCCGAGTTCGCGCCAGCGTTCCACGAAGCGGTCGGCGCGGCGCTGCGGATCGGTGCGCAGTTCGGTTTCGAGCTGGAGGGCGCGAACGGCGCGGTTGACCCGGCCTGTCGCGGCCTCCTGTGCAAGTTCCGGGTTCTTTTTGTAAGCGGCTTCGGCATCATGCGAGCCATAGGGCCGCACGTCCTCGAAGGCCTTGCGGGCCTCCTGCAATTCTTCCACCTGCTCTGGGCTGGCTCTGTCGCCTTGCTCCTGCATCTCGAAGATCGCATCCACAGCGCGGGCATGACGGACGAGCACCTTGGTGCGGGCCCTGCGCAGGGCCTCCTCTGGGTCTTCCGCCATCTTCCTTTCCGGCGCTGCCCGTTCTGACTCCTGCCCGCCATCGGCGGGCAGGAGCAGGCCGTCGAACATGCCACGCATCTTCTCCGGCACGACCTTGCGCACGATCTCGGCGACGCGCTCGCGGAAGGTAATGCCGCGCCGCTCGGCATAGCCCTGCGCCGGATCAACCCGCTCGTAATCCGTCGCCATGTCCTTGGCCCGGTCCCGCGACAGGGTTTTCACCAACCGGTCCTGGCTGGCGAAGTCGTCATGCCCATAATGTAGCTCCATGCCGTCGCGGTGGCGCGACAGGGCGACATAGCTGCCGTGGGCGTCCAGGCCCGGCGTCGCCAGGACATGGGTGCGGTCCACGGTCATGCCCTGCGCCTTATGGATGGTCGCGGCATAGCCGTGGTCGATGCGGTTGTAATCTTTGAGGTCGAACGAGACGCTGCGCCCGTCGTCGGTGCGCACGGACATGGATCGTTCGCTGACCTTCTCGACGGTACCGAGCGTACCGTTCTTCACGCCAAGGCCGCGCTCGTTTTGTAGGAACATGACGCGATCCCCGGCGGCGAAGCTGCGTTCGCCGCGTTCCACCGCCAGGCGCACATCATCGCCAAGATCGTCCGCTTCCCGCATCCGACCGCGCGCGGCCTCGTTGAGCGCGCGAACCTCATCGTTGGTGTGGGTGAGGATGATGCGGCTCTTGTCGGGCGACGCCTGCCGGTCGCGGTCCCAGCGGTCAATCAGATCGTCGCGCGCCTGCTCACGTGACGCGGCCTCATGCAACATGCCGTGATTGTCATAGGCATGGATCGCATTGCCGGTCCTGCCGGTTGCCAGATCGCGGGTAGCTTCGCGCTGCCAATCCTCGTGCTGGCGGCGCACCTCGCCGATCTCCGCGCCGCCGTGGCGCTCATGGATAGACCGGAACGCCGCGCCCGCCTCGATGGATTGCAACTGCTGTGGATCACCGACCAGCACTACCTTGGCGCCAGTCTCGGCGGCATGGGACAGCACGCGCTCCAACTGGCGCGTGCCGACCATGCCCGCCTCGTCTATCACCAGAACATGGCGCGCGGTGAGGGCGTCGCGGCTCTGTCCCCAACTGTGCTCCATGCTGGCGATGGTGCGCGACACAATGCCCGATCCGCTTTCCAGATTTTCGGCGGCGACGCCGGACAGCGCCACGCCCCGGACCTCGTAGCCCGCTGCTTCCCAGGCTTCGCGCGCCACGCCCAGCATCGCGCTCTTCCCCGTTCCGGCATAGCCGACCACGATACCCAGATCGCGCCCGTCCGTGACATGCGCCAGCGCCTCGGCCTGCTCTCCCGAAAGCACAAGGCCGCGCGCTTCCGCACGCACCAGCGCCGCTTCGCGGTTCCTGTCACCGACCTCGTGGCGTTCCTTCTCGGCCATGAGTTCGGCGGCGCGGTGCAGGCGCTGTTCGGCCTCGATCATCTGGCGCGAAGTGAAGCGGTCCTCGCCGCGTCCGTCCGTGCCGAGTTCGACCAGCTCGGGCGCGCTCCGCATCACGCCCATGACCGTGTTGAACTGCTCGATGCCGTCGCTGTGCCGGTGTGCGAACATCGTCATGTCGCGTCGCGTGAAGGTGGATTGCTGGTGGGTGATCGCGTCGAGCGCCATCGAAGGATCGGCGATGATGCGCGCGCCGTTGTTGCGCGCGATCTCGCGGTGCATCTCCGCGCGGTCGGCGGCATCTAACCCTTCGCCCTCGATCCGCTGCGCGGTCGCGCCGATCTGGCTTTGCGGCTCCAGCGCGACGCCCTGCGCTTCCAGGCTGCGATGGTCGATGCGCGCGTCGATGTCGAGTTCGGCCAGCCGCTCGTTGGCAAGCTCGGCCCAGCGTTCGCGCCAACGCTCGACCATCTCGGTGCGGTTCCAGTCCCGCACCTTCGGGCCGAAGTCGTTCTCGTCCACGGATCGCATGGTCAACATGACATGGGCATGGGGCTTGGGCGCCCCATCCTCGGCCATGTCCCAATGCACATTGAGGTCGGCGATCATGCCCTGATCGACAAATTCGGACTGCACGAAGTCGCGGGCGAGTTCGATGCCTTGGGCTTGCGTCATCTCGCGCGGCAGGGCGAACTCCACCTCGCGGGCAAGCTGTGCGTCCTTCCTGACCTCGAACGCCTCGACATCGTTCCAGAGCCGTTCGCGGTCGTTCCATTGCTCGGGCGCATCCTCCGGCAGCATGACCTCGGAATGGACGACGCCGCGTTTGTTGGAGAAGTCGTGACTGCGCTCAAGCCGGTCGTCGCGCAGCCGCGAGGCTGAGCGGTAGGCGGCGGAGGCCACCGCGCTGGAGCCGGACTTGCGGCCAATGACCTTGACGTGAAGATGATAGATCGCCATCGCGATCCGAACATCACCACAGCGAAGCGCACGTCGGAACGACGTATAAGCGCGCCCTCGAAACTAATTTCTCGGGACTGCTCGCGCCGTTCCAGCCCGTCCCGGCAACCTTACAGCATTGCGGCAGGCGCTCAACTATCATCGCTCCATCGACAACTTATGGAGAACATGATGCGCAAGCCACGGGACTTCGATGCGGAACTGAAGTCACTCGAAGACAAGGCGCGAGATCTGAAAGCTCGCAAGGTGCAGCAGCTCGGCGAGCTGGTCATCTCGACCGGCGCAGACGCCCTCAGCGCCGACGAACTGGCGGGCGCGCTGATCGTGCTAGCGGAGACGAAAGATACCGGAAAGAGGGAGTCATGGGCGAAACGCGGGGCCGCGTTCTTTCAGAGCCGGTCGCGGCGATCTGCATCTGCGCCTGATCGCGACGCTGGCGGCGCTCAACCGCAACCGAGCGGCGCGCAACCAGCATCAAGCGGCGCGGGCGCGCAATGACATGCGAACATGGCAGGTCGAGCGTCGCAAGCGCACACGGCATCTGATCGAACTCGGCGGCCTCATCGTCAAGGCCCGGATCGTGGACCTGACCGGCGACGACCGCGCCGTGATCTACGGCGCGTTGCTTTGGATGGCCGACAAGCTCCACAGCGACCAGGGCGAACACGCGCGGGCGCTCTGGGCCGCGAAGGGGAAGCAAGCATTCGACGATAGCTAGACTCCAAACCGCTCCCGCATTTCCTTGGCCTTTGCCCATTCATCGCCCGGTATTCGGTCGATCAGTTCCTTCATGACCTTGACGAAGGTGGCCTTGAGCGTTTCGTCGGTCAGGGCGTTGGCGCGATCCGTCGAAAGCAGCGGGCGCATATCGGTGAAGAAGGTCGGATTGGCGAGTTTTTGGAACATGCGCTGCTGCGCTTCGGCCCTGGAAATCGTCACCTCCGCCTTTTCAAGATAGAGCCGGAAACATTCGACGATCCGGGCTGTGTTCAACCCCTCGAACACAGTGAGCGCGTGATCGAGGTCGAACAGATCACGGCCCTTGTTGCGTTGAAGCAAAGCCCGCAACTTGGTCGCCAGCATTTCCTCCCGCGAGAAAGTCGGGATGGCGGCCTCGCCGGCGAACCACGGATTTTCGACGCCGAACGGTATCTCGATGGGCGGATCGTAGGCTTCCCGTTCGCGTGTGTTGATTTCGATCTTGAGCCTTATCGGGCTCGGTGAATCTCTGTCTTCGGCTTCGACCGTGTATTTGAGCTTGGGCGCAACGGGGCTTTGATCGAAGCGCGGCTTGCCCAGCCACGGATCAAGAACGTCATGCAGGCGGTCCAATAGCGGGCTGATGGGACCGGCTGTCGTCCGCACAAGGTCGATGTCCTCCGAATAACGCAGCGGCGCCGGGAAATGCAGCTTGTTGAGCGCCGTGCCGCCACGAAAGCGCAGTTCGCCACGCAGGAATGGATCGGAGAAGATGGCGACAAGCGCGCGACTGATGACGAGGTCTTGCTCGACCTGCCGCTGGCTTGCCCACGGCGCGACGCGGCTCCAGGCGGTGATATAATCCTGCGGGATCACTCGTCGATCTCCGGCGGTCGGCGAACGATCACGCGCCAGCGTTCATCGCGTTCGGATGGTGGCGGCGACAAATCGGGATCGCCCGCCTGTTTAGGGTCGAGTTCGACCCACGGCAGCGGCCCGCGCGCCGACAGCGCCACGAACATCGGCTCCGCAATCTGCCGATGCCTCAGCCTTCCGAGCAGATGCCCAAGGCGTTGCACGACCGCTTTCTCGAAGGCGCCCGACAGGGAGGCGAGCTTTTCCGGTTGCAGCCGTTCGGCAAGCTCGGAAAGCACCGTCGCAATGTTGTCCAGGCCCGCGCCGGATTGCGGGTAGCGCACCAGATCGAGCGCCGTGAGTTCCGGCGAGGACAGCTTCATATAGCCCGATTGCGTCTTGCGATCCTCGATTCCCGCCGCCACCGCCGCCATGTCCTTGCGGTAGGAAAAGACGATCCGCGTCCGTCCGGCCTCGATGTCGGGCAGGAGTTTATCCGTGACGACCTGAAACTCCATGACGGCCTGATGGGAAGCGCCGTGGGCCGCCGCCGCCGCCAGCAGCCCCACGTAGTAGGGCCGCTTTTCGTGGCGCATCAGGGCGTCGATGTACCACTCCGGCGGCGGCGCTCCCGTCGTGGAATGCTGGGGCGGCACGACCACATAGAAGCCGCGCCGGGGCCGGATGAGCTGGCCGCGCCGCTGCAATCGCTCGGCGGCGTCGAGGAATGCGCCCCGACTGATGCCGATCTCCTTCTGCGCTTCGTCCGCAGAAAAGACTCCCCGGCCCGCAGCAAGCAGGCCGGAAGCGTAGGTGGATAAAGCTGATCGCTCGACTCGGATCATATGTCATTATCCGCTCTTAGCGCGGAGTTTTCAATATGACACTATAATTGGATTGTCCTTAAAAATCCGCTTTCAGGACGGATTTTTTAATATGATGCTGCGGCTGCTTCGGTTCCTGCCGTAATTTGCCGAGAGGAACGTGGCCACCACTATCTTCTCGAATTTTCTCTGATCCTCTATATGCTTCACGGAGCGCGACTCACGGCGGGCGTATGGCCGACGAAATACTGACGATCCGGGAGGTGGCCGAACTTCTCAAGCTCAATGAGAAGACCGCCTACAAGCTTGCCCTCGCGGGCGAGATTCCCGGCTTCAAGGTCGGCGGGTCGTGGCGGTTCGAGCGGCAGGCAATCGCAAGCTGGATCAAGCGCAAGGTCGAGGAGCAACAGAAAGGGCGACCGGCATGAAGGCCGGTGCAGGGGACGTATGAACGCCGTCGAGATCGAGGAAGCCATATCGGCGCTTGCCGAGCTGCCGTTCGACGGTGGCGAGTTCCCGTTCGCCTTCCTGCAAGCCTTCGGCAACAAGGAAACCACGATTAAGCGGCTGCGCTCCGGCGCGTCCAACAAGTCGGACTTGGGCGGAGTCCTGCAAACTAACAACATCCACGTCGCCGTCGCGCCGGCGGGCGATGTGGCGAAGACCCTCGCCGCGCTGAAAGCCAGCCCGGCCACCACCAGGGCGAAGGCGCGCTTCATCCTCGCCACCGATGGCGCGAGCTTCGAGGCCGAGGACGTTGAGACCGGCGAGACGGTCGCCTGCGCCTATGCCGACTTCCCCAACCACTTTGGTTTCTTCCTGCCGCTGGCGGGCATCACCACCGTCAAGCAGGTACGCGAAAGCTCGTTCGACATTCGAGCGACCGGCCGCCTGAACCGGCTTTATGTGGAGCTGTTGAAGGACAACCCCGATTGGGGCGCGGCCGACCGCCGCCCCGACATGAATCACTTCATGGCGCGGCTGATCTTCTGCTTCTTCGCGGAGAAGACCGACATCTTCCACGGCAAGGGCCTGTTCACCGCCACCATCGAGCAGATGAGCGCGCGGGACTCGTCCAACACCCATGAGGTGATCGGCGAACTGTTTCGCGCCATGAACACCAAGATCGCCGACCGGACGACCGCGAAGCTGCCGCGCTGGGCGGACGTATTTCCCTATGTGAACGGCGGGCTGTTTTCCGGCAGCCCGGCCGTGCCGCGATTCAGTAAGATTGCTCGATCCTACCTCCGCCATATCGGCGGCCTCGACTGGACGAAGATTAACCCGGACATCTTCGGGTCGATGATCCAAGCTGTCGCTGACGATGATGAGCGCGGCGCGCTGGGGATGCACTACACGAGCGTCCCGAACATCCTGAAAGTCCTGAACCCGCTCTTCCTCGACGACCTGCGGGCGCGGCTTGAGGAAGCAGGCGACAACAGCCGGATGTTGTTGAACCTGCGGCGGCGCATGGCGCGCATCCGGGTGTTCGATCCCGCCTGTGGCAGCGGTAATTTCCTTGTCATCGCCTACAAGGAAATGCGGGGCATCGAGGCTATCATCAACGAGCGGCGAGGAGAATTCGACCGCGCGTCGGAAATCCCGTTGACCAACTTTCGCGGGATAGAGTTGCGCGACTTCCCGGCCGAGGTTGCGCGCCTCGCTCTTATCATGGCGGAATTTCAATGCGATGTGCTGTATCGCGGGCAGAAGCTGGCATTGGCCGAGTTCCTGCCGCTCAACAAGGAAAACTGGATCACTTGTGGCAACGCGCTCCGGCTCGATTGGTTGAGCGTCTGCCCGCCGACCGGAACCGGCGTGAAGCTCGTTGCCGACGATCTTCTCGAAACGCCGCTCGACCAAGCGCAGATCGACTTCGAGAATGAGGGCGGCGAAACCTACGTCTGCGGGAATCCGCCATATGTCGGCGACAAGTTTCAGACGCCAGCGCAAAAAGCCGATCTGAAGCTACTTACCCGGAACGGAGCAAAGGCCGTTGACTACGTGGCAGGGTGGTTGTGGAAGGCGTCCGACTTCATACGGCACGGAGGTTCGTTCGCCTTCGTCGCGACCAATTCCATATGCCAAGGTGTTCAGGTCCCGCTAATTTGGCCGTCTATCTTTCGGAACGGCCAAGAAATTACTTTCGCTCATAAGGACTTCTACTGGTCTAACAGCGCCAGCAACAACGCAAACGTCATCTGCGTCATCGTCGGCGTCTCAGTGACGCCGCGAGGGGAGAAGTTCATATATTTTGACAATCAGCGAAAATTGGCCAAGTCGATCAATGCGTATCTGACCGATGGACCAAATATCATCGTGGAGAAGCACCCCACACCGATTTCCGACCTGCCGGAAATGGTGGCCGGTAACATTCCGAGGGATAAGGGTCACTTCATGATGAGCCTAGAGGAACGCGATGACATCGTCGCTAGGTATCCAGACGCCACACAGTTGTTCAGGAGAATGGTCGGGTCATTTGAGCTAATCAATGGCATTGAGCGCACGTGCCTCTGGATCAATGATGACCAAAGCGCACTCGCAGCATCGATCCCGCCGATCGCACAGCGGTTAAAAGCCATTCGCGAATACCGCGAAACCGGCAGCGAACGCGGGAAACTTGGTATCGCGACACCCTATAAATTCGAGCGCACCATCACCGGCAAGAAAACTCAGATCGTTGTGCCCCGTGTCTTTTCTGAACGACGGCCATACGTAACTGCTGACTACATTTCAAGCGAGACCATCGTGTCTGATGCCGCTCAGGCCATCTACGATGCGCCAATGTATGTACTTTCGATACTCAGTTCCCGCATCCACCTGGCATGGATCGGCGTGACCTCCGGCCGAATGAAGTCTGACCTCAGATACTCTACGGGAGTTTGTTACAATAGCTTCCCATCGCCGACCCTAACCGAAAAGAACAAGGCCGATCTGACCCGCTGCGCCGATGATATTCTGCTGGCGCGCGAAGCGCATTTCCCGGCGACCTTCGCCGATCTATACGGCCCCGACACTATGCCCGCCGATTTGCGCGAGGCGCACGAACGAAACGACGAGGTGTTGGAGCGCATCTATATCGGCCGCAGGTTCCGCAACGACACCGAGCGGCTGGAAAAGCTGTTCGAGCTTTATACCAAAATGGCCGCCTCACCCGGCGCGGCGAAGAAACGCAAGGTAAAGGCGCGCGCATGACCGACGAGAAGAAATCCATCCCCTCCGTCTCTGTCACCTATGCGCACAACGGCAGCTCGACCAAGGCCAATGCTCTCGGCATGAGGCCGATGCAGGAGCGCGTCTATGAGAAGCGGGGCGAGCAATACCTTCTCATCAAGTCGCCGCCGGCTTCCGGCAAGAGCCGCGCGCTTATGTTCGTCGCACTCGACAAACTCGCCAACCAGGGGCTCAAGCAAGCCATTATCGTCGTGCCGGAAAAGAGCATCGGTGGGAGCTTCAACGACGAGCCGTTGACCAAATATGGATTCTGGGCGGATTGGCATGTCGAGCCGAAGTGGAATCTCTGCAACGCGCCGGGCGGTGACAATGGCGGCAAGGTCAATTCCGTCGAGGTATTTTTAGATAGCGGCGACAAGGTGCTGGTTTGCACCCACGCCACCTTCCGCTTCGCCGTGGACAGGTTCGGTGTGGAAGCGTTCGATAACCGCCTCATCGCCGTGGACGAGTTCCATCACGTCTCGGCCAATCCCGACAGCAAACTCGGCCAGCATCTCGGCCAACTGATCGCCCGCGAAAAGACGCATATCGTGGCGATGACGGGTTCGTATTTCCGTGGCGACGCCGTGCCGGTGTTGACCCCGCAGGACGAGGCGAAGTTCGAGTCCGTCACCTACACCTATTATGAACAGCTCAACGGCTACGAATATCTGAAGCAGCTCGACATCGGTTATTTCTTCTATTCCGGCTCTTATGCTGACGACATTCTGGCGGTGCTCGATCCCGCCGAGAAAACCATCGTCCATATTCCGAACGTCAATTCGCGCGAAAGCACGAAGGACAAGATCAAGGAAGTGGAACACATCATCGGCGCGCTCGGTGACTGGCAGGGCATCGACGCTGTCACGGGATTCCAGCTTGTCAAAACGCCGGGTGGCCGGACGCTCCGCATTGCCGATCTTGTCGATGACGACGCGAACAAGCGCGACCGTGTTTCTCTGGCGCTGAAAGACCCCACACAGAAGAACAACCGCGATCATGTGGACATCATCATCGCGCTGGGCATGGCCAAGGAAGGCTTCGACTGGATTTGGTGCGAGCACGCTTTGACGGTGGGTTATCGCTCCAGCCTCACCGAGATCGTGCAGATCATCGGCCGCGCGACCCGCGATGCACCGAACAAGACCCGCGCGCGCTTCACCAATCTGATCGCCGAACCCGACGCCGCCGAGGACGCAGTGAGCGAGGCTGTCAACGACACGTTGAAGGCCATCGCCGCCAGCCTGCTCATGGAGCAGGTGCTTGCCCCGCGCTTTGAGTTCAAGCCGAAGAACCCTCAAAGCGGGCCGACCCCAAGCTTCGACTATGGTGAAGGCGGCTACGATTCGAACAAGTGCAATGTTGGCTTCAACGAGGAGCGCGGTGTCTTTCAGTTCGAGATCAAGGGCCTTGTCGAGCCCAAGAGTCACGAGGCTGCGCGAATCTGTCAGCAGGATTTGAACGAGGTGATCGCCGCTTTTGTGCAGGACAAGACGACTATCGAGCGCGGTCTGTTCGACGACGAGCTGGTGCCCGAGGAACTGACGCAGGTTCGTATGGGCAAGATCGTGAAGGACAAATATCCCGAGCTGAGCGACGAAGACCAGGAGGCGGTGCGCCAGCACGCTATCGCCGCCCTCAACATCACTCAACAGGCCAAGCAATCCATGCTTGATCGCGTGAGCGGCGAACCCACCGCCAACACCGCCCTGATCGACGGCGTGCGCAAGTTTGCGATGGACGTGCGCGAACTCGACATCGACCTGATCGACCGCATCAACCCGTTCAAGGAAGCCTATTCGATCCTCGCTAAAACGATGAACGAGGAACGCCTGCAACAGGTGAAGGCCGCGATTGCCGCGAAGCGCACCACGCTGACACCGGAGGAGGCGAAGGACTACGCCGTGCGCGCGGTCAAGTTTAAGAAGGAGCGCGGACGGCTACCCTCGATCAGCTCTACCGATGCCTGGGAAAAGCTGCTGGCCGAAGGCGCAGCCGCCTTCGTGCGCTTCAAGGATGAGGGCCGCTATGAGTGACCTCGACCTTGATGAACTGCGCGACGAACTCGCGGATTTTGCCCAGCCTGAAAAGAAGGGCGGACGCTCCGCGCGCGAGGAACGCATCATCGCGGGCTTCGAGGAAATTCAGCGTTTCACCGATCAGCATGGCCGCGCCCCGCAACATGGCGAGGAGCGTGACATTTTCGAGCGGCTTTACGCCACGCGCCTCGACCGCCTGCGCGCGCTGGAGGAGTGCCGTTCCCTTCTCGCCCCGCTCGATCATCAGGGCTTGCTTGCGGGCACGGAGAATGCCGTCGCCGCTCCGGCGGAGGAAATGGACGACGATGAATTGCTCGCCGAGCTAGAGGGCGCGGCAGGCGCCGCGGATATCACCGATCTTCGCCACGTCCGCACCACCGCCGAAAAGCGCGCCGCCGAGGAAATCGCCAACCGTGAACGGTGCGAAGATTTTGACCGTTTCAAGCCCCTGTTTACAGCCGTTCAGAACGATCTCGACAGCGGCGTGCGCATCACCCAACCGATCCGCAAGGACGCTGGCTTCCTGAAAACCGACATCAAGGCCGGGGAGTTTTTCATTCTTGGCGGCCAAGTCGCCTATGTTGCCGAAGTTGGCGAGCCCTTCAAAGCGCCCAATGGTCAAAGCGACGCCCGCCTTCGTGTCATCTATTCAAACGGCACCGAGAGCGACCTGTTGCTCCGCTCTCTGCAACGTGCCCTCTACAAGGACGAGGTGAGCAGGCGCGTGTCGGAACCTAGCGCCGGGCCGCTGTTCGCCAGCGAAAGCGAAGCCGACGACCTCGCCAGCGGCGCCATCTATGTCCTGCGCAGCCAGTCGGACAATGCCATTGTTGCCGCCAACCGTGACCTCGTTCACAAGATCGGCGTCACCGGCGGCGATGTCGCCAAGCGCATCGCCAACGCCAAGCTGGACCCGACCTTCCTGCTGGCGGACGTGGAGATCGTGGCGACTTACAAGCTGTTCAACATCAGCCGCATCAAGCTCGAAAACCTGATCCACCGCATCTTCGACTCGGCTCGGCTCGACATCGAGATCAAGGACAGGTTTGGCAATCCCGTCATACCGCGCGAATGGTTCCTTGTGCCGTTGTTCGTGATCGACGACGCGGTGGAGAAGATCAAGGACGGCACGATCACAGGATATGTCTACGATCCGAAGAGCGCCCGTCTTGTAAAGCACAGCACGTCGCCTTTGCCGGGGGACTTGGCATGAGCAATGTCAACGTCAAGCGGCTGGTCGAAAACATCCGTTCCGGCACCAATATATACACGCCGCTGGTCGAGCTAGTCGTGAATGCGATTCAGGCCATCGACGCAAAGGGGATACAGAACGGCTTGGTCGAAATCGAAGTTCTCCGAAACGGACAGGCCGACATGGTCGACCGCCTTGAGGACGTTGACGGCTTTAGGGTCAAGGACAACGGCATAGGCTTTACCAAGACCAACCGCGACGCTTTCGACACGCTCTACACCGAGCAGAAAATCGCGGATGGCGGCAAAGGATTTGGCCGCTTCACCTGCCTGAAATATTTTGACCGGGTGAAGGTATCCAGCACCTTCGCCGAAGGCGACGCCTTCCATGACCGTTCTTTCAGGATGGGCTTGGACAAGGACATCATCGTCGATGAAAAAGAAGGTCCGTCTCAGACGCAGGCGGCCGGCGCTACCATCGAGATTTTTGGTATCAAGTCGGTCAGATTTCCCGACAAGAAGCTGGAAACCATCGGCCGTGTCGTAGTGGAACGGTTGCTACCCTATTTCGTGGACCAAGATCGCTCCTGTCCGCGCGTGGTGATCCGGGAAGCCAAGAATCCATCCGAGACCCTCTCCCTCAATGATTATCTAGGCAAGCAGAACAGCCAGATCGTCGAAATGAAGGTGGACGAAGGGACGTTTTCGCTATCAGCGAACGAAGATAAAAAATTCTTTCAGGTTCGCGTATTCAAATTCTTCGCACCGCGAACGGCGAAGAGCAAGGTCAGTCTTGTCGCGCATCGGCGGGAGGTGACGGACAATCCGCTCCAAACATACATTGCTGAATTTGGGGAGGAGTTCTTCGAGCCGGGGCCGGATCAGGATTTGACCAAGGGGCGCAACTTCGTCATCAAAGCCTATGTGTTCGGCGACTACCTAAACGACAACGTGTCCCTCGAAAGAGGCGAGTTTCGTTTTCAGAGCGACGCTGACCTATTGAACGGCATATCCCAGACCGACATCGAGCAGAAGGCCGCCGAGATCGCGCAATCGGCGGTGGGCGCGGAGATCGCCGAACGGAAGAAGCGCAAGGAGGTGCGCATCGCCGAGTATGTGACCAATGACGCACCTTGGCATCGCGTCCTTGCAAAAGAGGTGGATTTCAGCGCCTTGCCCATGCGGCCATCAAATCAGGACATCGAGCTTCACCTTCAAAAGAAAAAGTATGAACAGGAGATAGCGACGCGAACGCAGGTCACGGCGCTGCTGAAGTCGGAAAACCCCGATGAGCTTGGCGAGAAAATCTCGCAGTTGATCGAAAAGATTTCGGACAATAGCAAGAACGACCTGATCCACTACGTCTCCATGCGCAAATGCGTCCTTGAGTTATTTTCTAAGTCGCTGGAAATCGGAGCCGATGGAAAACACAAGTCCGAAGGCGAGGTGCATGACATCATCATGCCGCGCAAGAAGGACTCCGAGGAACTGAACTACGACGCGCACAATCTCTGGATTTTGGACGAGCGGCTGAATTTTACATCCTATGTATCGTCCGACAAACCCCTGCAATCGTCGAGGGACCGCACTGACATCACCGTCTATAATCGTCGCGTAGCCTATCGTGGCGACAATGAAGCCAGCAATCCCATCACGATTTTCGAGTTCAAGAAGCCGCAACGGGACGATTTTGCAGACCCATCCTCTAAGGAAGACCCGGTTCAGCAGATCATCCGTTACGTCAATCAAATCCGGGAGGGCAAGTTCAAGACTCCGACCGGACGCGACATCCTCGTGAATGATACGACGCCGTTCTATGGCTATGTCGTCTGCGACCTGACCAAAAAAGTCAAAGACTGGCTCCAAAAGGAGAAGAATTTTACCCCGATGCCCGATGGGCTCGGATGGTTCAACTGGTTCGGCAACATCAGTCTCTATATGGAGGTGATTAGCTGGACAAAGCTGCTGCGCGACGCGGAAATGCGGAACAAGATATTCTTCAACAAGCTCGGTATCGACTGAACGGCCCGGTGGTTGGTTGCTATAACGAAAACATAATCCTCATCGCTGCGGGCGAGGGGAGACATCTGCTCTCGAAGCTCCGACTCTTTTGGTCTGCATTCTCGCGACGCTCGTTTATGATACGCGCACGTCTATGGCGGGAAGGATCGCTATGTAGAATCCACGAGTTCAGCGCCCTTACCCTGGTGGTATAGCGGTTGGTATGGACTTGGAGCACAGGCGAAAAGCCCAATAACTACAATGCGAACTCAAATCCATTGACCATCGAGTGGGAGTGACCGGGGGTAATACGGATACGCAGGGATGGTCCAGGATACAAAGGACCTCCCCACTGAAGCAATTGTGGGTGATAGTCTCTGAATGTCTTGGGTAGCTGGAAGAGGCTCGCGCCGGTAATTGTCCACAAGACCTGACGCTGCAAATGGCCCTCTCAACCTCTCGTCAATATGCGCATTGAACAATTTCATCCGATCAAGCGCCGAGCCAGCGAAATGACTTTGCAAGAAAGGCATTCCCGTTCGCGCGGGGCCACTCGCCGTGAGCCACAATGACGCGTTGGCAATTCCAGCTCAGCACCTTGTCGCGCGCCCGGCGCGCCGGTGCACGGTTGATAAACGATAGTCGCCATTCGAGCGGCGCGCAGGCTTGATCCTGGGTGAGGCCATCGAGGCGCGCCAGGAAGCGCCACAAACCCCAATGTTCTCGGAGAAAGTGATCGCTAAACGTCTGGATCAGATCGGCGATGATTGCCGTGGCGGAGGGGCGGTGAAGAGAGACAATCTCGTCCATGGCGAACGAACCGCGGAACCATGCCTGGTCGATATCGGGAAGCCATTCAGGTGGCGGGCTGTCCTTCAGCACTTCGCGGAAGGAGAGGTCGGAGCGTTTCTTGATTGTCGATTGCGGCCCCCATAACACTGCCTCGGGATAGGCCGCCTTCCACTCCTGCAGGTAGAGGTGATGGAGTTTATTGGGGCTCACGAGGTGACGAACAGAGCCCAGACGATCCACTTCGGTACGCAGATCCGCAGTTAGCTTGACTGGCGACCATACCCACAGATCGCCGTTCTCCAATCGGGCAATGACGGAACGCGTCGGATAGGGAATGCCAAAGAAGCTGACAATCTCTCCTTCAGCGACCCAAAGAACCTCATGCACTTGCTCGAGCATTTCTTCAGCCTCCACCACGAACGGTTAAACGGCGCTGCCTTGGGTGGATTCAAGAGCGTTCTCGTCCGCGGGGTCTCCTCATTTCATTGAGCGCATCTACGCAGTGTTGGCGCGGACCCAACGACCACTTATGCTGGTTGTCGCCGCCTTCGGCCATGACATTGTGCAATCCCGGATGCTTGGAAGCATCAACGGTCGCGCGGGGGCGTAATGTCGGTTAAGGCTGACGGTTTTTTTGACGAGGCCGATGAGACCGCGCTTACCGGAAACTTCGAGAAATCGACCGATCAGTGTCGATAGCTGCTGAAACCAAGCAGGTTCTGAATCGACGAATTTTCCCTTTGACATCATAAGCGCAAATTTCTGACGGGTCGGGGAGAGACGGTTTTTGATCGTGCGGGGAAAGTTCTTGCTGCTAGATCAATGCGTTATCACGACGTAGAGTCATCGAGTGGGAGTGAGTGGCGACACTAGCAGGGCGACGAGCGCAACGGACAACGATCCGGACTCCGTGCGGACCTTCATCAACCAATCCGGACATGCTTTTGCGCCCCTACGCGGTTCCGAACGTCCACATCCGCATTTTTTTTGACTGGTATCGTACGCACTGTTTCAAGCAATAGTTGCGCAACTGCCCTTGTTTTCGGCGAGTGATCTCATGCCCATTATCATCTACGGTATCAAGAACTGCGACACCATGAAGAAGGCGCGGGCCGCGCTCGACAAGAAGGGCGTTGCCTATAATTTCTACGACTACAAGACCGCCGGGATCGACAAGACGAAACTGGAAGGCTGGGCGAAGAAGGCCGGCTGGGAGACGCTGCTCAACCGCGCCGGCACCACGTTCAAGAAGCTGCCCGACAAAGACAAAGCGAACGTCACCGAAAGGAAGGCGATCGCGCTGATGCTAGCGCAGCCTTCGATGATCAAGCGGCCGGTGCTGGAACTGGCCTGCGGCAAGATTCTGGTCGGCTTTACGCCGGACGAATACGCGAAACTCTAGCGCTTCGCCGCATCGGCGACGCTGGCGCGCTCGATCGCGCGCAGTAATTTCGGGAAATCGTACTTTATCGCCTGCGCGGCCAAAAACTGCGGAATGAAGAAACCCGGCTCTACCAGCGCGTCATAACTAAGCCTGGTGCCTTGCGCGACCCGTTCGAGCCGCCACTCGCCCTCGGAGGCCCGCATATCGCCCTCGATCCGCTTGAACGCCAGACGGCGGTCGGGCTCGTAACTGTTGCGCACGACAGTGCGCAGCCGCGGCAACAGCGGCGGGTTTATGACGTGTTCGCGCACCTCCCACCGTCCGGCCGGGTCGCGCTTGAGAACGCGGCAGCTTTCCAGATTGGGAATAATGTGCGGCGCGCGAGCGCAATCGACCAGCACGGCCCAAACGACCGCCGGCGGCGCCGCGATGTCGATCGAGGCGCGGATATGCGCGGCGCCGGGCTTTTCGTCGGTGTCGACGCGGATCACCGGTTCGCCAGCGGCGGCACGAACAGCTCCCGCAGCCGCCAGCAGCAAAACAGCCAACGCGGCAGCAAGGGTCATGATGCGCGCCACCGAAGGTCTCCGTTCCCCAGCAGTTTAGTATGGCATTGTGACCGGACGGCAACCGGCCGGTCAGTTGTTGGCGGCGCGTCAACCAACAGGGCACCTCGGCTCGCCCTTGATCCGGCAGGCTTTCCCTGCCACATGCGCGCAGGAGATTACAACTTGCACGAGCCGCTGAAAGCCGAGGAAAAGCTGTCGCCGCAAAAGGCTCAACTTGCCGCGCAGGTCGAGCGGCGGCGCACCTTCGCGATCATCTCGCATCCCGACGCCGGCAAGACCACGCTGACCGAGAAGCTCTTGCTGTTCGGCGGCGCCATCAATCTGGCCGGCCAGGTCAAGGCAAAGCGCGACCGCCGCTCAACCCGCTCCGACTGGATGGCGATTGAGCGCGAGCGCGGCATTTCGGTCGTCACCTCGGTGATGACGTTCGATTTCAACGGCCGCGTCTTCAACCTGCTCGACACGCCGGGCCACGAAGATTTCTCCGAGGACACCTACCGCACGCTGACTGCGGTCGACAGTGCGGTGATGGTGATTGACGCCGCCAAGGGCATCGAGGCGCGCACCTGCAAGCTGTTCGAGGTCTGCCGGCTACGCGACATCCCGATCCTCACCTTCATCAACAAGATGGACCGCGAGAGCCGCGACCCGTTCGAATTGCTCGACGAGATCGAAAAGACGCTGGCGCTCGACACCGCGCCGGTGACCTGGCCGATCGGGCGCGGACGCGATTTCGTCGGCACTTATGAACTCGAAACCGGGCGGGTGCGGCTCATCGAAGGCGACGGCCCGAAAACCGGCGCGGCGCAGGAGATGGGCCTCGACGAGATCGCCGCGCTCAATCCGATGTTCGAGATGTCGGACCTTTCCGAGGAATTGATACTGGCGCAGGAAGCCTGCGGCCAATTCGATCTCACGGCGTTTCGCGAGGGCCATCTGACGCCGGTGTTCTTCGGCTCGGCGCTGAAGAATTTCGGCGTCGGCGATCTGCTCGACGCGCTCGGCCAATACGCCCCGCCGCCACGACCGCAGCAGTCCGACCAGCGCATGGTGCAGCCGGCCGAGCCGCGCATGACCGCCTTCGTGTTCAAGATCCAGGCCAATATGGATCCCAACCACCGCGACCGCATCGCCTTCGCACGGCTGTGCTCGGGCCGGCTTGACCGCGGCATGAAGGCGAAGCTGGTGCGCACCGGCAAGCCGATGACGCTGTCGGCGCCGCAGTTCTTCTTCGCGCAGGACCGCTCGGTCGCCGACGAGGCCTTCGCCGGCGACGTGGTCGGCATCCCGAACCACGGCACGCTACGGATCGGCGATACGCTAACCGAAGGCGAAGATTTGAAATTCGTCGGCGTGCCGAATTTTGCGCCGGAAATTCTGCGCCGGGTGCGGCTCGGCGATCCGATGAAGGCGAAGAAACTGAAAGAGGCGTTGCAGCAGATGGCGGAAGAGGGCGTCGTGCAGGTTTTTCGTCCGCTCGACGGCGCGCCGGCTTTGGTCGGCGTGGTCGGTCCGCTGCAGCTTGACGTGCTCAAGGCGCGGCTCGATGCCGAATACGGCCTCGAAATCGGTTACGAGACGCCGGAATTTCAACTGGCGCGCTGGATCGCGGCGGAGGACGGCAAGGCGCTGGAGAAATTCGTCGAGGCGAATTATTCCAGCATCGCCGACGACCTCGACGGCGACCGTGTCTTCATGGCGCGCAACCAGTTCATCCTCGATTATACGCGCGAACGCGCCGTCGGCGTGGTGTTCACCGACATCAAGGACGTGAAGAACAAGGGGGCGTAGGTAGACGCCTTTCCCCGGATGCAGCGCAACACGTAGTGGTGTGCTGCTGATCCGGGGTCCAATGTTCTCATCGAAGCAAGCGGGGTCCCGGTTCTGCGTCGCACCGTTTCGCTTCGCTACACGCTGCGCCGCGCCCGGGACACGAAGAAATCAATTCACCTTCACATCCGCCGCCTTGATGACCGGCGCCCAGCGCGCGACCTCACCATCGATCACCGCGCGGAATTGCCCCGGCGTATTGCCGACCGGCTCCATCAGTTGCGTCGCCAGCTTTGCCGTCACCTCCGGCAGCTTGATGATGGCGACGACATCCTTGTTGATAGCGTCGACGATCGGCTTCGGCGTGCCGCCCGGCGCGATCAGCCCCATCCAGGCGTCGGCCTCGACGTCGATGCCGCTTTCCTTCAAGGTCGGAATATCAGGCAGAAATTTCGAACGCTTGGCGGTCGACACCGCGAGGATTTTCACCGCGCCGGATTGAACCTGTGGAGTCACTGAAATCGCCGGCAAGCAGGCCATCTGCGCGTCGTTGCGAATGACGGCGGTGATCGCCTGCGGCGATGACGGATAGGGCACGTGCACCATTTTGCTGCCGGCCTTGATGGCGATTGCCTCCATGGCCAAGTGGGAAAGCGAGCCGTTGCCGATCGAGGAGAAGTTATATTTGCCGGGGTCTTTCTTCAGCAACGCGACCAGCTCGGCGACGTTGTTGACGCCAAGCGCCGGATTAACCGCCAGCGCGCTCGGCTGGGTGATCAACTGGGTGATCGCCGCGATATCCTTGCCCGGGTTATATGGCAGCTTGGAGAACAGCAGGGTGTTGATGGCGAGCGGGCCGCCGATCGAAACGCCGATGGTCGAGCCGTCCGGCTCCGCCTTGGCGACCATGTCGGTGCCGAGATTGCCGGAGGCTCCCGGTTTGTTTTCGACCACGAAGGCGAAGTTCGGATATTTCTTCTGCAATTGATCGGAAATGATCCGCGCGACAATGTCGGGCGTCGAGCCGGGGCCGAACGGCACGACGATGCGCACGTTCTTGGTCGGCCACGTCGATGCTTGTGCCAAGGCAGGCGCCGCAGTTCCAAGCGAGAGCGAAAGCGCAAGCGCGATCAGTTTCATCCGTCGAGTGCTCCTCGTTATCCGACATCGCGTCCGAGATAGGCGCCGTCGCTTTCCAATAGTTTTTGCAAGGTGTCCACGTCAATATCCGGACAGTCCTTGTTGCTTGCAAGGGCAAGATGCGCGGCGGTGCCGGCCGCCTGGCCCATGACGAAACAGCCGCCGGATACGCGCGCCGCGGACTGGCCGTCATGCGTCATTGAGGCGCATCGCCCCGCTACCAGCAGGTTGCGCATGCCCCGCGGCACCAGCATCCGGTACGGCAGGTGGTTGAAGCCTCGTGAAGCGGGGATGTCCGGCCAGCGCCATTCGACGTCACCGGCGACGTGGCTCTCGATCGGCCAGCCATTGACGCCCACGGTGTCGGAAAAGCTCGCGCAGTTCACAACGTCGTCCGCGGTCAGCTGGTAAAGCCCGGCGATGCGCCGCGTCTCGCGGATGCCGAGTTGCGGCGGGATGTCGACGATATAAGCGTCGGCGAAGCCGGGCACTTGCGCGCGCAGGAATTTGAAGAATTCGAGCGCCTGATGGCGGCCCTCGATCTCGCCATAGCTCAGTTCGAGGGCGTCGGTGCCATCGATGGCACCACCGTTACGACTGGTGACCTGGGTGACGTTGACACGCCATTCGCCGGTGTGTTTTTGCGGCCGTACTATCGCACCCTTGCGAGGGAATTTCATGCCGCGCTGTTCTGCTTGCGCCATCAATTCCGGAACCGTGCGCCAGGCTTCGCCTGCGGTGGCGGGATCGACACCGGCGACCCGGAACATCATGGTCGGGTAAAGCAGGTTGCCGTCATCGCCGCCTTTTTCGAAGGGCACGCCGGCAAAGGCGGCGAGGTCACCGTCGCCGGAACAGTCGATGAAGACTTTGGCGAGAATGGCGCTACGCCCGGACTTGGTTTCGACGATCAGGGCCTCGATGCGGTCTTTCGCCGCCATCACGGCGCTGGTCGCCAGCGCGTGAAATTGGATATTGGCTTTTTTCGACAGCAACAGTTGATCCGCTGCGCATTTATAAGCGGCGATGTCATAGGCCTGCGCGAGAATTTTTCTAAACACCAGATGCGGCTTATTGAGGCCGCCCAGGACGTCGATGCAGCTCAGCAATTCGTCGGCGATGCCGTGCACCACCTGCTTGATCTCGCCGTGCACATTGGCATGCAGGCCGCAGAAATTGGTGACGCCGGCAGCGGTGCCCATGCCGCCGAGAAAGCCGTAACGCTCGACCAGCAGAACATTTCGCCCGTGCTGAGCCGCCGCGGCGGCCGCGGCGATGCCGGCGGGCCCGCCGCCGAGCACGAAGATGTCGAACACCCCGGCGACCGCGGTCTTGCGCTGTGGCTCGTTAAGGAATGCCGGGCTTGTGGCCATCGCCTGTTTCCCATGCGCGAGCGCGTCTTGCTTTGGCCGCTGGCATCGCTTCTACTGCCGCGCGAAATGAACCGGCGTCGAGTGTAGCATGGGCCTCGCAATCCTCATCCTCGGCTTGATCGTGTTTCTCGGCGCGCATGTGTTCGTGACGGCGCGCGAAGCGCGCGCGGCAGCGATGCGAAGTCTCGGCAAGGCCTATTGGGCGTTGTTCGCGCTCGCCTCAGCGGCCGGCGTGATTTTGATAGCCTGGGGCTTTGGCATGTACCGCGCGACCGGCTGGATCGACGTCTGGCACCCGCCGCGTTTCATGCACCACATCACTGTTGGTCTGATGCTGATCTCGGTGATCCTCGTCATGTCTGCCTACTTGCCGGGCCACATCAAGCGAGGGGCCAAGCATCCGATGCTGGCTGGCGTGAAGGTCTGGGCCTTCGCGCATCTGTTGTCGAACGGCGATCTCGGCTCGATCATTTTGTTCGGCTCGTTTCTGGCCTGGGCGGTCTATGCCCGCATCGCGGTGAAGCGGCGCGAGGCGGCCGGCGAGGTTACCAATATCCAGTCGACCGGCTCTGGCTGGACCAATGACGCCATCGCGGTCGTGCTCGGCATCTTCATCTTTCTGGCGCTCGGGTTTACCTTCCATCCGGTAGTGATTGGCGTGCCGGTGTTCGGGGCTGACGCATGACCCCGAAAAGGGGGCAGCGGTTTTCGGACAAGATCATGCGCAGGGAATAAGTCGATGTCGGCGCAGAACGAGGCCAGAAGGCTCACGGCCCCGAATATTCTGGCGCGTAAGGGCGGCGAGCCGATCGTGTGCCTCACGTCCTATCACGCACACACCGCGCGTATTGTTGATCGACATTGCGACGTCATCCTGGTCGGTGATTCACTCGGCATGGTGATGCACGGGCTGGAAACCACCGTGCCGGTGACGCTCGACATGATGATCCTGCAGGGCCACGCGGTGATGCGCGGCTCGGCGCATGCGCTGGTCGTGGTCGACATGCCGTTCGGCAGCTACGAAGCCTCGAAAGAACAGGCTTTCATGAGCGCGGTACGCTTGCTCAAGGAAACCGGTTGCGGCGCCGTCAAGCTCGAGGGCGGCAAGCGTATGGCGGAGACCATTGCGTTCCTGACCGAGCGCGGCGTGCCGGTGATGGCCCATGTCGGCCTCACGCCGCAGTCGATCAACACCATCGGTTCGTTTCGCGCCCAAGGCCGTGACGAGAGCGACTGGCCGCGCATCGAGGACGACGCGACGGCGGTTGCCGCCGCCGGCGCGTTCTCCGTGGTGATCGAGGCGGTGGCTGAACCGCTGGCGAAGAAGATTACCGGTGCGGTCGCTATCCCGACCATCGGCATCGGCGCCAGCGCGGCATGCGACGGGCAGGTTCTGGTGCTTGAGGACATGCTGGGCTTGTCGCCGCGCGTGCCGAAATTCGTCAAGCGCTATGGCGAACTCGGCCCTTCGATCGGTCAGGCGGTCGAAGCCTACGCGGCGGATGTTCGCGCGCGGCGTTTTCCTGGCGCCGAGCACGTCTATCCAATGAAGGCGAAAAAGCCCTAAGTCACTGAAAAACAAGGGATGCCGCCACCTTTGCCTTGCCTACGCCACATCGTTAGGTTACGCCGCGGCTGTCTTTATGAGCGCGTCCGGAGCCGATTTTGGCCGATATTTTTCACGAAGTTGACGAGGAAGTCCGCCGCGACCAGCTCAAGAAGCTGTGGGAGCGCTACAGCATCCTGATCATCTTGCTGGCGGTGCTGCTTGTCGGCGGCATCGGCGCCTGGCGCGGCTACGAATACTGGATGGCGCGCAAAGCCGCCGCGGCCGGCGGGCAATTCGAGGCCGCGGTGACGCTCAGCGAGCAAGGCAAGCATGCCGAAGCGGCGGCCGCGTTTGACAAGATCGCCGGCGAGGCGCCGGCTGGCTATCGCGCGCTGGCAAAGTTGCGCGCCGCCGCCGAAATTTCGCAGCGCGACGCGAAGGCGGGCGCCGCCGCTTACGACGCACTCGCCGCCGACGGGTCGGTGGACACCACCCTGCGCGATCTTGCTGCGATCCGCGCCGCGCTGCTGCTGGTCGACACCGCGCCCCTTGCCGAAATGCAGCGCCGGCTGCAGACCTTGGCCGAGCCGGCCGGCGCGTTCCGCCACACTGCGCGCGAACTGCTGGCGCTCTCCGCTTGGCGCAATGGCGACGCCGCGGCCGCGCGCAAATACATCGACATGGTCGCCGCCGATGGCGATACCCCGGCCGGCACGCGCTCGCGGGTCGACGTACTTTCCGCGCTGATCGCCGCCAATGGCAAAAGTTGAGGCCGATCCGATGCGCCGAACCCGTCTTGTCTTGAGTGTGGCCGGGCTGTTGATGTTGGCGCCGATCCTGGCCGCTTGCTCGGATTTCGACTTGGACAAGCTCGATGTCTTCGGTCTCAACGAGAAGAAGAAGCTGCCCGGCGAGCGCCGCCCGCTATTCCCGGAAGGCGTGCCGGGCGTGAGCCAGGGCGTACCGCCGGATCTGGTCAAGGGCTATCAGCCGCCGCCGGAGGCCGCTGCCGCCGAGCCGGCCGCCGACGAGAAGGCCGCGGAAGCCGAAAAGCCAAAACCGAAAGCGGCGCGCAAGCCCAAGCCGCGCGTCGCCACCAAACCAGTTGCCACGCCAACGGCGGTCACCATACAGCCGGCGGCGCAGGGTCAGGTTCAACAGCCGGCCGATCCCGCCTGGACGCGCGCCGACCAGCAGCGCACGGCCCCGCCGTCTCAGGGCGCCCAGCAGCCCTCGCCAGGGTCCTCCCCTTGGCCGTCGTCGCCGGCGCCAGGCGCCTTCCAGCGCTGACCGCGCGCAGCCTTCGCGCACGAATTGCGCTACCAGTCGGCTCATGACGTTCACCGTCGCTATTGTCGGACGGCCCAATGTCGGCAAGTCGACGCTGTTCAACCGGCTGGTCGGCCGTCGCGTCGCTCTGGTCGACGACCGGCCCGGCGTGACGCGCGACCGGCGTGAAGGCGAAGGCCGGCTCGGCGCCCTCGAATTCAAGGTGGTCGACACCGCCGGGCTTGAGCAGTCGCCGCCGGCAAGCCTGTCCGGCCGTATGCGGGCGCAAACGCAAACTGCGATCGCCGACGCCGATGCGATATTTTTCATGATCGACGCGCGGGCCGGCGCAACGCCGGCCGACCGCGCGTTCGCCGACCTCATCCGCAAAGCCGGCAAGCCCGTGGTCGTCGTCGCCAACAAAAGCGAAGGCAAGGCCGGCGAAAGCGGCCGGCTTGACGCTTTCGGGCTTGGCCTCGGCGAGCCGATTCCGATCTCGGCCGAGCATAATGAGGGCATGTCGGACCTCTACGATGCGCTGCGCGAGGCGCTGCCTGATCTCGCGGCGTCGCCAGACACTGACGCGGAAACTGACGGCGACCGGCCGATCCGCGTCGCCATTGTGGGGCGGCCGAATGCCGGCAAGTCGACCTTAATCAACCGGTTGATCGGCCAAGACCGGTTGCTCACCAGCGCCGAGGCCGGCACCACGCGCGATTCCATCGCCGTGGATTTTTCCTCGCACGGCCATCAGTTTCGCCTGTTCGATACAGCGGGCATGCGGCGCAAATCGCGGGTCGACGAGAAACTGGAAAAGCTTTCGGTCGCCGACGCGCTCAACGCGGTGCGCTTTGCCGAAGTCGTGGTCGTGCTGATCGACGTCGAAAATCCGTTCGAGGAGCAGGACCAGCGCATCGCCGATCTGGTCGAACAGGAGGGCCGCGCCATCGTGCTGGCGGTCGGCAAATGGGACCTCAACCAGAAAAAGGTCGGCGCCATCAGCAAATTCCGCAAACAGGCCGAGCAGAAACTGACGCAGCTGATCGGTGTGCCGCTGGTCGCGGTTTCGGGGCTGACCGGCGAGGGGCTTGACCGGCTGATGCAGGCGATCCTCGACGCCTACGCCGTGTGGAATAAGCGGGTGGCGACCTCGGCGCTCAATCGCTGGTTCGAATCCGCGCTGGAAGCGCATCCGCCGCCAGCGGTGACGGGGCGCAGACTCAAGCTCAATTACATCACCCAGGCGAAAAGCCGGCCGCCGAGCTTCGTGGTGTTTTGCACGCGCGCCGACGCGGTGCCGGACACCTACAAGCGCTATCTGGTGAATTCGTTGCGCGAGGCGTTCGACTTGCCCGGCACGCCAATCCGCTTGACGCTGCGCGAGAAAGACAATCCGTTCAAGGGCCGCGCCAAACGCAAACATTAGGCACAAGCACTAGGCCGGCGGCGCCAGCGTCTGCAGCCTGCCCGATTGGTAGTCGTAGAACTTTCCGTTCTCGGTAAAGTCCGGCAGGCACAGCGGCACCATCGCCTTCGCCACGACCTCAGACGGCGGCAGGGACTCGTGATCCATGCCGGGAAATGCCGTCTTCATCATGCGCGTGCGCGTCTGCGGCGGCGTGAACAGATTGACTCGAATTTTGGTGCCGGCGCATTCGCTGGCATAGGTGCGCACCATCGCGTCGAGCGCCGCTTTCGAGGCGGCATAAGCGCCGAAATAAGCGCGCGCGATATAAGCGACCAGCGAGGTGACGAACACCGCGCGCCCGGCATCGGACTTTCGCAGCAACGCGTCCATGGTGCGGATCAGTTGCCAGTTTGCGGTGAGATTGACTGCGATGACGTCGTCCCAAATCTTCGGTTCGATGTGGCCGAGCGGCGAGGGCGTCGGCAGGATGCCGGCGTTGCCGACCAGCACGTCGAGGCGGCCATAGCGCTCGTTGAGCGCCAGAGCCAGACGGGCGATCCCGTCAGTATCTTTGAGGTCCAGCGGCACCAGCGTGGCGCTTCCGCTTTCGGCCTTGATCTGGTCGTCGAGCTCTTCGAGTCCGCCGGTGGTGCGGGCGACGGCGACAATGTGCGCACCGGCCTTCGCCAGTTCGAGAGAGAGCGCGGCGCCGATACCACGCGAGGCGCCGGTGACCAGCGCGACGCGGCCGGCGAGGAGTTTAGAGTTTTCAGTCATTGTTTCGTCATGGCCGGGCGTGTCCGGGCCATCCACGTCTAAATAAAACTATCGAAGAAAGGAAGTCGTGGATGCCCGGCACATAGGCGAGCGAAGCAACGCCGTCGGACGGCTACGGCGGAGCATGACGGTTCGCGTTAAATCGCCTCAGCCAGCAGCGACAATTGCCGCGGCGAGGTGTCCTTGCCGCTCTGGTCGGTCAAAGGCGTCGGATAATCGCCGGTGAAGCAATGATCGGTGAATTGCGGGCGCACCGGGTCACGCTTTTCGAAGCCCATAGCGCGATAGATGCCGTCGACCGACAGGAACGCCAGTGTGTCCGCGCCGATAAATTGACGCATGCCTTCGAGATTGTGGGTGGCGGCGAGCAGCTTGTCGCGCTCCGGCGTATCGATGCCATAATAATCCGCGTGGGTGATCGGCGGCGAGGCGATGCGGAAATGCACCTCCTTGGCGCCGGCGTCGCGCATCATCTGCACGATCTTGCGCGAAGTGGTGCCGCGCACGATCGAGTCGTCCACCAGCACAATGCGCTTGCCGGCGACCACCGCGCGATTGGCGGAATGCTTCATGCGCACGCCCTGATCGCGGATCGACTGGGTCGGCTGAATGAAGGTGCGGCCGACATAGTGATTGCGAATGATGCCGAGTTCGTAAGGGATGCCGGACTTTTGCGCGAAACCGATGGCCGCCGGCACGCCGGAATCCGGCACCGGGACGACCACATCGGCCGCCGCCGGCGACTCGGTTGCTAATTCGGCGCCCATCGTCTTGCGCACGTCGTAGACGTTGCGGCCGCCGACGATGGAATCGGGCCGCGAGAAATAGATGTATTCGAAGATGCAGGGCCGCGCCGTCATCGGCGGGAACGGCTTGTGCGACTGCGCGCCATCCTCGTCGAAAATCATCACCTCGCCGTTCTCGACGTCGCGGACATATTTGGCGCCGATGATGTCGAGCGCGCAGGTTTCGGAGGCGAGAATTGGGCAGCCGTCCAGTGTGCCATAGACCAGCGGACGAATGCCGAGAGGATCGCGCGCGCCGATCAGTTTCTTGTTGGTCATTCCGACGAAAGCATAGGCGCCTTCCAGTTGGCGCAAGCCTTCGACGAAACGATCGACAAAGCGGTTGCGGTTGGATTTCGCCACCAGATGCAGAATCACCTCGGTGTCGGAGGTCGACTGCATCATGGCGCCTTCGCGTACCAATTCGCGGCGCAGCGTTAGCCCGTTGGTCAGATTGCCATTGTGGCCGATGGCGAAGCCGCCGGTGTTCAATTCGGCAAATAACGGCTGCACGTTGCGGAGGATGGTTTCGCCGGTGGTCGAATAGCGGGTATGGCCGATCGCGGAATTACCGGGCAGCCGGTCGATCACCTCGCGCCGCGCGAAGGCGTCACCGACCAGGCCGAGCCGTTTTTCCGAATGGAAGCGCTTGCCGTCGAACGAAACGATGCCGGCGGCTTCCTGGCCACGGTGTTGGAGAGCGTGCAGGCCGAGCGCGGTGATGGCGGCGGCGTCGGGATGGCCGAAAATGCCGAACACGCCGCACTCCTCGCGCAACCGGTCGGCATCAGGATCAAACTCGTCGATCGCCGCGCCGGTAATATTGCGCATAGGGTCCGTCATTTATCGGGATCCTGTGGTCGATGCAGGCAAATCCGAACGCTGGCCGGGAACGACAAGATCCGGTGCTTCCTGGTCTTCCGGCTTGGTGCGCTTCAACCGCTTTAAGATGGTGCTTTCAGGGTCATCCGGCAACATCGACATCAGCCATTGTCCCGTACTTTGCAAGACGACCTTGGATTTGGCCGACTTGACCCAGTCCGGCTGGCTGCGGTCTGGCACCAGCCATACGAAAAACAGGAAGGCGACCACCACAATGATCAGGCCTCGCGCCAGCCCGAACAGGAACCCGAGTGTGCGGTCGAGCGCGCCGACCCGGCTGTCCAGAATCATGTCCGAGATGCGAACGGTAACGACTGAAACCAGCAGCAGCACCAAAAGGAACACCGCCGCGGCGGCGATCGCATTGGCCGGCGTGTCGCCGACATTGATGTTCGACTTCACGATTGGCGCCAGCCTGCCAGCGAAATAGATCGCCGCGACCGCCGAGATCGCCCAGGCGGCGATCGAGAGGATTTCCCGCATGAAGCCGCGGATCATCGCGAGCAGCCCGGAAATCAGCATCACCACCAGCAGCAGAATGTCGAGAAGCGTGACCGGCATCGGGTGCGCTAACCGCGGTGAAAGGGGCTGGAGCCGGTCGGCCGGACGGACATCTGCATAGGCGATTCCGCGGCTCCGGACGAGGTGGGCGTTACAGGCACAAGCGATTGATCCAACGGTGTTTTCGCGCCCGGGGGCGAGTAGCCTAGAAGCCCGGGCGCGTTTGCGGCCTGTGTATAGCGGGACGGCGGCGCGCCGTCACCGGCTTCTCGGAGTTTCGCCGGACGATTTCCGCGCGCGGCGATATCGGCGACCAGGCTCGACAGGCTGCCAACCTCGGTGCGCTTGAGGGCCTCGGTGGTGTCAGTGCGGGCTGCGTCGGGAGCCACGGCGCGGGTAAAACCAAGTTTAACGGCCTCCTTGAGCCGCGCTTGGCTCTGCGCCACCGGGCGGACCGCGCCGGACAGCGAAACCTCGCCGAAATAGACGGCGTCGGCCGGCAACGGCGAATTGGCCAGTGAGGACACCAGCGCCGCCGCGGCGGCGAGATCGGCGGCGGGTTCGTTGATCCGCAGTCCGCCGGCGACATTGAGATAGACGTCGTGGCCGCCGAGATTGACGCCGCAATGCGCCTGCAGGACGGCGAGCACCATCGACAGCCGGCTCGGGTCCCAACCGACCACGGCGCGGCGCGGCGTACCTAACGATGTCGGCGCTACCAGCGCCTGGATTTCGACCAGAACAGGCCGTGTTCCTTCGATGCCGGCGAACACTGCGGTGCCCGGCGAGCCGAGGTCGCGCTCCGACAAAAACAGCTCGGAGGGGTTGGCGACTTCGCGCAAGCCGGCCCCGGTCATTTCGAACACGCCGATCTCGTCGGTCGGGCCGAAGCGGTTTTTCACCGCACGCAGGATGCGGAACTGATGCGAGCCTTCGCCTTCGAACGACAGCACCGCGTCGACCATATGCTCGACCACGCGCGGCCCGGCGATCTGGCCGTCCTTGGTGACGTGGCCGACCAGCATCACCGCCGCGCCAGAACGCTTGGCGTAACGGATCAGCGATTGCGCCGAGGCGCGCACTTGGGTGACCGTGCCGGGTGCGGAATCCACCGCGCCGGTCCACATGGTCTGGATCGAGTCGATAACGACGAGGCGCGGCGTCTTGCCTTCGCTGAGCGTTGCGATGATGTCCTCGACCGCTGTTTCGGCGGCGAGTTCGACCGCGGCGTCGGTCAAGTCGAGCCGCTCGGCGCGAAACCGCACTTGCGCCACGGCTTCCTCGCCGGAAATATAGACCGCGCGGTGGCCCGAGCGCGCCAACGTGGCGGCGGCCTGAATGAGCAGCGTCGACTTGCCGATGCCTGGATCGCCCGCCATCAGCAGCACCGAGCCGCGCACGAAACCGCCGCCGGTGACGCGATCAAGCTCGGCAACGCCCGACGGCAGCCGCGGCGCCTCCTGCGTCTCTCCGCTCATCGGCTCCAGCACGAAGCGGCGGCCTTTCGGCGAAGGGCGCCCGCTCGAACCGAGCGGCGGCCCGGCGGCCCTGGCGCTTTCCTCGGTGAGTGTGTTCCACTCGCTGCAGCCCTCGCACTTGCCCTGCCACTTGCCGTAGGCCGAGCCGCAGTTCTGGCAGATGAAGCTCAAATTGCGCCGGGACATCGGAATCCTTCAGGAATCGCCACAAATGCGGCTCGCGCAGGCTAGGGCCGACACAAGAACAATACAAGAACATTGTTTAAAACTGTGTTATTCTATCAGGATTTAGCCGATCCGATCCGGACCGGGATCAACTCACCCGATAGACGCGGTGATAGCGCCGGCCAAGGTTGGTGAGCACCTCATAGGCGATAGTGCCGGCCTGGGTGGCGAAATCGTCGACGGAAATTTCGTCACCGAGCAGCGTTGCGGTATCGCCCCGCTTGACCGCGCCGTCCGGCAAATCAGTGACATCGATTTCAATCAGATCCATCGAGACGCGGCCCGCCAGCGGGCAGCGCTGGCCGGCGACGATGGCGTCGGCGCCGGAGCGCGCGTCGGAAGCGCCGGCCGCGCGTAGATAGCCATCGGCATAACCGATCCCGACGACGGCGAGCCGGGTCGCCCGCTTGGCGGTCCAGCCGGCGTCATAGCCGACGGTTTCGCCGCGCTGCACGTTGCGCAATTGCACGACGCGGCCGCGCAATTCGACCGCCGTGCGCATCGGATTGCCGCGGCCCGGCGTCGGATTGGCACCGAACAAAGCCACGCCCGGCCGCACCAGGTCGCAATGTGCCGCTTGCCCCAGAAAAATTCCCGAGGAATTCGCCAGCGACGACTGAATGCCGCGATAGAGCGCGCGCACCTCACGAAATAACTTTATCTGTTTGTCGTTGAGCGGATGGTCGGGCAATTCAGAGCAGGCGAGGTGGCTCATCAATAATGTGATGCCGTGGTTTTCCGAGCGGATGCGCGGGGCCGCCGCTGCCGCTTCGCCGGCAGAAATTCCCAGCCGGTTCATTCCGGTGTCGACATGCAGCGCCGCGCCACCGCGCCAGTCATTGGCGGACACGAAGGCGTCCCATTCCGCCAGTTCGACCAGGCTGCCGATCACCGGCCGCGCGTAGACTTCCGCGTAAGTCGGCGCGGTGCCCGGAATTAGGCCGTTGAGTACGTAGATCACCGGCTCACCGGCGACGGCGCGCACGCGGCGTGCTTCGTGTAAGTCCGCGACGAAAAAAGTCTTGCAGCCGGCCTTCGCCAGCATGGCGGCGACCGGCTCGATGCCGCAGCCATAGCCGTCCGCCTTGATCACCGCGGCGCATTCCGCCGGCAGCGAACGGCGGGCGAGGGCACGCCAGTTTGCTTCAATCGCGCCGAGATCGACCGTCAGCGTGCCGCCGGCTTCGGCCTGCGGGGGACCGAAAGTGGTGACCCGCGCATCGGCGCCGATTGGCTCGGCGGCTGGCGCCGGCTGGGGTTCGGGCATTGCCATGCGCTTCGTCATAGCCGCCCGCGCGGGGGTCGTCCATGCGGCGGCGCGGCCCGTTACATGCGCTCCACCGGCATCTGCCCGCTGCGCTTTTAAGCGCTGGAATACTGCCTACCGCATCTCAACCGGAAGCCTGGCCTCATCAACGAAATTACCAAACCGGGTAAACTCAGCATCGAACTGCAGAGGCACGGGGCCTGTTGGTCCGTGGCGTTGTTTTCCAATGATGACCTCTGCTTTGCCATGGGCCGCGCCCATCTCAATTCTCCATTTTGCGTGCTCGTCCGATCCAACACGCGGCTCCTTAGTTCCCAGGTAATATTCCTCACGAAACACAAACAGCACGACGTCCGCGTCTTGTTCGATCGATCCGGATTCTCGGAGGTCCGAAAGCTGAGGTTTTTTATCGTCTCTATTTTCGACCTGACGCGAAAGTTGTGAGAGTGCAAGTATTGGCACGTTGAGTTCTTTTGCCAATGCCTTGAGCTTGGTGGTGATTTCGGTAATTTCCTGCACACGATTTTCTGAACTGCGCCGCGTTGAGCCTTGCAGTAGCTGCAAATAGTCGACCACCAGCAGATCGAGGCCGCGCTGACGTTTAATGCGCCGCGCCCGCGTAGCGAGCTGTGCAATCGTGAGTCCGCCGGTATCATCAATCAAAAGCGGAAGATGCTGAATTTCGGTCACTTTATTTACTAGTTTTTCAAAGTCCTTGTCTTGAATGTCACCGCGACGAATTCGGCTCGAAGAAATTTCTGTTTGTTCCGACAGAATTCGAGTCGCCAGTTGTTCGTTCGACATTTCAAGGGAGAAAAATCCAACCACGCCACCATTGGTTGTCTCGTAATGTCCATCAGCCCGAACACCGCCCTCCCAAGCCTTAGCCACGTTGTAGGCGATATTGGTAGCCAAAGCTGTTTTACCCATTCCGGGGCGGCCGGCCAGAATAATCAAATCCGATTTTTGAAGGCCGCCCATTTTTGAATCTAAGTCTTTGAGTCCGGTGGCGAGACCCGAAAGGTGGCCATCGCGTTGAAACGCGGCGGCTGCCATGTCTATTGCGTTTTTCAACGCCGTCGTGAATTTTTGAAACCCGCTGTTCGTCTTGCCAGTTTCGGCTAGTTCGAAGAGATATCTCTCGGCCAATTCAATTTGATCTTTTGCGGGTAAATCTACCGGCGCATCGTATGCCGTATGTACGACCTCTGTAC
>JBPCQM010000277.1:0-8781 GCA_050998115.1 Pseudolabrys sp. | reverse complement strand
TCCGTCCCCTTGGTTCATATCGCGCAGCTCTCTCACCAGAACCGGTGACCGAACAAATGCGCGGTAGTGCCTTCGTCTCGGTGCGCGCCGCCGAGCCGGGCGCCGCCCGCGGCGGCGGCGAGGCTGACCAGCAGCGATGCCGCCGCCAGGAAGCCGCCGATGATGCCGGCTTTGCGGGCCTTGTCGGCGCTGGCGCGTGCCTTGATCTCAAGATCACGGGCCTGGCCGATCGACTGATCGATACGTTTTTGCGCGTCGGATGGCGACAAACCATCGCGGGCCGCGATCGACTCCGCCAGGTAGTCGCGATCGGCGGCGGTCAACTCGCGGTTATTGATGCTGGCGGTGAAGATGCGCCGCGCCTCGTCGCGCAGCGCGGGGTTATTGTTCTGCGTCTGGCCGGCGAACGGTTGAGCCAGTGTTGCCTGCGACTGCGCGCCGCTGCTGACGCGCGGAGCCGGCCGTAGCATGCTGTCGACGGCATAGTCGATCGGCGAGGTCGAGAGCGTATTGGCGTTGCCGGACGCCGCGCCGGCGGCGATCGTCGAGCCGCCTTGCGCCGCCGCCTTGAGCGTCGCGGTTCCGGTCATCGCCAGGATCAGCGCGCCGGCCAGAACACCGAGCGCCCAGACCAGGAAGCCGTGCGTGCTGTCGCGGAATTGCGCTTCGTCGAGATCGGAATCCGCCCACCGCATGCGCATGCGGCCGGCGAGATAGCCGCCCGCGAAGAAGCTGCCGATCTGCACAACTACGGCCCACCAGGCGACGGCGATCACGGTGACCCAGATCGAAGTGCCTGAACTCGACCACGGGGAAGTGAACGTGAGACCGACCGAAGCGCCGAATGTCAGAAGCAGGAACGAGATCGCCGATGCGCCCACTGCGCCAGCGATGATTGGGCCCCACTCGACGTAGGAGCCGCTGGGAATTGCGCGGACGATGCCGCGCCGGGTGCGAAGCGCCATGATGATGTTTCCTCCCGCCTAATGCAGGCCGATGAGGGAAAGCACGGCCATGATCACTACAATCAGGCCGATCAGATAAATAATGCCGGTCATCGGTTTCTCCGTTTCCTGAAGCCCCAAATTTTTTTGGTTATCGCGTCCCTGGCATCTTGATGGTCAGCGACGAACCGCTGCCACCCATCTTGCCGCTCGCCATCAGCACTGCGGCGCCGACGAAAATCACCAACATCGCGCCGACCAGAACGCCAAGAACGCCGCTTGCGCCGCCGCCACCGTCTGCCATTGGGAATGCTCCTCTGCTGAATGGGGAACAGCGGCCTAACGTGGCCGGGGAACAATGGTTCCACAGATTGTGGCGGAACCGGCACCCCGGGCCGCCGTTGGCAGAGTGAAGGAAGTCGCATGAATCCCGGCTGGATCAATCCAACAACGATCGTCGCCGTCATCGGAATGGCAGTGCTGCTCATTGTTTTCGTTGTATGGCAGCACCGCCGCCGGCATGTCCCGCCACGCCAACGCTACTACCCACCAGTTAGCCAACCCGATCCGGCGGCCTCACTGTTTGCCAACGGCAACCGTCCGACCGAGGACGATATCGCGCAGGCAAGACTCGGCGGCTCGCGCGGCGCGGCGCAGTTGGGCGCTGCCCCGATGGTGCGGCAAGTGGCGAAGAACACGCCGCCGCCCGCCGATCCAGGCCACGTCGTCTAGCGAGGAACCCGCCGTGCAATGGCTTTACGATCTGGGCCTCTCAGCCGGTAGCGAGGTTCTCAATTGGTGGCAACTTGCCTTGCGCGCGGCCGTTATTTACGTCGCGCTGATCGCCTGCGTGCGTGTCGGCAAGAAACGGTTCCTGGGCCGCGCGACGGCGTTCGACGTCATCCTGATCATCGTGATCGGCTCGATTGCGGCGCGGGCGATTACCGGTGCCACCGGGTTGGCCGGCGGCATCGCCGCGGTGCTCGCACTGGTGATGATGCACTGGCTGTTCTCCTTGCTGTCGCGGTCCTCATCGCGGTTCGGTGGCCTCATCAAGGGGACGCCGACCCCGCTGATCAAGAACGGCAAGCTCGACCGCCAGGCGCTTTGGCGCGAGCACATGTCCGATGACGATCTTGATGAGGACCTGCGCGAATTTGGCGTTATGAAACCATCGCAAGTGAAGGAAGCGCGACTCGAGCGCGATGGAAAGCTGTCTGTGGTAAAACGCTAACTCAGCAAGGAGAATGGTGATGGTCCGCAAATATTCGAAGAGCGCGTCGAAAGACGTCGAGCGCGCGGTGAAAAGATACAAAAAAGGAAAACTTAAGAGCGGCAAGGGCGGCAAGGTGAAGAGCCGCAAGCAGGCGATCGCGATCGGCCTGTCCGAAGCCCGCGCCAAGGGCAAAAAGGCGCCGAAGCGCAAGAAGCGCCGCTAGGTGTCCGGCGCCGCGCTTTTAGATCTGGCCGCCCAGAAAACGAACACGGCGCGGATGATCAGATAGGCGGCGATGCCGGCACCTATCGCGATGTAAAGCGCCAGCCCGTATCCGTAGTGCAGCACGTAAAGGACGACGACAGCCGTCAGAAGCGCCGTAAGCCTGCCGGTGGTCTGCATGTCCATGCAAACAGGATCGATAATCGCCCGGCGTTTTGCAAGCGGCTGTCACGATTGAAGCCGTTGGCAGCGCCCCCTATAACCGGAGCCCATGCGCGTCAACGGCAAGCATTACCGTACCATCTGGCTGGCGGATGACGGAAGTTCTGTCGATATCATCGATCAGACGCTGCTGCCACATCGCTTCGCCACGGTGCGGCTGCGCGAGGTCGGTGAGATGGTGCGCGCCATCAAGACCATGCAGGTGCGTGGCGCGCCGCTGATTGGCGCTGCCGCGGCCTATGGAATTTGTCTGGCGATCGCCACCGATTCATCCGACGAAGCGCTCGACCGCGCCTATGATGCGCTGCTTGAAAGCCGACCGACCGCGGTGAATTTGCGTTGGGCGCTCGACGCCATGCGCGCGCACCTGCGCAACCGGCCGCGCGGCGAGCGCGTCGTCGCCGCCTATCAGCGTGCGGCTGAGATTTGCGAGCAAGACATCGCCATCAACAACGCGGTAGGGGATCACGGCCTCAAGCTGTTTCGCGCGGCGGAGAAAAAAGAAATCGGCGGGCCGCTCAATGTGCTGACCCATTGCAATGCCGGCTGGCTCGCCGCCGTTGATTTGGGCATTGCGCTGGCGCCGGTTTACAAGGCGCACAATGCGGGCATGCCCATCCACGTCTGGGTCGATGAAACCCGCCCGCGCAACCAGGGCATGAGCCTGACCGCCTGGGAGCTCGGCCAGCACGGCGTGCCGCACACCGTGATCGCCGACAATGCCGGGGGCCATTTGATGCAGCACGGCAAAGTCGATCTCGCCATCGTCGGCACCGACCGCACCACGGCGCGCGGCGACGTCTGCAACAAGATCGGCACCTATTTGAAGGCGCTGGCGGCCAAGGATAACGGCGTGCCGTTTTATGTCGCGGCGCCGTCGCCGAGCATCGACTGGACGGTGCAGGACGGCGTGAAAGACATCCCGATCGAGCAGCGTGACGGCGCCGAATTGTCGCTCATCAGCGGGCGGCTGAAAGATGGCTCGATCGCCGAGGTGAATATCGCGCCGGATGGCAGCGCCATGGCCAATTACGCTTTCGACGTGACCCCGGCCCATCTCGTCACGGCGCTTATTACCGAGCGCGGCGTCTGCGCGGCGTCGGCCGACGGGCTGCGCGGCCTGTTTCCCGAACAGGCGCCAAAGGCGCAACGGGCAGGCGACGCCAGATGAAAAATCTATGGTCTGACCGCGACGCCCGCAAAGCGGTGAAACGCTACGCTGCGCAAGGCTTCAACGCGGATCGGGCGCTGCGCGCCTACACGACCCGGCTGCTCGGCGGCGAGCCGCGCCTGGTGCAGCATGGCGGCGGCAATACCTCAGTGAAAACCACGGTTCGTGACCGCGCCGGCGAGCGGGTTAACGTGCTTTGCGTCAAGGGTTCGGGCTTCGACATGGCGTCGATCGAGCCGCCGGGTCTGCCTGCGGTGCGGCTCGCGCCGCTGTTGAAACTCGCCGCGCGCAACACGCTGAGCGACGAAGACATGGTCGCGATCCAGCGCGGCAATCTGATCGACAGCGATTCGCCGACGCCGTCGGTTGAAACTTTGCTGCATGCTTTCCTACCGCACAAGTTCGTCGATCATACCCACGCCAACGCGGTGCTCGCGCTGTGCGACCGGCCGGACGGCATCGATCTGTGCCACAAAGTTTATGGCAAGCGCGTCGCCATCGTGCCTTACGTGATGCCGGGCTTTGCGCTGGCGCTGAAAGCCAAGCAGGCGTTTGAGGCAAATCCGGATGTCGAAGGGCTGCTGCTGCACAAGCATGGCGTCTTCACGTTCGGCGCCACCGCGCGCGAGGCCTATGAACGCATGATTGATCTGGCGAACCGCGCCGAGCGGGCGTTGCGACGACAGCGGGGCAGGCGGATGCCTCCCGCCAGGCTGCCGAAGGAGATGGCGACTGCCGCCGAGATCGCGCCGATTTTGCGCGGAATACTGGCATTGCCGCTCGATCGTGACGAAAGCCGCTTTGCCCGCTGTGTACTTGACCACCGGGCCGGCGAGGCCGTACTCGCCTACGTCAACGGCCGCGACCTCGCCCGCTATAGCCAGCAAGGCCCGGTCACGCCGGATCATGTCATCCGCGCCAGGCCGAAGCCGCTGATCCTGCCGGCGCCGGACGGCGATCTCGATCGCTTTGCCGCCCTGGCGCGCAAGTCGGTTGCCAAATATCAAGGCAACTACCGGCGCTATTTCGCGCGCCACAATGCGAAGGCAAAGCCGAAGAAAAAGCCGCTCGACCCTATGCCGCGCGTTATTTTGGCGCCGGGCGTCGGCCTGTTCGGCGCGGGGATGACGGCAAAAGACGCGGCGATTGCCGCCGACATTGCCGAAACCTGTCTGGCGGTGGTCACCGATGCGGAAACCGGCGGCCGGTTTGAAAGCATCTCGGAGCGCCAGCAGTTCGAGATGGAATACTGGTCGCTTGAGCAGGCCAAGCTCGCGGGCCGCACGCAAAAACCGCTACAGGGTCAGGTTGTGGTCATCACCGGCGCCGCCGGCACGATTGGCACTGCAGCCACCGCCGCGTTTCGCACCCAAGGCGCAGAAGTGGCGCTGCTCGACATCGACGGCGAACGCGCCAAAGCTGCGGCGAAAAAACTTGGCGGGCTTGGTGTTGGCTGCGACGTCACCAATCGCAAATCGGTTGATGCGGCGTTCGACGCCGTGGTCGCGGCCTTTGGCGGCCTCGACATCCTGGTATCGAATGCCGGCGCGACCTGGCAGGGCCGCATCGGCGAGGTCGACGACGCGATCTTGCGCAAAAGTTTCGAACTCAATTTTTTCGCGCATCAATGTGTGGCGCAAGCGGCGGTGTGCATCCTGCGAAAGCAGCGCACGGGCGGCGCGTTGCTGTTCAATGTGTCGAAGCAGGCGGTCAATCCTGGCCGCGATTTCGGCCCTTATGGACTGCCGAAAGCCGCGACGCTCGCCTTGATGCGGCAATACGCGGTCGATTACGGCGGCGAGGGCATCACCTCGAATGCGGTGAATGCCGACCGCATCCGCTCCGGCTTGTTAACCGGCGCCCTGGTGAAGAAACGCTCCAAAGCGCGCGGCGTCAGCGAGCGCGATTATCTCGCCGGCAATCTGCTCGGCCGCGAGGTTCGCGCCGACGATGTCGCGGCGGCCTTTGTTGCGTTGGCCTCGGCGCGCAAGACGACCGGCGCCGTGCTTACGGTCGACGGCGGCAATATCGCGGCGGCGATGCGCTAGCGCAACTGATTGCCGAATATCGTCAGCTTCGGATGGTCAGCGCCTGCACTGACCGCAAGATCGCCCGTCACCGGCCGTCTGCCGTCGAAGCCGACCACCGCGCCGCCTGGCGTATCCGCAATGACATTGTGCGACACCACCGCCACGCCAGCCCCGGCTGACACGGAAACAATGATGCCGTACGATGCCCGGCGCACCACGTTTCCCGTCACCGTGACGTCGCGCAGATAGCGCCCGGTGCCGACATTGACGCCGGCGTTTGCCGCGTTCTCGATCACATTACCGGTGACCGCGGTGTCGGCCTCGACGCCGATGCCGACGCCCCAATCGTCGGCCGGGTCGGTCCCGGCCGGACGGCGCTTGGTGATGTTGCGCAGCACGTTGCCTTGCACAGTGGCGAGCCGGCCGCCTTCGTTGAAATTAGTCACCGCAATCCCGATGGCCGCGGCATCGACGACGTTGCCGGTGATGCTGGCGCCTTCGAAGTCGAACTCGGCGTAGATCGCAACTTCACCGATGCCGGCGCAGGTGTTGCCGGTGATTTGAAGGTTGTTGGCGGCATTGCCGCGCACCGCGCTAAACGCGGCATTGCGGACCATGTTGCCGCGCACGATCACGTTGCCGCCGCGATAGATATTGATGGCGTTGCCGTTCTGCCCGCTGCCGCCGGATCGCGCCAGCGTGTCTTCGATGCGGTTGTCGGCGACAATGGTGCCGTCCTCGCGCTTGGCGGATTGCCAGACGCGGATGCCGCCATTGCCGGATCGCGCGATCGTGTTGCCGGACAATAGAAGTCCGCGGGCGTCCTGGGAGAACAGCGCGGTGTCGCCGCTGTCGGCAAAGCTGCAGCCCGTCACCGCACCGGCGACGGCGTCAAGCCTCAAGGCGGTGCCGCCGGCGCGTAGGAATTCGCAGTCCGCGATTTTCACGCTGTGGCCATTGCTGAACATGACGAGTGCGCTCTCGCCGGGGGGAACGGCAGCGCCGTCGAACGTGAGATCGCGCAGCGTCAAGCCCTTTGCCTGGTCGGCGCGCAGCAGTTCGCCGGGGCCGCCGAGCAGAAGCGTGGTCTTGCCGGGAACGCCGGCGAGCGATGCACCGGCCGGGAGCGTGAGGCCCACGGCCTTGTAAATGCCGGGACGCAGCGCGAGCGGCGTAGAGCGCGACGCCGCCTGATCGATCGCGCGTTGCAGGGCGCGACTCTGATCGTTCGCCGCGTCCGGCCGCACGCCGAATTGTGAGGCGTCGAGACCCTGCGCCATCGCGTAGCCGGACGGCATGAGGGCGGGCGCTGCGGCAATGCCTTTGAGAACGGTGCGTCGGTCGATGGCCATGTTTCCGGGGCGGCTGGCAGGCACGTTAGCTATGCTATAAGGCGCGAGAACCCTTACGGATCGTCAAACATGTCGTTAAGCAGCGTTTTTTCGGCCTCTTTGGCTCTTAGCGGGCTGCGCCACGACTGGACGCGCGACGAGGTCCGCGCGCTGTTTGCCTTGCCGTTTCCCGAATTGATGTTTCGCGCACAGCAAGCGCACCGGGCCAATTTCGACCCGGCCGAGGTGCAGATTTCGACGCTGTTGTCGATCAAGACCGGCGGCTGCCCGGAGGACTGCGCCTATTGTCCGCAGGCGGCGCGCTACGACACCGGCGTGAAGGCAGAAAAGCTGATGGCGCTCGATGCGGTGCTGGGCGAGGCCAAGGCGGCGAAAGATAGCGGCGCGTCGCGCTTCTGCATGGGCGCGGCCTGGCGCTCGCCGAAGGATCGCGAGCTCGAGCAGGTCTGCGCCATGGTGGAAGGCGTCAAGGCGCTCGGGTTAGAGACCTGCGTTACGCTCGGCATGCTGACTGGCGCCCAGGCGCAGCGGCTCAAGCAATCCGGCCTCGATTATTACAACCACAACCTCGATACCTCGCCGGAATATTACGGCGACATCATTACGACGCGGACCTATCAGGACCGCCTCGACACCCTCGGTCATGTCCGAAGGGCGGGTATTCATGTCTGTTGCGGCGGCATCGTCGGGATGGGCGAGACCCCCGACGACCGCGCCGGGATGATCGCGACGCTGGCGAGCCTGCCGGTGCATCCGGAAAGCGTGCCGATCAACATGCTGGTGCAAGTCGAAGGCACACCGCTTGCGAGCGGCGACAAGAAAGCGGCAAAACTCGATCCGCTCGACTTTGTGCGCACCGTCGCGGTGGCGCGCGTCTGCATGCCGGCCTCAGTGGTGCGGCTCTCGGCTGGCCGTGAGGACATGAGCGAGGAGATGCAGGCATTGTGTTTTCTCGCCGGCGCCAATTCGATTTTCTACGGGCCGAAGCTGCTTACTACGCCGAATCCCGGGCGCGACCGCGACATGGCGCTGCTCGAAAAGCTCGGTTTACGGCCGAGCGAATGATCCGAAAACGGTTTTCAAATCATTTGCAAATAAGAGCACGAATAATCAGGTCAGTTGCCGCACCAGCGCCAGGCCGGCGAACAATCCGCCGATCGACAGCGCCACCGACAGCAGCACGTAGAGGCCGGCCGTGCCGAGTTCACCGCGCTGGTAAAGAACAGCCGCGTCGAGCGAGAAGGTCGAGAACGTGGTGTAGCCGCCGAGAATTCCGGTGGTGAGAAACAGTTGCCAGTGCTGCGGGATACCAGTCCGGAAAGCGAACAGCGCGATCAGCAGGCCCATTACCAGAGAGCCGGTGACGTTTTCGAACAACGTCGCGTAGGGGAACGCCGTTCCGAGTAGCCGCGCGAACGCGACGTTGAAGCCGTGCCGCAGCGCGGCGCCGACGCCTCCGCCGGCGAAAACGATCAAGAGTTTTTCCATCTGTATTTCTCCCGTTCTGACCGAACAACAAAAAAGCCGCCTTGTGGCGGCCCGGACAGAGTCCTACCGCCTGTAAAAAGCGATAGGAGTTATCAGCCCTTGTATCGGTGCGGGCGGGTATCGGGGAACCCCATCC
>JBPCQM010000250.1:0-5144 GCA_050998115.1 Pseudolabrys sp. | reverse complement strand
TCCCCCCCCGATCGAGCTCTTCCTGTTTTGTTTTGTCCCCACCCCCCGAACCAGAGAAAATGATATCGCCCCGCCCGCCCCCGCGACCCGGCTTGAATTGCGGCAGGGACGGGATGGCCACGTTTTTGTCACGGATGGCGGGCACTGGATTCTCGACGCCGCCCTCGGCCTTATTGCGGATCCCAAGGCATTGGCGCAAAAGCTGGCGGCGATCCCGGGGGTCATGGAACACGGATTATTTATTGGGCTTGCCCAAACGGTCGTGCTGGCTGGGCCCAACGGTGTACGCGTACTCGATCGGCCCTAAATTAGCCTGCAAACGGAGTAACTCGAATGAATCTAGTACGAACCCTGACCGGCATAACGCGCGGCGCGGCGGCCGCCGCCATTTTGCTGGCATTGGCTTCGCCCGGCTATGCGCAAAAGAAGCCGAGCGCGAACGCGATCGACACCGCGCGTGAAATCATCCTGCTCAAGGGCGCTGCCACCATATTCGATCCGCTGGTCCCGGGCGTCATCGAGCAGAGCAAGGTCAGCTTCTTGCAGCAGAATCCCGCCCTGCAAAAGGACCTCGACGAGATTGCGGCGACGTTGCGCACCGAATACGCGCCGCGCATCAAAGACGTGCTGAACGAGGTCGCCGCGCGTTATGCCGGGTTTTTTACCGAGGCGGAGCTCAAGGATCTGCTGGCGTTTTACAAATCGCCGCTCGGCAAGAAGTCGGTCGCGGACGAGCCGAGAGCGCTCGAACAGGGCGTGAACTACGCGCAAGAATGGGCGGTCAAATTCAGTGACGAAGTGGTTGCCCGGATGCGGGCCGAACTGAAGAAAAAAGGCCGCGACATGTAGGTGAGCGGCGCGGGTTTTATGGCTGACCACGACGTCGATCTGTTCATCATAGGCGCGGGTTCCGGCGGCGTTCGTGCGGCGAGGATCGCGTCGGGTCATGGCGCGCGGGTGATGATCGCCGAGGAGTATCGCGTCGGCGGCACCTGCGTCATTCGCGGCTGCGTGCCGAAAAAACTTCTGGTCTACGCGTCGCGCTTCTCCCATGAATTCGAGGATGCCGCCGGCTACGGCTGGAGCGTGCCGGCGCCGTCGTTCGACTGGCCGACTTTGATCGCCAACAAAGACCGAGAAATCGAGCGGCTAGAGGCCGCCTATACGACGACGCTGGGGCGCCACAAGGTTGAGCTCGTCAAGAGCCGCGCGGTGCTGGAGGACGCCCACACCGTGCGCCTGTTGGCGAACGGCGCGCGGGTGCGCGCTGAAACGATTTTGATCGCTACCGGCGGCGCGCCGCAGTTCGGCGCCAAGATCGCCGGACTTGAGCACGTGATTTCTTCGAACGAGGCGTTCCATCTCAAGCAATTGCCCAAGCGCATCGTGATCCAGGGCGGCGGCTATATCGCGGTGGAGTTCGCCTGCATTTTTTCCGGGCTCGGCGCGCAGGCGACGCTGGTCTATCGCGGCGAGAATATCCTGCGCGGCTTCGATGACGACGTGCGCGAGCATCTGCGCGGCGAAATGGCGAGGCGCGGCATCAAGATCATCACCCGGCAGACCGTCGCCGCGGTCGAAAAGGTCGATCACGGCTATTCCGTTGAATTGCCCGACCATGAGGCGGTCCTGGCGGACTGCGTGATGTTTGCGACCGGCCGCCACCCGAATATTGCGGGGCTTGGTCTTGAAGCCGCCGGCGTCAAGCTCGGCGCGACGGGAGGCATCGCGGTCGACGAATTTTCGCGGACGTCGGCCGCAAACATTTACGCGATCGGCGATGTCACCAACCGCATCAACCTGACGCCGGTGGCGATCCGCGAGGGCCACGCCTTCGCCGATACGGTCTACGGCGGTAAGTCGATCAAGGTCGATCACTCCGACGTGCCGACCGCGGTTTTCTCCGAGCCGGAAGTCGGCGTGATCGGCCTGACCGAAACCCAGGCGGTCGCCAAGCTTGATGTCGTCGACATTTACAAGACGAGCTTCCGGCCGATGAAGGCGACGCTGCCCGGCCGCGACACCCGTACCTTCATGAAACTGGTGGTGGACGGCGTCACCGACCGGGTGGTCGGCTGCCACATCGTTGGGCCCGATGCCGGCGAGATGATCCAGCTGATCGGCATCGCGGTTAAAATGGGCGCGACCAAAGCCGACTTCGACGCCACCATGGCGGTGCATCCGACCGGCAGCGAAGAACTGGTGACGATGCGCGAAAAGGCGATGAGCTACGGCCGCGCCGGGGCGGAATAGCTGCAATAGGCGCGATATCCCGAAGTTCTGGCCTCTTGCGGCGGCCATCGTGTATAACGCCGTCAGTTTTGGAGCAGTGGACGATGGCCGAGCGTTGGTCACCCGACAGTTGGCGCAAGAAACCGGCCGTGCAGATCCCGGATTATCCGGACCCGCGCGCGCTCGCCGACGTCGAGAAACAGCTTTCGACCTTCCCGCCGCTGGTTTTTGCCGGTGAGGCGCGAAGCTTGAAAAAAGCGCTGGCCCGGGTCGCAAAGGGCGAGGCGTTCCTGCTGCAAGGCGGCGATTGCTCGGAAAGCTTCGCCGAGCACGGCGCCAACAATATCCGCGATTTCTTCCGCATCTTTTTGCAGATGGCGGTGGTGCTCACGTACGCGGCCGCTTCGCCGGTGGTGAAGGTCGGCCGCATCGCCGGGCAATTCGCCAAGCCGCGCTCGGCGCCGACCGAAAAACGCGACGGCAAGGAACTGCCGAGCTATCGCGGCGACATCGTCAACGACATCGCCTTCACCGAAGAGGCGCGCCATCCCGATCCGCGGCGCCAGATCGAAGCGTTCCGGCAATCGGCGGCGACGCTGAATTTGCTGCGCGCCTTCGCGCAAGGCGGCTACGCCAATCTCGGCAGCGTGCGGCAATGGATGCTCGGCTTCGTCAAGGATTCACCGCAGTCACGGCGCTATGTCGAATTGTCGGACCGCATCTCCGAGGCGCTTGGCTTCATGCAGGCCTGCGGTCTCGATCTCGAAAGCCATCCCGAACTGCGCACCACCGATTTCTACACCAGCCACGAAGCGCTGCTGCTCGGCTATGAGGAAGCCCTGACCCGCGTCGATTCGACGACCGGCGACTGGTACGCGACCTCCGGTCATATGATCTGGGTCGGCGACCGCACCCGCCAGCTCGACCACGCCCATGTCGAATATGCCCGCGGCATCAAAAATCCGATCGGGCTCAAATGCGGGCCTTCGCTGAAGGCCGACGATCTGTTGCGGCTGATCGACGTGCTCAATCCAGACAATGAGCCGGGACGGCTGACGCTGATCGGGCGGTTCGGCGCCGAGAAGGTCGGCGAATATCTGCCGGCGCTGGTGCGCGCCACCAGGCGCGAAGGCAAGGCGGTGATCTGGTCGTGCGACCCGATGCACGGCAACACCATCACCTCGGTGTCGGGTTACAAGACGCGGCCGTTCGATCTTATTCTGAAGGAGGTGCGCGGCTTCTTCGAGGTTCACGCGGCAGAGAACAGCCATGCCGGCGGCGTGCATCTGGAGATGACCGGGCAGAACGTCACCGAGTGCACCGGCGGCGCCCGCGCCATTAGCGATGCCGACCTTAACGACCGCTATCACACCGTCTGCGACCCGCGGCTCAACGCCGAGCAGTCGGTCGATATGGCCTTCCTGCTGGCCGAATTGCTCAAGAAAGAGCGGGTCGGGCAGGCCAAGCCGATGCCTGCCGCCGCGGGGCTTTAGCGCGAACTCCCTGCGCAGAACCGTTATTCCACGCCTGCGATTGCCGCGCGACACGGCAGGCCTTAAATCATCCCCATGAGCGCCCGTCCCGCCGACCGACTAGCGATTGCGGTCGCGCAACTCAATTCGACGGTCGGCGATATCGCCGGCAACGCCGAGAAAGTCCGCGACGCGCGCAAGCAGGCCGCCGCGCAAGGCGCTGATCTCGTCGTATTTCCCGAAATGTTCATTGCCGGCTACCCGCCGGAAGACCTGGTGCTCAAGCCAGCGTTTCAGGCGGCCTGCCGGGAGACCATCGAAAAACTGGCGCGCGGGACCAAGGACGGCGGCCCGGCGTTATTGGTCGGCACGCCGTGGGTCGATGGCGAAAAACTCTACAACGCGGTGGCGTTGCTCGACGGCGGCGCGATCGCCGCGCTGCGCTTTAAGGTCGATCTGCCGAATTATGGCGTGTTCGATGAAAAACGCGTGTTTGCGCCGGGTCCGTTGCCGGGTCCGGTGAACTTCCGCGGCGTGCGGCTCGGATTTCCGATTTGCGAGGACATCTGGGGCGAGGAAGTCGTCGAATGTCTCGCCGAAACCGGCGCCGAGCTGCTGGTGGTGCCGAACGGCTCGCCTTATTGGCGCGACAAGGACGACCTGCGGCTCAACATTGCGATCCGCCACATTGTCGCGCATGGGCTGCCGGCGGTCTACGTCAACCAGGTCGGCGGGCAAGACGAACTGGTGTTCGACGGCGTCTCGTTTGGCATTCACGCCGACCGTTCGCTGGCGTTTCAGCTTCAGGGCTTCGAGGAGACGGTGGTCACAACGCGTTGGTCACGCGCCGGCGAAACCTGGCGCTGCGAAAAAGCGCCGATCGTGCCGGACGTCGGCCCGGACGAGGCCGATTATTCCGCCTGCGTGCTTGGCCTTCGCGACTACGTCGAAAAGAACGGCTTCAAAGGCGTGGTGCTCGGCCTGTCGGGTGGCATCGATTCGGCTTTGTGCGCGGCCATCGCGGTCGATGCGCTCGGGCCCAAGCGCGTGCGCTGCATAATGCTGCCTTATAAATTTACCGCGCAGGTGTCGCTCGACGACGCCGCGGCTTGCGCCAAGGCGCTCGGGGTTTATTACGAGGTGTTGCCGATTGCCGAGGCGGTGCAAGGGCTCGAGGCCGTGCTGGCCCCCGCGTTCGGCGGCAAGCCGCGCGACGTTACCGAGGAAAATCTGCAGGCGCGTGCGCGGGGCACCATCCTGATGGCCATCTCGAATAAATTCGAATTGGTGGTGGTGGCAACCGGCAACAAGTCGGAGATGTCGGTCGGCTACGCCACCCTCTATGGCGACATGAATGGCGGCTTCAACCCGGTCAAGGATCTCTACAAGACCGAGGTCTACGATCTCGCCCGCTGGCGGAACGAGCACAGGCCGGAAGGC
>JBPCQM010000247.1:0-13333 GCA_050998115.1 Pseudolabrys sp. | reverse complement strand
TCGCCCACCTTCCGCACTTCTCCGCCACACTCTGGTCCGGCATGCGCGAGCCGTGCGCGAGCGAGCAATACACAAAAGTTGCATCGGACCTGCGCGCCGACATCGAAAGCGCGATCGTCAAGTTGCGTCCGCCGCCGATCGCCTCCCGCCTGCGCGCGCTCGGCTATTCGGATATCGAGCTCGACGACATCCGGGCCGTGCCGGAAATGCTATCGCACGGAAATTATCTCTACGTCGTGCTGACGACGGCCGCGCGCTACCTGCTCGAAGGCGGCGCTCGGCTCGGGAACGACAGTGACGCCATCTCGCGGCCGCCATGCGCCGCCGCCACGCGTCCCGCTCGTGCTGATGGAGCAACATCACGTCGATACCGGCACCCGTGCGGTCTATGAGGATGTTAAAGCGACCCTTGGCCTGCCGTTCGTCAATACCGACTACCGATCGCTCGCCCGATGGCCGAGCTATTTCGCGCTGGCGTGGAGCGACCTAAGACCTTCGATCGGCAGCGACGTCCACGAAGCGATCTGCCAGCTTTTCCAGGACCGGGCCGTGGAGATCGTCCGCGCCTTGCCGAATCCCGGCAATCTCACCAGCCAGACGCTACAACGCGCAGCGGCGCAGGACCGTTCGCCGGACCTTCTACCTGTTGTTCAGTTGTTCCAGCATCTACACGCCGGCCTGATGACGAACGTTGCGTTCTTTCGCCACCAGTTGCTTAAGAGTTAACGCTTCCAGGCGCGGTACGGCGGCATCTTCCACGCGCGCGGAGGTGTGCTAAAATAGTTTGAGCCCCAACCGTTACGGACTTCAATGGAACGTTCGTTCAAGACCGAAGTGCAGTCGCTGGCGCTGGGGGATGGTGAAACCTTCCACGGCGAAGGCATCCTGGCCGTCACCAATGCGCTGCTGCAATCCGGCGTCTCCTATGTCGGCGGCTATCAGGGCGCGCCGGTATCGCACCTGATCGACGTCATGGTCGAGGCCGAGGAGCAGATGCGCGCGCTCGGCGTTCACGTCGAGACCTGCACCAACGAAGCCTCCGCCGCGGCGATGCTCGGCGCTTCGATCAATTATCCGCTGCGCGGCGCGGTGACCTGGAAGTCGATCGTCGGCACCAATGTGGCGGCCGACGCGCTGTCGAACCTCTCCTCGCCCGGCGTGATGGGCGGCGCCATGATCATCCTCGGCGAGGATTACGGCGAAGGCGCCAGCGTGATCCAGGAGCGCTCCTATGCGTACGCGATGAAGTCGTCGATGTGGCTGCTCGATCCGCGGCCGGATTTGCCGACCATTGTGCGAACGGTGGAAAAGGGTTTCGAATTGTCGGAGGCCAGCCACGCGCCGGTGATGCTGGAACTGCGCATCCGCGCCTGCCACGCCACCGGGCAGTTTGAGACCAAGGACAACAAGAGGCCGGCGTTCTCCGCGCTTAATCGGCTCGAAGGCCCGCCGCGCTTTAATTACAACCGGCTCGCCCATCCGCCCGTGATCTACACGCAGGAAAAACTCAAAATTAGCGAGCGCATGCCGGCGGCGCGCGCCTTCATCCGCGAGCACCAGCTCAACGAGGTGATCCCCGGCGATCTCGACGAGGCCGGCGTTATCGTAATGGGCGGGCTGACCAATTCGGTGCTGCGCGCACTGCAACGGCTTGGCTTGGCTGACGTGTTCGGGGCCTCGCGCGTGCCGGTTCTGGTGCTCAACGTGGTCTATCCGCTGGTGCCGGAGGAAATCCGCGAATTCTGCGCCGGCAAGCGCGCCGTGCTGGTGGTCGAGGAAGGCCATCCCGACTACATCGAGCAGGCCATCAACGTCGAATTGCGGCGCGCCGATATCCAGACCCGCGTTTGCGGCAAAGGCCTTTTGCCGCAAGCAGGCGAATATGCCTCCGACGTGCTGCTCAAGGGTCTTGCCGGATTTTTCAGCGAAATTCGGCCGCGGGGCGTCGACGCCGATGCGGTCGCCGCGACGGCCGGCGCTCTGCTGGCGCAAAAGGAAAAAGCCGCCGCCGCACTCGGACCGCTGCCGCCGCGACCGCCGGCCTTCTGCACCGGCTGCCCGGAACGCCCGGTATTCTCGGCGATCAAGCTGATGCAGCGCGAACTTGGCCCGACCCATATCAGCGCCGACATCGGCTGCCATTCGTTTGCGACCTTCGCGCCGTTCTCGCTCGGCAATTCAATTCTCGGCTACGGCATGTCGCTCGCCAGCGCCGCCGCGGTCGGACCGAACATGTCGAGGCGTCCGATCTCGGTGATGGGCGATGGCGGCTTCTGGCACAACGGCGTCATCACCGGCGTCGCCTCGAACTTGTTCAACAAGGGCGATGGCGTGCTGATCGTCATGCAAAACGGCTACACCTCGGCGACCGGCCAGCAATTCATGCCGTCCACGCCGCTTGACCGCGGCGGGCCGACCGGCATGAGCATCGAGCAGACGCTGCGCTCGATGGGCGTCAAATGGCGGCGTACCGTGCGGACCTATTCGGTGTCGGTAATGGTGAAGACGCTGAAGGAGGCGATGCGCACCGCCGAGCGCGGCCTCAAGGTCATCATCGCCGACGGCGAATGCCAGTTGGCGCGCCAGCGTCGCGTGCGCGCACAGGATGCCGAAAAGCTCAAGCGCGGCGAGCGGGTGACGCGGGCGCGTTACGGCGTCGACGATGAAATCTGCACCGGCGACCATTCCTGCATCAGGCTGTCGGGCTGCCCGTCGCTGACGGTCAAGCCGTCGCCCGATCCGCTGCGCACCGACCCGGTCGCCACCGTGATCGAGAGCTGCGTCGGCTGCGGCCTGTGCGGCGAGGTCGCCCATGCGGCCGTGCTGTGCCCGTCATTCTACCGCGCCGAGATCATCCGCAACGCCACCTGGCGCGACCGTGCGCTGTTTCGCCTGCGGCGCACCGTGATCGGCTGGTTCGGCGGTTATAACGGGAAAGTCGCGGCATGAGCGCGATCCGCCCGATTAGTATTTTGATTGCCGCGCTGGGCGGCGAAGGCGGCGGCGTGCTGACCAACTGGATCGTGCGGGCCGCCGGGCAATGCGATTTTCCGGTGCAATCGACCTCGATCCCCGGCGTCGCGCAGCGCACCGGCGCCACCACCTATTACATCGAGATTTTGCCGGTGAAAGCCAGCGAACTGGGTGGCCGCCGCCCGGTGCTGGCGCTCACGCCCGGGATCGGGGACATCGACATCGCGGTGGCGAGCGAACTGCTTGAGGCCGGCCGCACCGTCGCCAATGGCTTTGTCACGCCGGACCGCACTTTGGCGATTGCCTCGACCAGCCGCTTCTATGCGATGGACGAAAAAATCGCGATGGGCGACGGCCGGTTCGATCCAAACAAGCTGTGCAAGATCGTCACGGAAAATTCGCGCGCCGCTCTCCTGATCGACATGAACGCGTTGGCCGAGCAAAGCGGCTCCATCATTAGCGCGGTGATGCTCGGCGCCATCGCCGGTGCCGGAGCGTTGCCGATTCCAATCGAGGTATTCGAGGCGGCGATCCGCGCCGACGGCAAGGCGGTCGACAGTAATTTGCGCGGCTTCCGTGCCGGGCTAGACGCCGCGCGGGCCAAATCAGCCGCGCTGACCGACGACGGCGCCAAGACGCGCAGCGGCAAGACACACAGCGGCATGACTCTCGGCTCGCTGGAAAGCGAGGTCGCGCAATCGATGCCGGCCACGGCGCTGTCGATCGTAATCGAAGGCGTGCGCCGGCTTGCCGCCTACCAAAATCTTTCCTATGCGCGGCTTTATCTCGATCGCCTCGCGCCGCTACGCGAAGGCGACGTCCGCCTGCTCACCGAAACCGCGCGGCATCTCGCAGTCCGGATGTCCTACGAAGATGTCGTGCGCGTCGCCGCCGCAAAGATCGCCCCGGCACGCATGGAACGCATCGCACGCGACGAGCTCAAGGCCGCCGGCGAGCCGTTCACCGTGCATGACTTCCTCAAGCCCGGCATCGAGGAACTGTGCCAGTTGCTGCCGCCGTTGCTGGCGCGGCCGATCCTGCATTATTGCGCGAAGAAGGGTTGGCTCGGCCGGGTCTATTTCGGCATGGAGATCAACTCGACATCGATCAACGGCTACCTGCGCTTCTGGATGCTCGCCAAGCTGCGTTGGCTGCGGCCGTTCGGCCACCGCTACCAGCACGAGCAGACGCAGATCGAATCGTGGCTGGCGCTGATCGTCGAGGCGGCAAAACTCTCGACCACCGTCGCGCTCGAAGTCGCCGAGTGCGCCCGCCTGATCAAGGGTTATGGCGACACCCACGCGCGCGGCAGCGCTAATTACCGCACCATCGTCGAGCAGGTGACCTGCCCGGTGCTGGCCGGGCAAATTCCGCCCGCGCGCGGTGCCGATGCCATCGCCTCGGCGCGCACCGCGGCGCTGGTGGATCCGGAGGGCGAGAGCCTCGCCAAATGCCTCGCCGAACTCGGTGGCCAGGCGCCGTTTCGCATCGCCGCCGAATAAGCCGCGGCGCGGTACAGCGCTCGACCATGGCGATGTTCAAGGACGGCGGCCGGCGAAAACGACGGCCGCACGCTGGCCGATCTCGATCCTTCACCAGCTTATGATGTGCTGGCCGCGGCGCAGGGGGTCTATGCCGAGCGCGTCGAAAAGCCTTCAGAGCTGCCCGACGCGCTCAAGCGGTCGCGCGAGGCGGTCGTCAACGGCCGCCCGGCGCTGCTCAACATCATCTGTCCGTACTGAGCACAATCGGGATGCCCGTTCGATCCTGAGAAGGGCACCATCCGCGAGGCGATCCGGATTCTGGACGAACTCGAAATTGTCGAAGGCTAATCGCGCCCTGGTCGGCAGAAAGCTGGTGAAATGATCACTTGGTCATGGCCTGGCTTGTCCCGGCCATCCACGCCTTGATTACGTAAGAAAGGCGTGGATGGCCGGCATAAAGCCGGGCATGACGGCGAAGTTTGCCGCACCGCCTCGTGAAACACCGAACGCCATCTGCTAGCTATTCGACATGGCTTTCGCCCAGTCCATCGGCATGAACGAGCCCGACGACACGCGCGTCACCCCAGCAATGGCGCAATACGTCGAGATCAAGGCGGCCAATCCGGACGGCCTGCTGTTCTACCGGATGGGCGATTTCTACGAAATGTTCTTCGACGACGCCGAGGTGGCCTCGCGCGCGCTCGGCATCGTGCTGACCAAGCGCGGCAAATATCTCGGTAAGGACGTGCCGCTATGCGGCGTGCCGGTAATCCGCGCCGACGAATATCTGCACAAATTGATCGCGCTCGGCCATCGCGTCGCGGTCTGCGAACAACTTGAGGATCCCGCCGAGGCGAAAAAGCGCGGCTCCAAGGCCGTAGTGAAACGCGATGTGGTGCGGCTGGTCACGCCCGGCACGCTGACCGAAGACACGCTGCTCGACGCGCGGCGCAATAATTACCTGCTCGCCATCGCACGCGCGAGGCTGTCGTCGGCCAATGAGCAGGATCGCTTCGCACTCGCCTGGATCGATATTTCGACCGGCGAATTCCGCATCGCCGAATGCGACCGCGCTTCGCTCGCCGCCGAAATCGCCCGGCTCGAGCCGAGCGAGATCATCGTGTCCGACGCGCTGTACGCCGATGCCGATCTGGCGCCATTGCTGCGCGAGCAGCCGGCGGTGTCGCCACTGCCGCGCGACGTGTTCGACGGCGTCACCGCCGAGCGGCGGATCGCCGACTTCTTCGCCATCGCGACCAGTGAAGCGTTCGGCGCCATGTCGCGGCTGGAACTCACCGCCGCGGCGGCCTGCGTCACGTATGTCGAGCGCACCCAGCTCGGCCAGCGGCCGCCGCTCTCCCCGCCGCTGCGCGAAGCGGCCTCCGCCACCATGGCGATCGACCAGGCCACCCGCGCCAATCTCGAACTGATGCGCACGCTTGGTGGCGAGCGCCGCGGCTCGCTGCTGGCGGCGATCGACCGCACGGTGACATCAGCCGGATCGCGGCTGTTGGCGCGGCGGCTGGCCGCACCGCTGACCGAACCGGCCGCGATTATGCGTCGCCACGACGCCGTTGCAGCGCTGGTCGCCGATGCAGCATTGCGCGCCGAACTGCGCGGCAAACTCAACGCCGCGCCCGATCTCGCCCGCGCGCTGGCGCGATTGGCGGTCGGACGCGGCGGGCCGCGCGACCTCGCCGCCATCCGCGATGGCTTGCTGGCGGCCGGCGATATTGCGCGGCGGCTTTCCGCCGAGCCGCCCGCTGAGATCGCAGAGGCAGCTCGATCCTGCCGCGCGGCGGATCCGATGCTGGCGGCAGAGTTGTCGGCCGCGCTCGCCGCCGAATTGCCGGCTTTCAAGCGCGACGGCGGTTTCGTGCGCGCCAGCTACGATAGCGCGCTCGACGAGGCCCGTGCCCTACGCGATGAATCCCGCCGCGTGGTCGCGGCTTTGCAGGCGCGCTACGCGGAAGAGACCGGCATTCGCGGCCTGAAAATCCGGCACAACAACGTGCTCGGCTATTTCGTCGAGGTGACGGCGCAGCACGGCGAAAAGCTGCTGGCGCCGCCGCTCAACGCCACCTTCATCCACCGCCAGACGCTGGCGGGACAGGTGCGCTTCACCTCGACCGAGCTCGGCGAACTCGAAGCCCGGATCGCCAGCGCCGCCGACCGCGCGCTCGGTATCGAGCTTGAGACGTTCGAAACCTTGAGCGCGCAAGTAATGGCGCAGAGTGGGCCGATCAAGCGCACCGCCGAGGCGCTTGCCGTGCTGGACGTCACCGCCGGCCTCGCCACGCTGGCCGCCGAGCGCGACTATGTTCGACCGCAGGTCGACGACTCGCTCGAATTTGTCATCGTGGGCGGCCGCCACCCGGTGGTCGAACAGGCGCTGGCGCGCGACGGTACGCCGTTCGTCGCCAATGACTGCGACCTCACCGCGCCGGGTACCAAAGATGCCGGAAAAATCTGGCTGATCACCGGCCCGAACATGGCCGGCAAGTCGACTTTCCTGCGGCAGAATGCGCTGATCGCCGTGCTGGCGCAGATTGGCAGCTTCGTGCCGGCGCGTGCGGCGCGGCTCGGCGTGGTCGACCGGCTGTTCTCCCGGGTCGGCGCCGCCGACGATCTGGCGCGCGGGCGCTCGACCTTCATGGTCGAAATGGTGGAGACCGCGGCGATCCTCAATCAGGCCGGGCCGCGCGCGCTGGTGATCCTCGACGAGATCGGCCGCGGCACCGCGACCTTTGACGGCCTGTCGATCGCCTGGGCGACCATCGAGCATCTGCACGAGGTCAACCGCTGCCGTGCGCTGTTCGCCACGCATTTCCATGAACTCACCGCGCTGTCGGCGCGGCTCAGCCGCGTGCACAACGCCACCGTGCGCGTGAAAGAATGGCAGGGCGATGTGGTGTTCCTGCACGAGGTGGTGGCTGGAGCCGCCGACCGCAGTTACGGCATCCAGGTGGCGAAGCTCGCCGGCTTGCCGTCAAGCGTGATCGACCGCGCGCAAATCGTGCTGGCAAAGCTCGAAACAGAAAGCCGCGCCTCGCCGAAAGGCTTCGAGGATCTGCCGCTGTTTGCCGGTGCGCCGGGCAAGCCGGTGCCGGCGCGAGACAGCGCGCTCGATCAACTTCTGGCGGCGCTCGCCACGCTGCATCCCGACGAAATGTCGCCGCGCGAGGCGATGGACGCACTCTATGCGCTCAAGGCGCGACTCGGGCCATCGCGCAAGCCTTAGACGCGACTAGTCCGCCGCCTTTTCCGCCTTTTCCGCGTTCTTGACGATATCGCCGGGCACCAGCACGACGCCTTTGAGAATCTTTCTCCAGTCCGCCTTGTGGCGGAGCAGAAATTCAAGGTCCATGGAAAAATGCTTGAACTCTTCCTTCTGCGCGTCCTCCATGATGGCACGCGCGGCCTTGTCTTTTTCCAGCGAGATGCGCTGCTCGTACCATCCGATCGCTTCGGCTTCCTCGATCAGCGCCGTGATCATCCGCGCGAAGGTGCGGGTCTTTTGCGAGAGCTCATCCGGCGGCTCGTGATACTGGTCGGTGCCCATGAAGGATATTTCCCTTTTTGAAATCGCGCGTTGTTAATCGCTATTTACCAGACCGCCGGCACGCAAGCCACAGCAGCGCGTTCCACGCGATGCCGATGGCGAGGGCGATCAGGTACGACCACCACACGCCGAGTGGAATCGCGAGATAATGCACGGCAACAAAGCCAAGCCCGAGGCCGATCAGCGGCGCCTGCACGTGCACGGCGACGCTCGCCGCCGCCGGCCCGCCGACCCCGCGCGTGCAGGATGATGAAGAACGATCCCATCGCGACCGGAAAGAGCGCAAATGCGCCCGACGCAAACGAGCCCGAATCGAGGCCGTCATCACGATCTTGAGCGCAAGGCCGTACCGAAGCGCCGGGCTTGCAAAGAGTGCGATCATACCGCCGCCTCGCGCTGGCGCAGGAAATAGATCAGCAGGTTACAGCCGACCGAAGCTGCGAGCGTCAGCGATAAAGCGAGCGCCGAGCCGAGCCGGTCGGCGGTCAGCGCAAGCACCACCAGCGCGACGCCGAACCCGGCCAGACCGATCACCGCATTGGCCATCACCGCCGCGGTCGCTGGTCCGCCGACGCGGCGGTGCAGGATCAAAATGATGCTGGTGAGCACAATTGGAAACACCGCAAAATTGCCGCTGGCAGTCGGGCCGATTTGAAAGCTCAGCGTCACCACGACGCCGACCAGCAGCGCCACCATCGCCGCGCGCATCACGAGATCATACCAGCGGGCATCGACACGCGGCGCGGCGACGTGGCGCAAGTGATTGCACAGCCAATAAGCGCCGCCGACTACGGCGGCGTTGAGGACCAGCGCCGCCGTCAGCGTCCAGTGCACGAAACCGGCCGCCCAGATCAAGACGATCCAGGCCGCGAAAGCCCCCGACAAACTGATTGCGAGTGAACGCTTCTGCGCCAGCAACACGTAAGTCAGCGCAAAGACCACGTTGATGGCGTTGGTTATCAGGCTACCGAGCGCGCTCTGCCCGATGAAATGCGCGTCATGGTCGAGCGCGAGAAAGACGTAAACCGGGCCGGCGCTGATCGGCAGCGTCGCGACCAATCCGCCGATCAACGGGCCGGCGCGCTCGGCGATCACCGTTGCCGCCAGCAGGAAGGCGGCGGTCACGGCCATCCGCACGATCAGCGTGAGGGCAAAATAATGGTCGGGGGACATTCTCAGACTCTTGTCCCGGACGCGGTGCAGCGCGCTTGCGGTGCACCGCAGATCCGGGACCTTTTCAAGATTTAGTATCTGCGGCGGTCCCGGGTCTGCAGCGCATCACTAAGAAGTGCGGCGCTGCGCCCGGGACACGAAGTCATCATGCCCGCGTCAGCTTCACGTCCACCGACGGGCCGCTCTTGATGGTCTGATAGACCACGCAATAGCGCTCGGTCAGCTTGAGCAGTTGATCGAGCTTGTCCTGCGGCGCGTCGGTGTCGAGGTCGAAACGCAGCCGGATTTGCGCAAAGCCGACCGGCGCCGTCTTGTCGACGCCGAGCGTGCCGCGGAAATCGAGATCGCCTTCCGCCGAAACCTTGCCGGACTTCAGCGGAATCTCCAGCGCGGTCGCCACCGCCTTCACCGTCACGCCGGCGCAAGCCACCAGCGCCTCGAGCAGCATGTCGCCGGAACACAGCTCCATGCCGGAACCGCCGGTCGCCGGATGCAGGCCCGCCACCGCCAGCGCGCGGCCGGTTTCGACCTTGCAAGCGATGGTGCTGTCGTCGAGCGTGCCCCTGGCCTTGAGCGTGATCATCCCGGCCTTGGGATCGCTCTTGTACTTCTCCTTGATCGGCGCCTGCATCGCGCGCAAACCGGCAGCGTCCATTTTTTCTTCTCCTGCTTACCCCTCCCCGTTCCGGAGAGGGTGCCGCGCGGCAGCGCGGCGGGTGGGGTCTCATATAGAGACGGCTGTGAGAAAGTCCCACCCCCGGCGTCTCGCTTCGCTCGCCGCCACCCTCCCTTTTCAGGGGAGGGATATCACGCCGGCGTCAGCACCACGCGACCGACCACTTTGCCGGCGCGCAAGTCATTGAGCGCGGCATTGGCATCTTCCAACGGACGCTTGTGCAACGGCACCGGCGGCGCGCCGGTACGGCCGACCAGCTCCAGCAACTCCTTCATCTCTGGCAGGCTGCCGACGTAAGAACCCTGAATCTTCATCGCCCGCATCGGGAAGAATGGCGTCGAGATCGTGATGTCGCCGCCGAACAGGCCGACCACGATGATGTTGCCGCCCTTGACGACCAGCGAGTCGACCGCGAGCTTCACGGTGTCGGATGAGCCGACGAAATCAATCACCGACCAGGCTCCGCCATTGGTCGCCGCCATGATCTGCTTGGCGGCGTCCGCCGCCTTGCCGTCGATCGCCGCGGCAGCGCCGGCCTTGATGGCCGCCTCGCGCTTGACCGGATCGAGGTCGACCATGACGACGCTCTTGCCGCCCATCGCCTTGTGAAGCGCAATCGCCATCAGGCCGAGCCCGCCGGCGCCGATGATGACGACCGGCTCGCCCTTCATGACCGGGCCGACTTTCTTCAGCGCGCCATACGCAGTGACGCCGGAACAGGCCAGCGGCGCCGCCTGCGCCGGCGTGAGATTGCCGATCTCGAACAGATGTCGCGGATGCGGCACCATCACGTGGGTGGAATAACCGCCGTCGGTGAAGACGCCGAGATTGCGCGGGGTCTTGCAGAGATTTTCTTCGCCGCGCTTGCACACCGTGCACTCGCCGCAACCGATCCACGGGTTCGCCAGCAGCGTTGCGCCGATCGTGACGCCCTTCGCATCGGGCCCGACTGCGACCACCTCGCCGACATTCTCATGGCCCATCGTAAGCGGCAGCTTGATGCCGCGCTCCAAAAGCTTGAGGCGCTTGCCGCCGCCGAGGTCGTAGTAACCGTCCCAGATATGGATGTCGCTATGGCAGACGCCGGCCGCCTTGACCTTGAGCAGCACCTGGGTGCCGACCGGCTGCGGCGTCGGCTCCTCGACCATCTGCAGCGGTGCGCCGCATTCACACACTTTGAAGCTACGCATTGGACCAACTCCCCGGGTGGTACTCGTCATGGCCGGGCTTGTCCCAGCCATCCACGTCTCTTGCCCCAACCTACAAAGACGTGGATGCCCGGCACAAGGCTTGTGCTCGGGCCGGCGAAGCCGGACCCGAGTGCCGGGCATGACGCATTAGATACGCCAGCCCGGCCGCGAACGGCGCCACCGCCTCGCCGCCTCGCCGCTTTTCAGCGATCGATCCGTTCTTTCTCGACGGCCTGCCGTTCTTTCATATTGAAGCGATCGTCATAGATCGGCCGCTCGGCAGTGGTCGGACCGGGATATTGAACGATCAGAATTTCGCCGCCCGTTCTGGTGTTCAATTCACCTTCGAAATGCGGATCGGGATGGAAGATCATGGTGCCGGGGCCATAGGTCTTGTCTTCGATCTGGTATTCGCCCGACAGGAAATACCAGATCTGCGCAAAGCCGTGATAATGCTCGGGATGATGCGCGCCGGGCTCAAGCCGGAGAATTCCGGCATTCGGCTCGGTCGGCCGCTCGGCGCGCGGATGAAACAGCATCTTGCCGGTCTCGCCGGGCCAGCGGATCGTCTCCCATTCCAGGTCGTCGACGTGCCGCGCGATAAACGGCAGGTGATCCTTACGCGAGGCCTCGCGTTTCTTGGCAGCTTCGGTCATGACGTCTCCTCCTTCTTTCTTGATGGCGATTTCTGCTTGCGGCCGCCCGGCGCCGGCATGCGCCACCAGTCCAGCGCGGCTAATTCGTTGTCCGGCTTGGCAACCGTCATCAAGACATGCGCTTCGCGGTTGCCGGCATTCTAGACGCGATGCGGCTGATCCGACGCGATGAAGATACTGTCGCCGGCGTGCAGCAGGTGAGTCTCGTCGTCGACGAGAAACCGGATCGTGCCGGAGAGCACGTAGCAGTGCTCCTGCCCCGGATGCGACACCATGACCGGCATTCGATTGCGGCGCGGAAACACCAGATGAACCACTTCCATGCGATCGCGCGGCGCGCCGCCGGCGACGCGGTGCCAGTGATAACCGGTGCTTTCGAGCTCGGTGTGCCGCGCAGTGTCGGCGGTGCGATAGACACTAACGCGGGTTTTGTCCGGCTGCGCGCTTTGCGCCAGCAGATCCTGCAAGCCAAGCCCAAGCACCGCGCAAATCTGCACGAGATTGGCGATCGAGCTTTGCGCCTCGCCGCGCTCGACGCGGGACAAGAACGCCTCTGACAGCCCGGCGCGCTGCGCGGTCACCGCCAGCGTCAGTGAATTGGCGAGCCGGGCGCGCCTGATCCGCGCGCCGATCAATTCGGAAATCGTTGGGTTGCCCATGATGACAGCCTGCCATCATATTGCACACGACGCAAGCCATATTGCACCAGAGGCAAGTCGTGTGGACGGCTACCACCACAGCGCGGCGCCGGCGTCCGCCTTGGTCTGTCCGTCGTCGACGCGCTTGGCGCGATCGAGCGAACGGTCGAGCGCGGCCAGCACCCGCCGCTTGGTGAAGTCGAAGGCCGCCGACTGGCGGTCGCGCGGCCGCGGCAGGTCGGCCTCGATCTCGTCGAAAATCCGGCCCGGCTGGGGCTTCATCACCAGGATACGATCCGCCAGCACGATCGCCTCCTCGACGTCGTGGGTCACCAAAATGAGCGTTGGCTTGGTGTCGGCCCACAGATTGAGCAGGTGATCCTGCAGATCGACGCGGGTGAAAGCGTCGAGCGCCGAGAACGGCTCGTCGAGCAGCAGCACCGCCGGATGCGGCACCAGCGCGCGGGCGATCGCAACGCGCTGCGCCTGTCCGCCCGACAATTCGCGCGGCCAGTTGTCCGCCTTGTCGGCGAGGCCGACGCGAACGAGCGCTTCGGCGACCCGCGCCTTGCGCTCGGCACGCGGCCGGTCGTCGAGGCCGAAGCCGACATTTTGCGCGACGGTGAGCCACGGCAGCAGCCGCGGCTCCTGGAAAATGATACCGATGTTTTCCTGCGGCGCGGTGATGGGCACGCCGTCGAGCATGACGCTGCCCTGACTCGGGGTATCGAGGCCGGAGATCGCGCGCAGCAACGTGGATTTGCCGCAGCCGGAGCCGCCGACCACGGCGACGACCTCGCCGGGTCCGACTTCGATATTGACGGCGTCGAGCGCGTGCACGCCGTTCGGATAGGTCTTGCCGACCCGCTCAACCACCAGCATGGCGTTAGTCCTGCGCCTGCGGCGCGTTGAAGCGGTCTTCCCAGCGCAAGAACGGCGCCGCCGCGGTGACGATCATCCAGTCGGTGATCTTCCCATCAC
>JBPCQM010000098.1:0-5759 GCA_050998115.1 Pseudolabrys sp. | reverse complement strand
TTCGCCGCGCTCGTAAAGAACAGCAGCGTCGAGGGAGAAGGTCGAGAACGTGGTGTAGCCGCCAAGAATTCCGGTGGTGAGGAATAGCTGCCAGTGCTGTGGGATGCCAGTCCGGAAAGCGAACAGCGCGATCAGCAGGCCGATTACAACATAGCCAGTGACGTTTTCGAACAGCGTTGCGTAGGGGAACGCAGTCCCGAGCAGCCGCGCGAATGCGAGGTTAAAGCCGTGCCGCAGCGCGGCGCCGAAGCCGCCGCCGGCGAAAACGATCAAGAGTTTTTCCATCTGCATTTCTCCCGTTCTGACCGGACAACAAAAAAGCCGCCTTGTGGCGGCCCGGACAGAATCCTACCGCCTGTTAAAAGCGATAGGAGTTATCAGCCCTTGTATCGGTGCGGGCGGGTATCGGGGAACCCCATCCCCATCGGTCGAAAAACTATCGGCGGCGTCGCGACGCGTCAATACGGCGGGAAAGAGACCTCACTTTCCAAATCGGCGGCGATGTAATACTATTACATTTATGACGCATGGGCATCACCACCATCATCCGGGCGGCAGTCATCCGCCGGCTGCGCTGGCAGTCTCAATCCTGCGGCTTTCAGTGCTGCAGCGGCTGACGTTAGCCGCCGCCGCGATCGTCGTGTTGTGGGTGGCTGCATTCTGGGCGCTGGCGTGACCAGGACCAAGGGCGCGCCGCTGCAATTCCGCGACGTCACGTTGGGGTATGACCGGCACCCGGCGGTGCACCATCTCGATGGAGCGATTGAGCAAGGCGCCTTGCTCGCCGTGGTCGGGCCGAACGGCGCTGGCAAGTCGACGCTGTTCAAGGGCATCGTCGGCTCCATCAGGCCGCTGGCCGGCCGGATCGATCTCGGCGGGCTCGACAAGAACGACATCGCCTATCTGCCGCAGGTTGCCGACATCGACCGCAGTTTTCCGATCAATGCCTACGACATGGTGTCGATGGGCTTGTGGAAAAGCGCCGGTCCTTTTGGCGGCTTGAATAGTGCGGCACACGAGAGGATTGCGCACGCCATCGCGGCGGTGGGGCTGACCGGCTTCGAAGCGCGCGTGATCGGTAAGCTGTCCGGCGGACAGATGCAAAGAATGCTGTTTGCGCGGTTGTTGTTGCAGGACGCTCAGGTCATCGTGCTCGACGAGCCGTTCAACGCCATCGATGTCAAAACGGTAACCGATCTGCTCGATCTGGTACGGCGCTGGCACAGTGAGAAGCGCACGGTGCTGGCGGCGCTGCACGACATCGATCTGGTCAAAGCCAATTTTCCGCAAACCTTGTTGCTGGCGCGCGCTCCGGTTGCCTGGGGCGGCACCGCGCAAGTGCTGACCGCCGCCAATCTGCTCAAGGCACGGCAGATGTGCGAAGCCTTCGACGACAGCGCGCAGGAATGCGTCGAGACGACGGCGGCCTGACATGCTGAGCGACCTCATCGTCGCGCCGTTGCGTGAGCCCGATGTCCGACATTCGCTGGTTGCAATTCTGGCGCTGGCGCTGAGCGCCGGTCCGGTCGGCGTCTTCCTGATGCTGCGGCGCATGAGTCTGGTCGGCGACGCGATGTCGCATGCGATCTTACCCGGCGTTGCCATCGGATTTCTGATTGGCGGCTTAAGCGTATTTGCGATGACGCTCGGCGGCCTGATCGCCGGCATGATCATCGCCATTTTGTCCGGCGTGATCAGCCGCTCGACGCACCTGCAGGAAGACGCTTCGCTCGCCGTGTTCCTTTTGGTCTCGCTGGCGCTCGGCGTCGTCATCGTCACCGCCAACGGCATGGATATTGAACATTTGATGGGGTTCCTGTTCGGCGAGACGGAAGCCAAGATGAATGCCGACAAGGTATTGGTGATCACCGCCAACACCACGGTCAGTCTGCTGGTATTCGCACTGATCTACCGGCCACTGGTGCTGGAATGTGTCGATCCGGGATTTCTGCGGTCGGTCAGCCCGGCCGGATCCTTCGCGCATCTGGCGTTTTTGGTGGTGCTGGTGCTCAATTTGATCAGCGGATTTCATGCGATGGGCACGCTGCTCGGCGTCGGAATAATAATCATTCCGGCCGCAGTCGGACGATTCTGGACGCGCGACATCACCACCATGATCGCAACCTCGGTGATCGTCGCCCTGTTGTCCGGCGTCGCAGGATTGTTCGTCGCGTTCCACATTCATATTCCCTCCGGCCCCGCGGTGACGCTTGCCGCCGGCGTGCTTTATGTCGTCTCGGTGCTGTTCGGGCCGGTTGGCGGGCTGCTCTGGCGGTTGTTTCCGGGCCGGCATCTCGAAGCCTGAGCGGCTTTCGTTTTCGGCAAGCACTGCCTATATCTGAGGCCCATCCTGCACCCTCCAAAGTCCTTCAATGCCGCAACGATCCGAAAAAATCCCCGTCACAGTGCTCACCGGCTATCTCGGCGCCGGCAAGACCACGCTGCTCAACCGCATTTTGTCGGAGCCGCACGGCAAGAAATACGCCGTTATCGTCAACGAATTCGGCGAGATCGGCATCGACAACGACCTCGTGGTCAATGCCGACGAGGAAGTGTTCGAGATGAACAACGGCTGTATCTGCTGCACCGTGCGCGGCGACCTTGTGCGCATCATTGACGGCTTGATGCGGCGCAAAGGCAAGTTCGACGCCATCATCGTCGAAACTACCGGTCTTGCCGACCCCGCGCCGGTCGCGCAGACCTTCTTCATGGACGAAAATGTCGGCGCCAAGACCAAATTGGACGCCGTGGTGACGGTCGCCGACGCCAAATGGCTGTGCGACCGTCTTAAGGATGCGCCCGAAGCAAAGAATCAAATCGCATTTGCCGATGTTATCGTCGTCAACAAGACCGATCTGGTTTCGAAGGAAGAGCTGGAAGACGTCGAAGCGCGTATCCGCGGCATCAATCCGTACGCCACGCTGCATCGCACGCAGCGCGCACAAATCCCGATCGACCAGGTGCTCGGCCGAAACGCTTTCGATCTCGATCGCATTTTAACGATTGAACCCGACTTCTTGCGCGGCGACGATCACGATCACGGACATGGTCACAACCATTCTCACGGTCACGATCACTACGATCAGCACCATCACGGCCACCCTCATGGTCGTGGCCTCAAGCACTATCATGATGAGGACATGCACTCGTTGTCGCTTGCGACCGACCAGCCGCTCGACCCGGCCAAATTCTTTCCGTGGATCCAGGAACTGGTCGCCAAAGACGGGCCAAGCATTCTTCGCTGCAAGGGCATCGTCTCCTTCAAGGACGATCCCGAGCGTTTCGTGTTTCAGGGCGTGCACATGATCCTCGACGGCGACCACCAGCGGGCTTGGAAAGACAACGAGAAGCGCGACAGCCGCGCCGTCTTCATCGGCCGCCATCTGCCGGAAGACAAAATCCGCCAGGGCTTCGCTGCCTGCGTCGCCTAGCGCATGATCCCGAAAAGTGGGAACCGGTTTTCGGATAAGATCATGCGTCAGAAGAAATGACCGATGCTCATTCCGACACGCCCTCGCTGACCGACCGCATCCGTGCCGTTACCGCGAGCGGTACCGTGGTTGGCGCACATTTTCTCGGGATGACGCCGGTCTTCGTGCTCGGCGAGGAGGAATTGCTGTTCGCGCCGCAAGAGGCCGAGCGGCGCGTCAAGGTGCATGCCGGCGCCATCCTCGCCAGTGCCGGCGACGGCGCACGGATTATCACCGGCGGCGATGACGGGACGGCGGTAACGACGGATGCCGGCGGTCAGCACAGGCTGGCCGGGGCGGACCCCGGTAGGCGCTGGGTCGACCAGGTCGCGCTCGGTCCGGACGGCGCGGTGGTCTATGGCGCCGGCAAGATTGCGACGGTACAAACCGCGAATGGCGCGGCGCGAACCTGGAAGGCGCCATCGACCGTGGCCGGGCTTGCCTTCGCGCCGAAAGGCTTTCGGCTCGCGGTGGCGCACTATAATGGCGTGACGCTATGGTTTCCGAACACGCAGGCCGTGCCCGAAAAGCTCGAATGGAAAGGCTCGCATCTCGCGGTCGCCTATAGTCCGGACGGCAAATTCCTAGTCACCGCGATGCAGGAGCCGACGTTGCACGGCTGGCGGCTTGCCGATACCAAGCACATGCGGATGTCGGGCTATAGCGCGCGGGTACGCTCAACCAGTTGGACAGCGGACGGCAAATTCCTGGCTACCTCCGGCTTCGAACAACTCATCCTGTGGCCTTTCGACGGCAAGGACGGCCCGATGGGCAAGCAGCCGCGGCTTTTGGCGCCGGGCGGCGCGCGCGTGGCGGTGGTGGCGTGCCATCCGCAAGCGCCGATCGTCGCCACGGGCTATAGCGACGGGCTGATTTTGCTGGTGCGCATTGACGATGGCGCAGAAATCCTGGCGCGGCGGCCGGGCGGAGCGCCGGTCACGGCGTTGGCCTGGGACCCGTCCGGCGCCCAACTCGCCTTCGGTTGTGAAGACGGCGAAGCCGGTATCGTCGCCCTGTGAATTGCGGCAGGATTGCGCGATTCAGTTTGGCCGGCGTTCAGCTTGGCCGGTTTAAGGTGACGGGTGTCCCAAATCGCCAACCGGGCGACGGGCCATAGAAACGGACATGCAAAGCCCATGCGCTCATCTTCGATCGTCCGCGGCGTAACCATCGCCGCGCTTACCGGCGCGGCTGTTCTCACGGCAAGCGCGCTCTTGCCGCGCGACTTCGGTATCGCCAGCGTCGCGCTGGCGCAGCCGGCAGACATCGGCGACTTCCATCGCGGGCTGGAGCCCTTCGGCATGTGGCAAAACGATCCGCGCCGGGGCGAGGTGTGGGTGCCCTTCAAAAAACCGCGCGGCTGGCGGCCCTACACGGTCGGCCACTGGGTCTATACCGACGATTGGGGCTGGTACTGGATCTCGGACGACGACGAGCAAGACTGGGGCTGGATCACCTATCATTACGGCCGCTGGGTATTCGAGCGCCCGCTCGGCTGGGTTTGGGTACCGGGCGAAGAATGGGCGCCGGCTTGGGTCAATTGGCGCAATGGCGATAATGCCGTCGGCTGGGCAGCTTTGCCGCCTGACGACGTGGTCGAAGCGTACGACGACAATCCGGTGTACTGGACCTTCGTGCAGCCGCGCTATCTGATCGTATCGCGCCCGCGCGAATATTACCTGGAAGGGCCGCGGCGCGAGGTGGTGTTCAGCCGCACCGTCGTCGTCAATCGCACCGTCTCGGTCAGCAACAACCGGCTGGCGGTCAATCCGGGCGTCGCGCCGAGCCTCATCGCCTCGGTGAGCCGCGCGCCGGTTCCGACCTTCCGGGTGCGCCCGCGCGTGCTGGCCAGCACGCAGGGCGTCACTGGCGCCGTCAGCGTGCGCCGCGAAGAACTCGGCCACCGCGGCAATGGTCCGCCCAACCGCGCGGGTCGCGGCGGGCGGCCAGTCGTCGCCAGCGTCAATGCGGTGTCGGTCGTGCGCACCACCACCATCGTGCGGCCCACCGCCACGCCAGTTGTTGCGCCACAGCCGCTTGCCAAGGGCGAGCGCGGCCGTCTCGGCAGCCAGCCGCCGCGCGCGGCGCAAGGCCAAGGCATCTCGCCTGCCGCGGCGCCGTCCACGGCACCAGCCGCGCCAACCGGCCCTCGCGCGCCCAATGGTGCGCCACCGTCGCCGTCTGCGCCGGCTGCTCCGCGCGCGCCCAATGCGGCTCCCTCCGCGCCGCCAGCGGCTGCGCCGCCGGCCGCTGGTACGCCGCGGGTCGGTCCGACAACTGCGCCACCGC
>JBPCQM010000081.1:0-8440 GCA_050998115.1 Pseudolabrys sp. | reverse complement strand
CGCGCAACGGCGCGCCGACCTCCCCTTGCAGGGGAGGGATAAGCGTGGCTGAAGCTCTCGCCATTCTCCTGGTTCTCGCCGTCATCGCCGCGCTGATGGCCGGCTACCCGGTGGCGCTGACGCTGGCCGGCGTGTCGCTCGGCTTTGCAATATTCGGCCACGCCATCGGCGCGATGAATTTCGCCATTCTCGGCGCGCTGCCGCAGCGCATTTTCGGCGTGATGACGAACGACGTGCTGCTGGCGATTCCGATGTTTGTCTTTATGGGCGTCATGCTGGAGCGCTCGGCGATCGCCGAACATCTGCTTGAGGCGATGGGGCGGCTGTTCGGCCGGGTGCGCGGCGGGCTCGGCTTCTCGACCGTGCTGGTCGGCGCGCTGCTGGCGGCCTCGACCGGCATCGTCGGCGCGACGGCAGTGGCGATGGGGCTGATCGTGCTGCCGGTGATGATGCGGCACAAATACGATCCGCGCCTCGCAGCGGGAACGGTCGCCGCCTCGGCGACGCTGGCGCAGATCATCCCGCCGTCCACCGTTCTGGTGGTGCTCGGCGACGCGCTCAACAATTCCTACCAGGCCGCGCAGATGTCGCTCGGCAAATTGTCACCCGACGTTGTGACGGTGAGCGATCTGTTTGCCGGGGCCATCGTGCCCGGATTGCTGCTGGTGATGCTATATCTGTTTTACGTCGGCGCCACCGCGCTGTTGTCGCCGCACAGCGCGCCAGCCATCGTGGCGCGGCGGCGCGCGAAAAGCCGGCACAGCCTGTTAGAGATTCTGGTCGCGCCGGTGGCGCTGATCGTTGCCGTGCTCGGCTCGATTCTCCTCGGCGTCGCGACACCGACCGAAGCCGCCGCGGTCGGCGCGGTCGGCGCCATTTTGCTCGCTGCCCGCAAGACCGCAATCGGCCCACTGCTGGCGCCGGTCGCGCAGAAGGCGACGCAGATCACCAGCATGATTTTTCTCATTCTCATTGGTGCGACCTTATTTAGTCTGGTGTTCCGCGCGCTGGGCGGCGGCGACATGGTGCAACGCGCGTTGACCGGCCTGCCCGGTGGCACCGCGGGCGCGGTGCTGGCCACGATGCTGGCGATGTTCCTGCTTGGCTTCGTGATGGACGCCTTCGAGATTGTGTTCGTGGTGGTGCCGATCGTCGCACCGGCGCTGCTGAAAATGCCGGGGGTCGACCCGGTCTGGCTCGGCATCATGATGGCGGTGAACTTGCAGACCTCCTACATGCACCCGCCGCTCGGGCCGACGCTGTTTTATCTGCGCGGGGTGGCGCCGAAGTCCATCACCACCCGGCACATCTACGTCGGCATCATCCCGTTCGTGGCGATCCAGCTTTTTGCCCTGGTGGTGCTGTGGTTCGTGCCGGGACTTGCGACCGCGTTGCCGCATGCGCTTTATGGGCGGTGATTTTTCTTCTCCCTCCCCTGAAAGGGAGGAAAAGGAAGCGCAATGAAAGCCGCTGATTTATTCAGCCTGAAAGGCCGTGTGGCGCTGGTGACCGGCGCGTCGTCCGGCCTCGGTCAGCAATTCGCTCGCGCACTCGCCGATAACGGCGCATCGGTCGCGCTGGTGGCGCGGCGCGCCGACCGTCTGAACGCGCTCAAGGACGAAATTGAAGGCGATGGCGGCGCGGCGATCGCTGTCGAAGCCGATGTCACCGATCGCGCTGCGATGATCGCCGCGTTCGACGCCGCCGAACAGGCATTCGGCACGGTGACCATCCTCGTCAACAACGCCGGTGTCGCCCAGCAGCCTTTGCGCGCAACCGATGTCACGTATGAAGAATGGCGGCGCGTGCTCGCGACCGATCTCGACGCGGTGTTCGCCTGGGCGCAGGAAGCAGGAAAGCGCATGTTGGCGGCGCAGACCAAAGGCGCCATCGTCAACATCGCCTCGGTGCTCGGTCTCGCCGTCGCCAAAGGCGCGGTGTCTTACGCGACCGCCAAGGCCGGCGTCGTGCAAGTCACCAAAGCGCTGGCGCTCGAATGGGCGTTCAAGGGCGTGCGCGTCAACGCCATCGCGCCGGGCTGGTTCGTCACCGAGATCAACGACGACTATCTCAATAGCGAGGCCGGCGACGCGATCAAGCGCGAGATTCCGATGGGCCGCTTCGGCAACCAAGGCGATCTCGACGGCGCGCTGCTGCTGCTGGTGTCCGACGCCGGCGCCTACGTCACCGGCGCGACGCTGGTGGTCGACGGCGGCCAGGTCGTGCAGATCAAGGGATAGCGCCGTCATCCTGAGGTGGCCGAGCCAACGGGTCCGCGCAACGCGCGGCCCGATGACAGGCTCCGCGAGGCCCTCGAAGGACGACAGGGACGGGGCCGTCGCCCTTCGAGGCTCGACCTGCGGTCGAACACCTCAGGGTGACGGATCAGGGTGAAGGCGGTAAGAACAGCAATGGACTTCTCGCTTTCCCCCGAAATCGAAGAACTGCGGCTGAAGACCCGCGCCTTCATCGAGCAGCATGTGCTGCCGCTGGAAAAAGACCCGAGGAATTTCTCCGAGCACGAGAACATCCCGGAGGAACGCCTCAAGCCGGTGCGCGACAAGGCGCGCCAGGCCGGGCTGTGGGCGCCACAATCGCCGAAGGAATATGGCGGCATGGATTTGCCGATGGTCGCCTGGGCGGCGATCTACGAGGAAGCCGCGCGCTCGCTGTTTGGGCCGCTGGCGCTCAACTGCATGGCGCCCGACGACGGCAACATGAACATGCTGAAACTGGTCGGCACGCAGGCGCAGAAGGACAAATGGCTCAAGCCGATGGTCGAGGGCCGGGTGCGTTCGTCCTTCGCGATGACCGAGCCGGCGCCGGGCGGCGGCTCCGACCCGACCATGATCCGCACCAAGGCGGAGAAGAAAGGCGGCAAATACCGCATCACCGGCCGCAAATGGTTCATCACCGGCGCCGACGGCGCAGCGCATTTCATCCTGATGGCGCGCACCTCGGACGACAAGCGCAAGGGCCTCACCGCGTTCCTGTTCCACAAGGACCAGCCCGGCTGGCGCATCGTGCGCCGCATCGGAATCCTTGGACCCGAAGAGCACGGCGGCCATTGCGAACTGGAATTCACCGGGCTCGAAGTGCCGGAGGAGAATGTGCTGCTCGGCGAAGGCGAGGGCTTGCGCCTGATGCAGTTGCGCCTCGGCCCGGCGCGGCTGACGCATTGCATGCGCTGGACCGGCTGGGCCAAGCGTTGCGTCGAAATCGCGCAAGCCTATGTCGAGGAGCGCGAAGGCTTCGGCGTCAAATTGGGCGACCGCGAAAGCGTGCAGATCAAGCTGGGCGAGGTGGCGCAGCAGATTCAGATCGGCCGGCTGCTCACCATGCACGCGGCCTGGATGCTCGATCAGGGCGGCCGCGCCCGCAAGGAAGTCTCGATGGCCAAGGTCCACGTCGCCAATACGCTGCATCAGGCCGCCGACGTCGCGATCCAGCTGCAGGGCGCGCGGGGCTTCTCCAAGGACACGCCGGTCGAATGGATATACCGCGCGGCGCGCGCGGCGCGGCTGGTCGACGGCGCCTCCGAGGTGCACATGATGGTGCTGGCGAAATTCCTGCGTGAGGAAGGCCGCGACTTCTGGCAATGGGGTCCGGGAGAGGGAAGGCGCAACGAGCGCTAAGGCGCGTCCGGGGGCGCCTGGTGCACTTCGACGACGTTGCCGTCCGGATCGTAGAAGAAGATTTGCTTCCAGCCGGTCATCGCCCAGTCGCCATAGTCGGAGTATTTGATGCCCTTGTCGTCGAGCCGCTGCTTGACTGCGGCCAGATCGTCGGTGCGGAAGGCGATGTGGCCACGCTCGACCGGATTGACGATTTTGCCGGTACGAAAGCCGATGTTCATGTCCTTCTCGGCGATGTGCATCTGCATCGCACCGTCGGTAATGAACGCAACATCGCCGGGATAGCCCTGGTCCTTGACCCGATTACGGCCCATCCCGGGGATCGTCTGCATGTCGAGAATGTCGCGATAGAACTTGTCCATCACCGGCACATTGGTGGTGGCGAAGTTGAGATGGTGCAATTTGAGTTTCATGGAGTTCAGCCGTTAGCGTGTTAGAGCTTCTGGGTCTGCGCGGAAACGTTTGCGGCAGTGTAGCTCATTCGCGCGCCTGACTCACGCCGGACGTGACAACTTAAATACAAGGGGTGTCATGCGTCTCCATTTCAAGGCTTGAAAATGGCGGCTTCGATCAAGATGACGATGGCCGGCTATGGCCCGCCCTCGACCAGCTTCAGCAAGTCGCTCAAGTTCATCGGCGACAAGCTCGCCGCGCAATTCGGCGACCGCGTCGACATCAGTTACGTCTTCAACATCATGGATCATGGCCAGAAGGCCGAGAACATTTTGACGCTGGTGGAAAATGGCGACCTGACGATGGGTTATCAGTCGTCGAGCTATCTGACCGACCGCGTGCCGGAACTGGGATTTGTCGATCTGCCGTTTCTGTTTTCGAGCAACGCGCAAGCGCGCGCAGCGATGGACGGCGCGCTCGGGCAATTCATGGCCCGCAAGACGGAGGAGCGCATCAACTACCGCATCCTGGGCTGGTTCGAGAACGGCTTTCGCCACATCTCGAACCGGCTGCGGCCGATTCACATGCCCTCCGACATGAAAGGCATGAGAATCCGCGTGCTGCCGAGCGAAATCCATCGTCGCACCTTCGAATTGATCGGCGCGATCCCGATGCGGATGGATCTCACCGAAGCGATTGCCATGATCAAGGCCGGAACACTCGACGCGCAGGAAAATCCGCTGGCCAATACCGTGACCTACGGCGTGCACAAGTTTCACAAGTTTCAGACGCTGACCAACCACTTCTATATTTCGCGGCCGATCTTCTTTCACCGCACGTCATTTGATGCCTGGCCGCAGGATTTGCAGCAGGCAATGCAACGGGCGGTCATCGAGGCTGTCACCCGGCAGCGCACGCTGGCGGAGGAAGAACACGAGGAAGCCCGCAAGCTGATCGAGGCGGCAGGCTGCGCGGTCAACGCGCTGACGCGGCCCGAGCACGACGCCTTCGTCGTCGCGGTGCAGCCGCTGCTCACCGACGCGCGCCAGATGTATGGCGAGGCGATGTTCGCTATGGTGCCGAGGCCCTGAAACACTGGGCTTTTGCCCGTACCGGTTCATCAACAGGCGTGATGGATTGATCATCGTTTTGTGCCTGTTTTCGTCTTGCCGACGCCGTTTTCCCACTTTACGACATCGTGCCCGGCCCAGACTTTCGGAGAATCGAAATGGCCTTTCTTGCCGACAGCCTCAAGCGCATCAAGCCGTCGGCAACCATCGCCGTGACGGATAAGGCGCGCGCGCTGAAAGCTGCTGGCCGCGACGTGATCGGGCTCGGCGCCGGCGAGCCGGACTTCGATACGCCCGACAACATCAAGCGAGCCGCGATCAAGGCGATCGAGAGCGGCCGTGCGTCAAAATATACCAATGTTGACGGCATTCCGGAACTCAAGGACGCCGTCGCCGCGAAGTTCAAGCGCGAGAACGCGCTCGACTACAAGGCGTCGCAGGTCACGGTCGGCACTGGCGGCAAGCAGGTGCTCTACAACGCCTTCATGGCGACGCTTAATCCAGGCGACGAGGTGATCATCCCGGCGCCCTATTGGGTGAGCTATCCGGACATGGTGCTGCTCGCGGGCGGCACCCCGGTCGCGGTCGAATGCAACATGGCGTCGCGCTTCAAGATGACCGCGGCGCAACTCGAGCGCGCCATCACGCCGAAGACCAAATGGGTGCTGCTTAACTCGCCGTCAAACCCGACCGGCGCCGCCTACACGCGTGCCGAGCTCAAGGCGCTGACCGATGTGATCGTCAAGCATCCGAATGTCTGGGTGATGACCGACGACATGTATGAGCATCTGGTCTACGACGAGTTCGAATTCACCACGCCGGCGCAGGTCGAGCCCAAACTCTATGAGCGCACGCTGACCATCAACGGCTGCTCGAAGGCCTATTGCATGACCGGCTGGCGCATCGGCTTTGCCGGCGGGCCGCAGCCGCTGATCAAGGCGATGGCGATGATCCAGTCGCAATCGACCTCGAACCCGTCGGCGGTGTCGCAATGGGCGGCGGTCGAGGCGCTCAACGGGCCAAAGGACTTCATCCCGAAGCACAACAAGGTGTTTAAGGAACGCCGCGACCTCGTGGTGTCGATGCTCAACCAGGCCAACGGCATCAAATGCCCGCTGCCGGAGGGCGCGTTCTACGTCTATCCGTCCTGCGCCGGCACCATCGGCCGCAAGGCTTCGACCGGCAAGATGCTTTCGACCGACGAGGATTTCGTCACCGAGTTGCTGGAAGCCGAAGGCGTCGCGGTGGTGCAGGGCACGGCGTTCGGCGTCGGCCCGGCGTTCCGCATTTCCTACGCCACCAAGACCGACGACCTCGAAGAGGCCTGCCGCCGCATCCAGCGCTTCTGCGGGAATTTGAGCTGAGCCGCGATGTGACACCAACCGGCGAACGTTATCGCCCGGAAATCGACGGGCTGCGCGCGGTTGCCATCCTTTGCGTCGTCTTTTTTCACCTCAAGGTTCCCGGATTTGGCGGCGGTTATGTCGGCGTCGATATTTTTTTCGTAATCTCGGGCTATCTGATCACGCGTAATATCGTCGATGATCTCGTCGCCGGCACGTTTTCGCTGTCGCGATTTTATGCCCGGCGCATCCGGCGGCTGTTCCCCGCCTTGCTTTTCACGGTTGCCGCGACCTTTGTCGCGGCCGCGTTGTGGTTTCCACCCGACGCACTCCGCGCCGAGGCTCGCGACACCCTTGTCACGTTGGCCTCACTGTCCAATGTCCATTTCTGGCGCCAAGCGCACGGTTATTTTTCGCCGCAGGCTACCACCGTACCGCTGTTGCATACGTGGTCGCTGTCGGTGGAGGAACAATTTTACGTCGTATGGTCGATCGCGCTGCTCGCAATCGCGACGCTGCATTGGCGCAAACTGGTTCCTTTTTTGATTCTCGTGGCCGGGCTTCTTTCACTAGCCGCGTCGCAATATTGGCTGGCGCGCGACAGTGTCGCCGCTTTCTATTTCATGCCATTCCGCATTTTTGAGCTGAGCATCGGCGCGCTGTGCATCTGGGCCGAGCGGTGGCGCGCGCCCAACGTTGCGCTCACCGATCTTTTATTCGCGGCGGGCCTCGTCGCCATCGCCGCATCTTTCGTTTTATTCGATGCGGCGACGCCGTTTCCCGGCGTGAATGCGCTGCTGCCCTGTCTGGGCGCGGCCGCGGTCATTTACTCGGGGACACGCGCGCGTCTCGCGGTTGTTTTGAACAATCAGGCGGCAGTCGGCGTCGGGCTGATTTCCTATTCGCTTTACCTGTGCCATTGGCCAATTCTTGTTTTTATCAAATACATCTTCGGCGAGCCTGAGCAGGCTGGCGTTATTCTCGCCCTCATCGCGCTTTGCTTTGTGACCGCGACCGGGATGTATTTCTTCATCGAGAAGCCCTTCCGCTTTCATTCGGCGCCGGTGACACCACGCAGTTTCGCGCGGCTGCTGGTTTGGTGCGCGGCTTTGTCGGCGCCATTCGTCGCGCTGGCGGTCCTTACATTTCCGAACCGCGAGGGCGCCTGGGCTTGGCGGCTGACCGATGGGCAGAAGGAACGCGTGCGACTGCAATCTTTCGGCTATTTGCCGTGCCCGCTGGTATTCGAGACGTGCGCGTTCGGCGAGCCAGCCGGGCCGCTCGCCGTCATGATCATCGGTGATTCTTTTGCCCAACATCTGGTCGCGGCGTTCCAGCCTTATCTCAAAGCGCGCGGCTTGCGTGGCCAGGTCTATGCGGCCGGCGGCTGTTCATTTATTGAAGGCGAGCGGACAAGAAGGGACGCCAATTGCGAGTTGCAACGCCGCGCGGCATTAACGAGCGCAGCCTCGAATTCGGTCCCGCTGGTGATCTCGCAGGCTTGGCTCGGCTATCCCGATCTATTGCCGGACGATCGGCAAGATTACGCGGTGCCCCGTCATGCGCTGGAGCGGACGATCGAACGCTACGGCGGCACCGGCCGCCACTTTCTCATCGTGGGTTTGCAGGTCAGTCACGATTGTCGAATCGAGCAATTCCGGCTTGAGCCGGGCCCGTTGCCGCACTGGATGCAGCCGCCGTGCGCCGACTATCCGCGGGACAGAGTTTTTGCGGCCAACGCGCCTTTCAATCAAATGCTTAAAGAATTTCAGAACTCGCATGCCGACAAAGTTTCGTTGCTTTTGCCCTCTGACTACTTGTGTGACACGGCCTGTCCGCTCATCAGGAACGGTATCTGGTACTACCGGGACTTCACCCATCTCACCGTTGCTGGAGCGGAATATTTCGGCGGGAGGGCCCGCGCTCCGACCGAAAAACCGCTGACCGGTGCCGGAGTGTGACGGCGCCCACCTCTTTCGCCCTTTACACCGGGAGCTTT
>JBPCQM010000037.1:0-44029 GCA_050998115.1 Pseudolabrys sp. | reverse complement strand
GGCCAATCCCTTTAGCGGCATTGCCTTGGCGAGCAGGTCGTCGCGCGTGCACGACACTGGCGGCGTCACTTCGACGGTGAGGGCGAAGCGGCCGGCCTCCAGCTTTTCCCGCAAGTTCATGCGTTCGAATGTAGTGCACCTTGCGCGCGCGACAACGGAAAAAGCGCGATATACTGTTTCGCCACGCAAAAAAGTGCGCGGATATTGCGGATATTTCAACATGCCGAAATTCGCAGCGACGCTCGACCAAGCCCTGGCATCGATCACCGATGGCTGCATGCTGGTCGTTCCGCGCGAGGCGTCCGGCGTGCCGATGGCGGCAACCCGCGCGCTGATCCGGCGCGGCGTCAAGCGCCTGCATCTGATCGCGCTGCCAACTTCAAGTGTCCAGGCCGACATGCTGATCGGCGCCGGCTGCGTCGAGACGCTGGAAACATCCGCCGTCAGTCTCGGCGAATTCGGCCCGGCGCCGCGATTTTCTGCCGCCGTTACCGCCGGCGCGATCCGCATGCTGGACGCCACCTGCCCGGCGCTGCATGCCGCGTTGCAAGCAGCCGAGAAAGGTGTGCCGTTCATGCCGCTGCGCGGGCTGATCGGCTCGGATTTGCTGAAACACCGTCCGGACTGGAGGCTGATCGACAGTCCGTTCGGCCAGGACTCTGGTCAAGCCGATCCGATCGTTCTGCTGCCGGCGATCAAGCCCGACGTCGCGCTGATCCACGCCGCCTATGCCGACAGAGACGGTAATGTCTGGATCGGGCGGCAACGCGAACTGGCGACCATGGCGCATGCCGCGCAAAAGACGATCGTAACCGTCGAGGAAATTCGTGACGGCAATTTCCTCGACGACCCGATGATGGCGGCCGGCACGCTGCCGGGGTTCTATGTCGAGACTGTCGCGATAGCCAAGCGCGGCGCCTGGCCGCTAACGCTGCCGGATTTCTACGACGCCGATGCAGATCATCTCGCCGAATATGCCCGCATGGCCGCGACAGCGGCGGGCTTTGACGATTACCTTGCCAGGTATGTCTATGAGAAAAAGGTGGCGTGATCGCCATTCATCCGCTGTCATGCCCGGCCTCGTGCCGGGCATGACGAAAGAGAAGCGGAATTTCCGCGACGAGGAGTTGCTAGCCGATGTGATCGCCGGCCTGATCGGCGACAGCCGCCATGTCGCGGTCGGCAATGCGTCGCCGATTCCGGCGGCGGCCGCATTGCTGGCGCGCGAGCGCGGCAAGTTACAGGGATTGGGCTTGCCGTACGTTTCGCTGCTGCAAAGCCGCAAGCACAACTTTTTCACCGACGGCGCGCGCGAATTGTTTGACTGCGCCGGCCAGGGCCGCATCGATGTTTTCTTTTTGTCGGGCGGCCAAATCGACGGCCAGGGTAATGTCAATCTGGTCTCGACCGGCGACTACGACCACCCCAAGGTGCGGTTTCCAGGCTCGTTCGGCTCCGGCTATCTGTATTACGTGGTGCCGAAAGTGATCCTGTTCCGGCTCGAACATTCACGCCGCACACTGGTCCCCAGAGTCGATTTCGTCAGCGCACCGGGTCAGAGCGCTGAAAATATCTATCGGCCCGGCGGCCCGATCGCGCTGGTGACCAATCGCTGCCTGTTCAGCTTTGCGGAAGGACGTTTCCGACTCGCCAGCGTGCATCCGGGCCATACCGTCGAGGAAATCGCCGAGCATACCGGCTTCGACTATGACAGCCCCGCTCAAGTCCCGTCCACGCCGGCGCCCTCGCCGGCCACCTTGAGAACGTTGCGCGAGGCGGTGGCGCCGCAACTGGTCGAGGTCTATCCGCAATTCGCACACCAGGTATTCGGCGCCGTCCAGCGCGCGGCGACCGGAATCTGACCTCCCGTCAGTTTGAAAACGCGTAGGGGTTGACGGGGTCCGCGTCTCGGCGTATTACTAAACCGTATGGTTAAGTATAACGATAACCGCCTGGATCTGATTTTCAACGCGCTGTCTGACCGCACGAGACGCGGCATGCTGGCGCGGCTGAGCGGCAAGAACACGCTGTCGGTCAGCGAACTGGCCGAGCCGATCGACATGTCATTGCCGGCGGTGATGAAGCATCTCGGCGTGTTGTCGGATGCCGGCCTGATCAAACGCAGCAAAACCGGGCGCATTGTCGCTTGCGCCCTCGACGCCAAACCGATGCAACAGGCCAACCAATGGCTCGAACGCTATCAACGCTTCTGGACGGCGAGTTTCGATCGTCTGGCGGCCCATCTGGAGGACAAACAATGGCAACCGCAACCGCCGTCAAGCCCAGCCTCACGATCAAGCGCCGCTTCAAGGCGACGCCGGGCCAGGTCTTCAAGGCCTGGACCGACCCGAAAGAACTAGGAAAATGGATGGGGCCGGCCGGCATGGTCACCGTTGCAGCCGAGCTCGATGCCCGCGTCGGCGGCAAATATCACATCCATATGCGCGCGCCCGGCGGCGAAGATCATAACGTCAGCGGCGTTTATCGCCAGGTCGTCAAGGACGAGAAGCTGGTTTTCACCTGGGCGTGGCGCTCGACGCCGGAGCGCGAGTCGCTCGTTACCGTCGCCTTGAAGGCAGACGGCGATCACACCGTCATGACCTTCACGCATGAGCAGTTCTTCGACGAAGACGCCCGCGACCGCCACAACCACGGCTGGAGCGGCGCCTTTGACAAGCTCGAGAAGTATTTCAGCTAGCAACCAAGGAGTAACCCATGGCCGACAATCCGCATAGAAAATTCGTCTGGAACGAGCTCAACACCCATGACCTCGCCGGCGCCAAGAAATTTCTCAGCGCGACGCTCGGCTGGACGTTCGACAAGATGCCGATCCCGGATGGCACCTACTGGATCATCAAGAACGGCGACGACCGAGTCGGGGGGGCTGTTTGACATGAGCGGCGATGCGCATTTCAAGGGCGTGCGGGAACATTGGATGTCTTACGTCGCCGTCGACGATATTGATGCGCGTTACAAGAAGGCCTTGGCTGCAGGCGCCAAGGAAGGCCGCGCCCCATTCGATATTCCCGACGTCGGCCGCATCGCGGTCTTGCAACAGCCTGGCGGCGCGATGGTTGCCTGGATGACACCTAAACCGGCGCAAAAGTAGCCAGCGTAAGGAGCCTAATCATGAATCACCAAACCGGTACTCGAGAGGAGTGGCTCGCCGCCCGCAGGAAATTGCTGGCGCGCGAGAAAGCTCTTACGCGCGAGCGCGACGCGATTGCCGCCGAGCGTCGCGCGCTGCCCTGGGTCAAGGTCGAGAAGAATTATGTATTCGACAGCACCAACGGCAAAATCGCGTTGGCCGAGCTGTTCCAAAAGCGCAGCCAGCTGATGATCTATCACTTCATGTTCGGCCCGGATTGGAAGGAAGGCTGCCCCGGCTGCTCTTTCATCGCCGATCATGTCGATGCGGCGCGCCAGCATTTCGAGCACGACGACCTGTCATTCGCCGCGGTATCGCGCGCCAGCGTCGAGCAAATCGAGGCCTACAAGAAGCGGATGGGCTGGAAATTCCAGTGGGTGTCGTCGCTAAACAGCGACTTCAACTACGACTTCCACGCCTCGTTTCCCAAAAACGAACTTGAAGCCGGTCCGATTGAATACAACTTCAAAAAAGAAAAAAGCACGATGGAAGAACTGCACGGCGAGAGCATGTTCTTCAAGGACGCCGATGGCACGATCTTTCACACCTACTCGTCCTACGCGCGCGCCGGCGAGGACCTGCTCGGCGCCTACCGCTTCCTCGATCTCGCGCCGCTTGGCCGCAACGAAGGCCCGGACGGCAACATGGGCAAGTGGATGCGCCGTCACGATCAGTACGGCACCAGAGCTATCTTCTTTTCACCCGGCCAAAATCAGAAGCTCCGCCCCGTTGAACTCGCGCGGGGCTTCTGACGTTGTGGGCTTTGTCCTAGGCTGTCCTGTCTCACTGCAAGCAACACGAGGAAATGCCCGTGAAGAGCGTGGAAGTCGCCTGTATCGGCGTCGGCTGGATCGGCGGCTTGCGCGCGGAAACCCTGTCGCGCACCGCGTTGGTGGACAAACTCCATCTCTGCGACATCAAGCCGGACCGCCTCGCCGAATTGAAGGCGCACTACAAGCCCGCCACCGCGACGCTCGACTACAACGACATCATCAACAATCCGAACATCCCGGTCGTCTACATCTCGACCACGCCGGAGGCGAACCACTATCCAATCGCGCGCGACTGCCTCAAGGGCGGCAAGAACGTCATGCTGGAAAAGCCGATCGCGCTGGAGCTGTGGGAAGCCGACGAACTCATTCTCCTCGCCAGGCGCAACAACCTGAAATTCACCATCGGCTACTCGCAGCGATTCAACACCAAGATCGCCTATGCCAAGAAGACGATCATCGACGGCACGCTCGGCGATGTCGTCTCCGTTCTGGTTAGCCGCCATTTGTCGCGTGCGCTCGGCAAAAAGATCGCCAGCCGGGTACGCCTCTCCCCGGCCGTGATGGAATCGACGCACGATCTCGATTTTGTGTTCTGGCTGCTGGAGCCGGCCAAGCCCGTGAAGGTCTATTCGCAGGGCGCTTACGGCTACATGAAGCCGGTCAATGGCTCGCACGACGTCATGTTCACCACCATCACGATGGACAACGGCGTGGTGGTGATGATCGGCGGCGGCTGGAATTTCCCGGAAAGCTATCCGAACTACTGCTCGACCTGGATCGAGATCACGGGTACCGACGGCGCGCTGGTGCTCGACGACACCCAGCGCGATAATTGGCTCAATACCGAAAAGCGCGGCCAGGAATTCCCGATGTCGACCATGCCGGGCGAGCAGGTCGATCACGTGTTCGCCGGCGGCATCGGGCCGGAAACCATCCATTTCCTCGAAGCCTGCATCAAGAATTCCGCCGTCATGGTGACGCCGGAAAGCGCGCGCCAAGTGATGGAGACCTACAGCGCCGCGGATCTATCCGCCGACCGCGGCGAGCCGGTCGATCTGCCGCTGACCAACGAGACGATTTCAGCGATCGCCGAACTCAAAGCCAGGAACCGCGCGGGATTGAATATGTGAAACACACGAAAGCCTAAACTATCACGGCGACTTTCACAGATTGCGGAAGCGCTCGGAAGTCCCGCCGCAACGCCTCGCCACCCGTCGTCACGCCTTGACGGTCAGCAGATCGATCGCGCGGTCATGCAGAATGCTGGCTTTGTCCCGGTCGGAAATTGCCAGCGACTTCACATGCCCGACGCAATCCATCATCCCCATGTCGTACGGATAGTCGCTGCCAAGCACGACGCGCTCAACGCCGGCGCGCGCGATCATGAATTCCAGCGTCTCTCTGGAATGCAAGATCGTATCGTAGATGAAGCGCCTGATGATCTCGTCAGGTTTTTTCGCAACGTTCTTCTTCGGCTCCGGCCGCACCTGCCAGCCGTGGGTCCAGCGCGCTGCCTGGTACGGCACGAAACCGCCGCCATGCGCGAGACAGACTTTCAGCGTCGGATAGCGGTCCATCACGCCGCCGAAAATCAAACAAGCGGCGGCAATCGTCGTGTCGAGCGGATTGCCGATAAAATTGCCGAGATAGTACGACTTCAACCGGTCCGCACCGGCGACATTGTTCGGATGGATGAACAGGAAAGCCCCGAGCGATTCGGCCATCTGCCATAGCGGCTCGAAACTTGGATCGTCGAGATTCTTTCCCATCACATTTGACGCGAACATCGCGCCCCGCAGCCCGAGGGTCTTGACGATGCGGCGCAATTCGCTTGCCGCCTCCTCCGGGTTTTGCATCGGCAGCGTGCCGATGCCCATGAAGCGATCCGGCTGCTGCCGGATCAGCTTGGCGATCTGGCCGTTCTGGATTGCGGCGGCGGGCAAGCCGAGGCTATAGAGGTAAGTCTGCGGCGTCGCGGACAGCACGTGCACGTCAACGCCGCTGGCATCCATGTCGCGCAGCCGCCGCTCGATGTCGAAGCCGCCGCGCGGGAACGGCTGGTAGGGCACGCCGGCTACTTCCAGCGTCACGAAATCCCTGTCGATCGGCGTGAACTTGATCGCGGCCTTCGGCGTTTCCTTGTTGAGCAGCGCCACCGTTTCCTCGGTCAGCACATGGGTATGAGTGTCGATGGTGCGCGGCGCGCTCATTTCGCCCTCAGAAAATTCTAGCGGCCGCGGACGCGGCCGGAACCGATGACGTGCCGCGCCAACCCGAGTGGCGCAAGCCCCTGTCGCACGGCAGGCTTTGCGTTATAAGCGAACGCTTCTCCGCGCGGAATGCATATGAACACCAAAGCCACTCCCCATCACGGCAGGCGTGAAGTGCGGATCGAGGACGACGCGCTGATCCGTGGCGCCGGCCGCTTCGTGGATGATGCCCGCTTTCCCAATCAGGCGTTCGCGGCTTTCGTGCGCTCGCCGCACGCCTTCGCCAAAATTACTTCGGTCGACATTGCCGAAGCCGCCAAGGTGAAAGGCGTCCTCGCTGTTCTGATAGCCGCCGACATGAAATCCGCCGGGCTCGGCACCGCCGGCAAGCACCCGCCGCTCGCTGGCCGCGGCAAGAAGGAGCTGATTCAGCCGTTCCGTCCCGTGCTGGCCGGCGAACGGGTGACCTATGTCGGCGAGGCGGTGGCGATGGTGGTGGCCGAAACGACCGGCCAGGCGCAGGACGCGGCCGAACTCGTCACGGTCGGCTACGAGGAAATGCGCGCGGTGGTCGATCCGCGCGAGGCCATCAAGCCCGGTGCGCCACAAGTCCACCCCGAAGCGCCGGGCAATATCGCCGTCGACTGGCCCGGCATGGTCGAGAGCGCCGATAACGAACGTGAAGTCGATGCCATCATCAAAGCTGCGCCGCATGTCGCGCGGGTGACCGTTCATCACCAAAGGCTCGCGGTGCTGTCGATGGAGACACGCGGCGCCAATGGGCGCTACGACGCCAAGGCCGACAGTTACGACCTGCGCGTTTGCTCGCAGAGCGCCGGCACCGTGCGCAACCAGACCGCTCCCGTGCTCGGCATCGCGCCCGACAAGCTGCGCGTCACCACCGAGGATGTCGGCGGCGCATTCGGCATGAAGACGCCGGTCTATCCGGAATATGTCGCGGTGCTGGTCGCCGCCAGGAAAGTTGGCCGGCCGGTGCACTGGATGTCGACGCGCTCCGAAGCCTTCATGACCGATACGCCGGGCCGCGACGCCTGGACCGAAACCGAACTTGCGCTCGACGAGAAGGGAAAATTTCTCGCGCTGCGCATGAAGCATTTGTGTGGCCAGGGTGCCTATGTCAGCCCGGCCGGCGTCGGCATCAACACCAACAATGTCGTGCGCTGCCTGCCGGGCATGTACGATATTCGGAAGATTGATTTCTCCTCGCGCTGCGTCTTTACCAACACCGCGCCGATGGGACCTTACCGCGGCGCCGGCCGCCCGGAGGCGAATTATGCGCTCGACCGCGTCGTCGAGGAGGCCGCGCGCGTCACCGGCATCGACACCGCGAAGCTGCGCAAGAAGAATTTCATCCCGAAGTCGGCGATGCCCTACAAGACCGCCGTCACGACGACCTACGACTCCGGCGACTTCCCCGGGGCTTTCGCCAAAGCGATGGAACTGTCCGAATATGATGGGTTCAACAAGCGCAAGTGCGCGTCCGCCAAGCACAAAAAATACCGCGGCATCGGAATTTCCTGCATGCTGGAGCATGCCGGCGCGCTGCCGACCGAGGGCGCGATGCTGTCGTTTCCGGGCGACAACAAGCTCCTGATGAGCCTCAACGTGCAATCGACCGGCCAGGCCCACGCCACCGTGTTCGGCCGCATGCTGGCTGAGAAACTGGGGATCGACCGCAGCCACATCATCCACCGTCACGGCGATTCGAGTTTCGATATCCCGGGCTTCGCCTCCGTCGGCTCGCGCTCGGCCATGGCCGCCGGCAGCGCCATCGTGCGCACGATGGAAGTGATGCTGGCAAAGGGCAAGAAGGCGGCTGCTACTCTGCTCGAAGCGGCCGAAGGCGACATCCAATATCTCGACGGCCATTTCTCGGTGGTCGGCACCGACCGCAAGATTTCCCTGTTCGAAACCGCGGAGAAGGCGAAAGACCTGGTGAAGAACGGTCAGTTGACCGAGGCGCTCGACAGCAAGGAAAAGGCGGACACGCCGCTCACCTTCCCGAACGGCGTCCACGTCGCCGAGGTCGAGATCGATCCGGACACTGGTTTTCTTGAACTGGCGCGCTACACCGCCGTGGATGACTGCGGCAACATGCTCAATCCAATGGTGGTTGAGGGCCAGGTGCAGGGCAGCCTGGCGAACGGCCTCGGCCAGGCACTGATCGAACAGGTTGTCTACGACAACGCCGGCCAACTCGTTACCGGCTCCCTGATGGACTACGGCGCGCCGCGCGCCCACCACATGCCGGTTGAAATCCGCGAAGCCATTCACGCGGTGCCGGCGACCACCAACCCGCTCGGCGTCAAGGGAACCGGCGAGGCCGGCACCACGGCGGCGATCGCCGCGGTGATGAACGCCGTCGCGCACGCGATCCCGAACGGCGCCGCCGATCACATGGAGATGCCGGCGACGTCCGCAAAGATCTGGCAAGCGTGCCGGAAGGCGAAGATCGGAAAGTAGCTTGTCCCGGGCGCAACGCAGCACGAAGTGATGCGCTGCAGAACCGGGACCCCTACGACACGTGCTTCGAAGGTCCCGGATCAGCGGTGCAACGCTTCGCGCTGCACCGCGTCCGGGACAAGCACATCAAGCCTGCGAGATGAACTTCACGTTGGTGTAGGCCTCGAGCCCCTCAACGCCGCCTTCGGAGCCGTAGCCACTCTCCTTGATGCCGCCGAACGGCGTCTCCGGCGTCGATATCCCCACGCTGTTGACGCCGACCATGCCGGAATTGATCGCGTCGCCGATCGCCTGTGCCTGCGCGCTCGAATTGGTGAAGGCGTAGGCCGCAAGACCGAACGGCAGCGAATTGGCGCGCTCGACCACTTCGTCGAAGGTCTTGAACGGAACGATCGGCGCCATCGGGCCAAACGGTTCCTGCGTCATCAGCATGCTGTCGTCCGGCAGGTCGGTGATCACGGTCGGCTCGAAGAAATACCCCTGATTGCCGTACCGGGTGCCGCCGGTGGCGATCTTGCCGCCGCGTTTCTTGCTGTCGTTGACGATGTTTTCCATGGCGTCGAGCCGGCGCGGATTGGCGAGCGGGCCCATGGTCGTGCCTTTCTCCATGCCATCGCCGAGCTTGATGTTCTTGGCGTATTCGGTAAAGCGCGCGACGAACTTGTTGTAGGACGGTTCCTGCACATAAAAGCGGGTCGGCGAAATGCAGACTTGGCCGGCGTTCCGATATTTGAATGCCGCGATAGTGTCGGCGGTTTTCTCCGGATCAACGTCGCCGAATACCACCACCGGCGAATGGCCGCCAAGCTCCATGGTCGCACGCTTCATGCCCTTGGCCGCTAACGCAGCGAGATGCTTGCCGACCGGGATCGAGCCGGTGAACGAGACTTTTTTCACGACGTCCGACGCCAGCAGATGCGTTGAGACTTCGGCCGGCACGCCGAACACCATATTGAGCACGCCCGCTGGCAGTCCGGCATCGGCGAAGCATTTAACCAGCTCAACGCAGCCGCCCGGCGTTTCTTCCGAAGCCTTGATGATGATCGAGCAGCCGGCCGCAAGCGCGCCGGCGATCTTGCGAACCGGCGTCAGCGTCGGGAAATTCCACGGGGTGAACGCGGCGACGACGCCGACCGGTTCGCGTACCACGATCTGGCGCACGCCCTTGCCCCGGCCTGGCACGATGCGGCCATAAGCGCGGCGGCCTTCCTCGGCATACCAGTCGATAATATCGGCGCTGGTCAGCACCTCGACACGCGACTCGCCGAACACTTTACCCTGCTCCTGGGTCTGCACCTTGGCGACATGCTCGGCCCGCTCGCGCAGCAGATCGGCGGCCTTGCGCATGATCTTGGAGCGGTCATAGGCGGATGTGGCGCGCCACACCTTGAAACCCTTTTCGGCGGCGGCGAGCGCAGCATCGAGATCCGCCTTGCTGGCATGCGGCAGCTGCGCCAGCACCTTGCCGGTCGCCGGGTTGACCACGTCCTCGCCCTTGCGGCCTTCGCCGTTGAGCCATTGGCCGTCGATGAAAAGCTTGAGATCGGTATACATGAGTGAGAACTCCGTTAATGCCGGCATTGTCCGGCCGGTGGACTAGCATTTTCGGGCGGGCGCGGCCACTGGCTTGCGGTCTGCCGCGGGCACAACAATTCGGGGAAGACGCGATTACGTGCCGGTGAACCGCGGCTTGCGCTTCTCCATGAAGGCCTTGCGGCCTTCCTTGTAGTCGTTGCTGGCGAAGCAGGCTTGCACCATCTCGTCGCCTTTCTTCAAGTCACGTTTGCTTTCGTCGGTGACCGTCTGGCCGACAATAAATTTGATGGAATCAATCGTCAGCGGCGCGTTGCCGGCGATGCTGTCGGCATAGTCCCTGACGTAGTTTTCGAGTTCGGTGTCCGGCAGCACGCGATTAACCAGGCCCATCATTTGCGCCTCTGCGGCGGTGAACTGGCGCGCGGTGAAAAATATCTCCTTGGCGAATGACGGCCCTACCAGATCGACCAGCTTCTTGAGGCCATCGAAACGGTAGCCGAGGCCGAGCTTGGCCGCCGGCACGCCGAATTTCGAGCCTTCGGTGCAAATCCGCATGTCGCAGCACAACGCGAGGCCGACACCGCCGCCGATGCAATAACCGCGGATCATCGCGATGGTGGGCTTGGAAAATTTATAGAACGCGTTGTTGGCGCGATCGACCGATTCATTGTAGCGGTCGATGTCTTCCTGGGTCGAACGCTCCTTATCAAACTTCGAAATATCGGCGCCCGACACGAAGGCCTTGCCGCCGGCACCGGTAATGACAACGACGCGGATGTTCGTGTCGTGCTTGAATTCGTCAAGAATGCCTTCCGCCGCTTCCCACATATCCAGCGAGACGGCGTTGTGACGCTCCGGATTGTTGAAGGTCAGGTAACCGACCCGGCCTTCCTTGCGCGACAGCATCTTGTCGGTCTGCGTCATTTGTCGTGTCCTTTCCACGTCATGCCCGGCCTTGTGCCGGGCATCGACGCCTTATCTTCCCCACTCAGAAAGCAAGACGTGGATGGCCGGGACAAGCCCGGCCATGACGGAATATGAGCGCGCTTGCATTTCACACCGCCTTCGCCTCATGCAGCGACTTGATCTCGTCGGCGTCAAATCCGAATTCCTTGAGTATCTCGTCGGTATGCTCGCCGAGATTGGGGGGCCGTGCGGCGATTTTGCTCGGCGTGCGCGATAGCGTGACGGGCTGGCCAACCAGGCCGAGCTTGCTGCCATCGGCGCGGGCGGATTGCTTGGCGATGCCGAGATGCTGGACTTGGGGGTCGGCGAATACCTGGTCGACATTATAAATCGGACCGCAGGGGACACCGGCCTTGTTGAATATCTCGACCCATTCGGCGCTCGTTTTCGTCGCCGTCACCTTGTCGATTTCGGCGTTGAGCGCATCGCGGTTTTTCGAGCGCAACTTGCTGCTCTTGTAATCCGGCGCTTCGACCCATTCCGGATGGCCGACCGCATTGCAGAAGCGGTCCCAGATTGGGCCGCCGGTGACGGCGATGTTGAGATGGCCATCCTTTGTCTTGAACACGCCGGTCGGGATCGAGGTCGGATGGTTGTTGCCGGCCTGTTTTGGCACCTCACCTTCGGTGAGAAATCGCGCGGCCTGGAAGTCCAGCATGAAAATCTGCGCCTGCAGCAGCGAGGTCGTAACCCACTGGCCCTCGCCCGACACCTCGCGCTCGAGCAGCGCGGTGAGAATGCCGAGCGCACAGAACAATCCCGCGGTGAGATCGGCAACCGGAATGCCGACGCGCACCGGCCCCTGTCCCGGCAAACCAGTGATCGACATCAGCCCGCCCATGCCTTGCGCGATCTGGTCGAAGCCCGGCCGCTTGGCGTAAGGCCCATCCTGCCCGAAGCCAGAAATGCTGGCGAGCACGATGCCTTTGTTGATCGCGCGCAGCGATTGGTAGTCGACGCCAAGACGATCTTTCACGTCGGGACGGAAATTCTCGACCACGACATCGGCCTTCGCGGCCATGCGCCTGAACGCGGCTATGCCCGCCGGCGACTTGAGATCGAGCGTCATGGCGCGTTTGTTGCGTTGCAGATTCTGGAAGTCGGAACTTTCGCGCGGCCCGCCGGGGCCTTCGCCTTCCGACAGGTGCGGCGGCGGCTCTATCTTGATGACCTTGGCGCCCCAATCGCCGAGCTGGCGAACGCAGGTCGGGCCTGAGCGCACGCGGGTCAAATCGAGCACCGTGAAACGCGATAGTGCGCTGGAAGCTCCCGAAAAAGCCATACGAAACGTCTCCAAACCCTTGTTTTTCAGTCTTTTTGACCCGGTTTCCGCCCCGACAATCCCCGATTAAGCTGGCCTTGTCGATAGATCGCGCCGCTGCACTTTATTCATCATTCCGGCGCTAGGTCACGTCACCAGCCTTGAAAACAACTCATCCGCCTGCCATATCAACCGCGCGGATGAATCGCCTGTTCACTCAGGCTTTGCGGGCCGCGTGCACGAGACCGGCTCCGGTTTCGCCCCGCCTCTTCCGTTTCTCCAATAGCCGACAACCCTGGCAACGCGGGATGTCTTTGTAACCCCGCGAGTCCGCCGGACGCACATGCGTTGCGGCCGCCTCGTCCTAGATAGAAAGAGACTGTTTGACTTCATTTCAAGACTTCGGCCTCGCAGAGCCGATCACTCGCGCGCTCGCGAGCGAGAACTACGTCACTCCCACTCCCATTCAGGCCCAGACCATTCCCCTCGCGATGAGCGGACGCGATGTCATCGGCATCGCACAGACCGGAACCGGCAAGACGGCGGCCTTCGCGCTGCCGATCCTCAATCACCTGATCGCCAAGCGGCTGCGTCCCGAGCGCAAAGCCTGCCGCGTGCTGGTGCTTTCGCCGACCCGCGAACTATCCGGCCAGATCAGTGACAGCTTCCGCACCTACGGCAAGAACATCCGCCCGCTTGCGGTCGCGCTGGCGATCGGCGGCGTGCCGATCAATCGGCAGATCCGTGAGCTGTCGCACGGCGTCGAAGTTCTGGTTGCAACACCGGGCCGCCTGCTCGACCTGGTCGATCAACGCGCCTCGCGGCTCGACAAAATCGAGGTGTTGGTGCTCGACGAAGCCGACCGCATGCTCGATATGGGCTTCATCCACGACATCCGCAAAATCGTGGCGATGCTGCCGAAGGACCGGCAAACTCTGTTTTTCTCGGCCACCATGCCGCAGGAAATCACCAGGCTCGCCGACCAGATGTTGCGCGATCCCGCCCGCGTCGCGGTAACGCCGCAAGCCTCCACCGCCGAGAAGGTCGACCAGCGCGTCATTCTGACCGACCGGGCATCGAAGCCCGGCCTGCTGACCGAAATGCTCAAGAACGAAAAGACCGACCGCGTACTGGTTTTCACCCGTACCAAACACGGCGCCGAGAAGGTGGTGCGCGGCCTGATCAAGGCTGGCCTCAAGGCCGAGGCCATCCACGGCAACAAGTCGCAGGGCCAACGCGAGCGCGTACTCGCGGCCTTCCGTAGCGGCAGCGTGCGCACCCTGGTAGCGACCGACATCGCAGCGCGCGGCATCGATGTCGACGGCATCAGCCACGTGGTCAACTACGACCTGCCGAACATCCCGGAAAGCTACGTCCACCGCATCGGCCGCACTGCGCGCGCTGGCGCCGCCGGCTTCGCGATCTCGTTCTGCGATTACGAGGAAGCGCCGTTCCTGCGTGATATCGAGCAGCTGATCCGCATGACCATTCCAGCAACCGACCGCCGCACCGGGCCGCGCCCGGCGCAACAGCCAGCGGCCAAGCGCCATGGTCATGGCAATGGTAATGGCCACAACGTGCACCGTCAGAACGGCCGCAATCATCGTGGCACCCAGCAGCCCCGCCGCGACCAGCGCGGCGGCCGCCCGCAATCGCACGCCGCCACCAGGCATCCGGAAAGGTCCCCGTCGGACCACACGAAGGGCGAGCCAAGGGCGATCGCCAATGTTACATTCCTGCAGCCACGCTGATTGGAGAATTGCGAATGGCGAAGGAAGAATTGCTGGAGTTCGACGGTACCGTGACGGAAGTGCTGCCGGACGGCAATTTCCGCGTGAAGCTCGATAACGAGCATGAGGTGCTGGCCTATACCGCAGGCAAGATGCGCAAATTCCGCATCTGCACCGGCGTTGGCGACCGGGTGATTGTCGAAATGTCGCCCTACGACCTCCAGCGCGGGCGCATCAGCTTCCGTCACAAGGGCGACGCGGTGGCGCCCTCGCCGCAGCAACGCCGGCCAAATTTCCGGCGGCGCTAGGCGGAGTTCATATTGCGCGATAGACAAAGGCCCGGCCGAACGCCGGGCCTTTCGTTATGGGGCGACGGGACGGCAGCAGATGACGATTTCCGATTGTTCCCGCCCCGGTCCCGCATCGTAGTATACGAATGACGACGCCGGCCTTCAGTCGAAAGCGCATTTCGACCACCGAACGGAATGCACGTGCCAAACGAATCCATCCCGACGGCGGACAAGAATGTGCTGGCGGAAGCCCGCCGCCTGCTCGGCGAGTGCATCCTGTTTCGCGGACTGAGCCCGGACGAACGCAAGGGCCTGGTCGCGCAAGCCCGCATCAAGCATTTTGCGCCCGGCGACAAGATCTTTGCGATGGGATCGTCCGGCGACAGCATGATGGCGATCCTCAGTGGATCGGTGCGCGTCAGCATCCATTCGCTGGAGGGCCGCGAGGTCGTGCTCGCTTTGCTTCAGCCGGGCGAGGTGCTCGGCGAAATTGCGCTGCTCGACGGCAAGGAACGTACTGCCGACGCTCAGGCAATGACCGCTTGCACTCTTGCCATTCTGGAGCGCCGCGACGTGCTGGCGTTTCTCGAGCGCCAGCCGAGCGGATGGCTGCGGCTGATTGAGGTGCTGTGCGGACGGCTGCGCCATACCGACCAGCACATCGCTGAAGTGGCGTTTCTGGAATTGCCGGCACGACTGGCGAAGGCGCTGTTGCGAATCTCCGGCCGGCCCGGCCACGGCAGCGCCGGCGGGCACATCCGGCTCTCGCAGCGCGAGCTCGGCAACATGATCGTGGCGACCCGCGAGAGCGTCAACAAATGCCTGCGCGAATGGCAGCGCCGGGGCGTGGTCCGCGTCGAAGAAAATTCAATCGTGATCATCAAGCAGGCCGAGCTCGAAGCGCTGGCCGGCGACTAAAAGCGCGCGGTGTCTCGCGCGTCAGATATCGATGACAAGCCCTTCGCGCGAGACGATGGTGCCGGGCCGCGCTTTGCTGGCAGCGGCGGCGATCCGATCCATGAAGTCGTCGTCATGCTCGGGATCGTGGTGAAACAGGCAGAGCTTGCGCGCACCCGCCCGATTGCCAAACGCCACCACCTGTTGCCAGCTCGAATGACCCCAACCGGCATGGATGGCGACCTCGTCATCGGTATAAGTCGCGTCGACGATCACCAGCGCGGCGTCCTTGGCCAACGCCAACACCGCGTCATCGACCTGGCCGTTTTTCATTTCGAGATCGGTCAGATAGGCGATTGAACGTCCGTCATATTCGATCCGGTACCCGGTCGCACCGCCTGGGTGATTGAGCACCGCGGTCCGCAGCGTGATGCCCGGATGCGGGGTGATGGTTTCGCCGGCGCTGAAACTGCGAATATCCAGGTTGGCCTTTAGAGCCTCCAGCTCAATCGGAAACAGCGGATGGCTCAGCAGTTTGCGCAACGCGCTTTCGAGATGCGCGGCACGGTCGCGCTGCCCGCCCCACAGCCGGACCTGGTGATCGCTGTGATGCAAAAACTCGAAAAACGGCAGGCCGATCAAATGGTCGATATGGCAATGGCTGAAGAAAATATCAGTGGTTGTGATTTCGGTATTGCCGACCAACGAGGCGCCGAGCGGGCGAATACCGGTGCCGGCGTCGAAAATCAGGATGCGATCGCCACAGCGTATTTCAACGCAGCACGTGTTGCCGCCGTAACGCAGCGTCGCCGGCCCGGGGCACGGGATACTGCCACGAACGCCCCAGAAACGCACACTGAAAGGAAACTGCGCCATTGTCTCAAATCACCGCCATCGCGAAATTCCTACTTGGTTTGCGCTTCGAAAACGCCAAGCCAGTCTTCCGGCGGCGGGCTTTCGCGAAACGCCCAGGTGCGTTCCGAATAAAGGTCGACAAAGTGGTCAGCTTTCCAGGTCTTTCCGGCCAGACGCATCTCCGCCAGCACCGCCTCGGCCGCATCCCAATCCCGCGCGCGATAGCACGCCAGCATGCTGCCGCTCGCCTCGCTAAAGCGTCTGAATTCTTCCGACTTCGCAACATCGCCGCCACCGAGAATTGCGTAGACCGTTTCCGGTTCTTTTTTGCCCTTTACCGCAACATAATCGATTTCGATGGTGGCAAACTTGTCCTGGGCGACTGCCGCGGTGCGCGAACCGACAATGATCGGCAGTCCATAGGATTTCGACTGACCCTCCAGCCGCGACGCCAGATTGACGCTGTCGCCCAACGCCGAATAGTCGAAACGTAGATCGGATCCCATGTTGCCGACCACGCAGGTGCCGGTGTTGATGCCGATCCCGATCCGCAGCGGAATGAACGGCGTGCCGTTGCTTTTGGCCTCTTCCTCACGCTCGTGGTTGAGCTTCTCGATGCATTGGAGCATGTCGAGGGCGGCCTCGCAGGCATTGGTCTGATGCTGCGGGTCGTCGAGCGGTGCGTTCCAGAACGCCATTATCGCATCGCCCATATATTTATCGATGGTGCCGTTGCGATTGATGATCGCGTTGGTGAGCGGCGTGAGCAAGCGGTTCATCAGCGTCGTCAGGCCGTGCGGGTCGTCCTTGTAGAGTTCCGAGATCGAAGTGAAGCCCCGCACGTCGCTGAACATGATCGTGATGTTGCGCTGCTCGCCGCCAAGCACGAGTTTTTCCGGCGACTTGGCGAGTTGCTCGACCAGCGCCGGCGAGAGATATTGGCCGAAGGCGGCACGGATCTGCCGCTTCTGCGCCTGCTCGCTGAAGTAATTGCCGAACACCAACGTGAGATAGACGAGGAGGCTCGACAGCAGCGGATACGTAAAGTCGATCAGCAGTTGTTGTTGCGTGTAGAAATACCACGACGTGCCGACCATCAGCGCGACGGTGACGGCGCCGAGCGCCAGCAACGCCGCGGAGCCCAGCACCGGCGCCAACGCGATAATGATGATGCCAATCAGGATCGCCAGCGCGAGTTCCGCGCCGATTGCGTAGTTCGGCGACGACAGTACCGAGCGCGACAACACGCTTTCGAGGATTTGGGCATGCACCTCGACGCCCGGCAGCACCGGATCGATCGGGGTGGTTTTGACGTCAAGCAACCCGACCGCGGAGGTGCCAACCAGCACCAGCTTGCCGGCAACGCGAGCCGGATCGACGCTGCCGCTGAGCACATCGGCGGCCGAGATATAGCGCACCGGATCGTGCCGCGCGAAATGGATCCAGAGCTGGCCGTTGCGGTCGGTCGGGATGGCGAAACCGGGGATCGCGACCGCGCGAATCCCGGCTTCGTCGGACCGGATCGCCAGCGTCGAGGCGCCGGTCGCCACGCGGAGCATTTCGAGGCTCAGCGAAGGCATGATGTCGTTATGCGCCAGCATCACCATCGGAACGCGCCGCACGATGCCGTCGCGCTCGGCGCGGATTGTGAACAGGCCATGCCCCGCGGCGGCCTGTTCGAGAACCGGAACATTGCGGAGAATGCCGGGGAAGTTGAACAGAAAGGGCCTCGGGTCGCCGCCCAGCGTCGCAATGCCGATCGGGTGCGGGTCGACCCCGGTTCCCTCAGGAGTCGGCAATCCGGATTCGCCGAGCACTACTCGCGAGGCGCGGACCGCATCGGCCATGACCTGGTCATTGCTCGGCAAGGCTTTGAGTTTCTGCCGCGTCGCATCGTCGAGGTCGCGGTAGGCGTCCGCGGCAAGCCCCGGCGACATCCGGTCCGGCTCGGCAAACACCACGTCGAAGGCGACGACGACCGCGCCGAGCCCGGTCAGCCGCGTCACCATGTCGGCGACCACCGTGCGCGGCCACGGCCACTGACCTACGGCTTTCAGGCTTTTTTCGTCGAGATCGGCGATGACGACGGGATTTTGAGTCGCGACGCGCGGGCGGATCAACTGAAACATGTCGAAGGTGCGCACCCGCAATTCTTCAAGCGGCACCGGGTCGGCAACCCGCAATGCCGCCAGCGCCAGCAGCAGCGCAATGCACAGCGTTCGCGAAATCCCAAATCGGCGCGCCATGCGCGAGAGCCGTTCCATCCGACTAGACCCGTGTCACGCGACGCCAATTAGCCGCTTCACTTTTCCCGAAACGCACGCATCAATTGGTCGTTCAGCGGCTTGACCAGATAGGACCACACGGTGCGTTCTCCGGTCTGCACGAAGGCTTCGACCGGCATACCCGGGATCAACTTGACGTCGCCGAGCTTGAGAACTTCGTCGGTCGGCATTGCGATGCGAACGGTGTAGTAACTTTGGCCAGTGCGTTGATCGGTCTGGGTGTCGGCCGAGATGCGCGCCACCTTGCCACGAATTTCCGGGGTGGTTCGCTGATTGAAGCTGGTGAAGCGAAGCATCGCCGCCTGGCCAAGCTGCAACTGGTCGACATCCTGCGGATTGACCTTGGCTTCGACCGTCAGATTATCCGCATCCGGCACAATCAGCATGAGAGCGTCGCCGGCCGTGACCACGCCGCCGACGGTATGCACGTTGGATTGCAGCACGGTGCCGTCCTGCGGCGAGCGGATATCGATGCGTTTGAGCTGATCTTCCGCGGTCACCTTGCGCTCGATGAATTCACCGATCTTGCCGTCGGCCTCGCGCATATCCTTGGCGACCTCGCTGCTCAAATCCTGATCGATCTGGATGACCTGCAATTCTGTTTCGACGATCTTGCCTTTCGCCTGCGCGACCGATGCGATCAACTGGGCACGCTCGCCTTCGACGCGCGCGGCATCGCGCTCCAGCGCGGTGAGCCGGTTGATCTGCACGAGGTTCTTGCGCCACAGTTCCCGCACGCCCTCGAGCTCCTGGCCGATCAACGCGATTTCCCGGGCTTTGGCGTTTTGCTGGCCGCTGAGACCGCCAATTTCTTCCTGCAATTGAACGATGCGCTGACGCAACTGCGCCTTCTGGCCGGAGCGCGCGGTGCGGCGCAATTCGAACAGCTTGCGTTCGTTGGCGATCGCATTGGCGACGCCCGGATTGTCTTCGCGCGAGAGAATATCGGCGGGAAACACGATTTTGTCGTTGCCGTCGCGCTCGGCCTCGAGCCGCGCCTTGCGCGCCCCGAACTCGTCGAGCCCCTTGGTCACGATCGCCAGATTGGCCCGGGTCACGGTGTCGTCGAGCTGCACGAGGATGTCGCCGGTCTTGACGTGGTCGCCGTCGCGCACGTTGACCTTGCCGACCACGCCGCCGGTTGGGTGCTGCACTTTCTTCACATTGGTATCGACGACGATCGAGCCTTGGGCGATCAACGCGCCGGACAACTCCGTGGTCCCGGCCCAGCCGCCGACGCCGCCGGCCAGCAGCGCGACCACGGCGATGCCCGTCATCAGGTGCCGGCGGATCGATTGTTGCGCATTTGGAAGCGTCTGGTTTTTCATACGTTTTACGCCTTTCGCCCGGCCACGTCGGACACCACCTTGAGCGGCGCCGGCAACGAGCCGGGCTGCATCACCTTGCTCATGATCGCGTCTTTCGGCCCGAACGCCTGCTGACGGCCGTTCTTCATCACCATTAGCAGATCGACGCCGGCGATGGCGCTCGGCCGATGCGCAATAACAACGACAATTCCGCCCCGGGCGCGTGCCGCGAGGATCGCCCGAGTCAAAGCCTCGTCGCCCTCGGCATCGAGGTTGGAATTCGGTTCGTCCAGCACCAGGAGGAACGGGTCGCGATAGAGCGCGCGCGCCAGCGCGATGCGTTGCGCCTGGCCCGCAGACAGTGCGGCACCCTGCTCGCCGATCTGGGTTTCGTAGCCGTCCGGCAGACCGACGATCAACTCGTGCACGCCGGCGACCTTGGCCGCGGCGATGATGTGGGCGGCTTCGGCTTGCGGCTCGAAGCGCGCGATATTCTGCGCCACGGTCCCGGCCAGCAGTTCAACGTCCTGCGGCAGATAGCCGAGATGGACACCAAGCTCGTCAGACGACCATTGATCGAGCGCCGCGCCGTCGAGCCGGACCTTGCCGCGCGCCGGCGCCCAGATGCCGACCAGCATGCGGGCGACCGACGACTTGCCCGAGCCACTCGGCCCGATAATGCCGACCGCGCTGCCTTTTTCGAGCGTGAAATTGATGTCCTGTGCCACGATCTTTTGGGTCCCGGGCGCCGCGACCGCCGCGTTCTCGACCGACAGACTCCGGTTCGGCGCATGCAGCTGCATCTGCGCCGGTCGCGGCGGCATCAGCGCCAGCAGCTTGCTGAGGCGTTGCCAGCCCTGGCGCGCGGCGATGAACCCCTTCCAGTTGGCGATCGCCAGATCGACCGGCGCCAAAGCCCGCGCGCTCAGTATCGAGCCGGCGATGATGATGCCGGCCGTCGCCATCTGATAGATCACGAGATAGGCGCCGACGCCGAGCACCGCCGATTGCAGCATCATCCGCAGCACCTTCGAGGTCGCGCCCAGGCCGCCTGTGACGTCGCTGACGCGCTGCTGGCTGTCGCGGAATTTACGGTTCGACTCGTCCCAGCGCGCGCCAAGCCGGCCGACCATGCCCATGGCGATCAGCGCCTCGGCATTGCGGCGGCTTGCTTCAACGAGGCCGGTCCGCGTAGCCGCGAACCGCGCGGCGTCCTTCACCGGATCGCGCGTCAGCGTTTCGGTGAACAGCGTCAGCGCCACCAGGATGAGTGAGCCGACCAGCGCGGTGATGCCGATCAGCGGATGAAACGCAAAGCAGATCGCGAGATAGATCGGCAGCCACGGCAGATCGAACATTGCGACCGGACCGAGGCCGGACAGGAACGCGCGGATGCTGTCGAGATCGCGCATCGGCTGCAGGCCGTCGGCGCGCTGGCCGACCTTGAGCGGCAGCCGTGCGATGGTGTCGAACACCCGGGCGTTGAGTGCCTCGTCGAGACTGGCGCCGATCCGCGCCAGAACGCGGCCGCGAATCGTGTCGAGAATGCCGAGCGCGATGTATAAGCCGGCCGCGAGGACGATGAGGCCGACTAGCGTCGGCACGCTGCGGCTCGGCAGCACCCGGTCGTAGACCTCCAGCATGAAGAACGAGCCGGTGAGATACAGCACGTTGATCATGCCGCTCATCACGCCGATGCCGATAAAGGCGTTGCGGCAGGAATTGAGCGCCGCCGCGAGTTCGGAGCGGGCGCCGGGCTGCGGATTTTGCGGGCTGCGCGCGAACATATGAATGATTATAAGCCTTTAGGCCGGCCAGTCGACGCCTGAGCCGCGCTCGTCAGGCGGCCTGAGTCGCACCAATCACATGGTCGGCCATCAACGAATGCACATCCTTCAAGAGGATGCTGTCATCGACTTGCGTGAACAGCAGGCCGAGCGTGGTGTTATCCGCCGAATCCAAAAATGCCTGAATGGCTTCCGGAGTATTAGCGACGAAAGCAGATGCATCGAGATAGTCGGCGTGAGCGGACGTCGTATCGAAGCCGACCACCGTGTCATGCCCGCCGCCTTGCGCGAACACGAATGTATCCTGGACCGCGGCAACCGAGACTTTGACCGTCGCCGTAGAGGTCAGGGCTCCATCCGAGACGGTGTAGGTGAAGCTGTCGGCCCCGTTGAAGTTCGCCGCGGGCGTATAGCTCACGATGCCATTATTCAAGGTGACGGTGCCATCATGCGCGCTGTGGCTGTTCGGATCGCCCACCGACGTGACGACGACATTATTGCTGTCGACATCAGAGACGTTAGCGAGCAACACCGACGAGTCAATCGCGGTGTCGGTATCCTCGCTGAAGACAATCTGGTCGTTGCCCAGCGTGAAATCGTTGGCCACCGGCGCGTCGTTGACCGGCGTGAGGTCCAGCGTGGCGCTGCCGTCCGCGCTCAGCTTGCCATCGGTAACCTGGTAGGAAAACGCCACCGATGTGTCGTCATTCGAAGCCGACGTATAGCTCCAGGTGCCGTCGTGATTGTCTGCCAGTGTGCCGTTGCCCGACGTGACGGCCAGACCGGTCGCCGTCAATGACGCACTGTCGACATCGGACGCATTAGCCAAAAGCTCGGCCTGCGTGATCAGCCGCGCGCCGCTGTCCTCGTCGATCGCCGTCAGCGTGACCGCCGAGGTGACCGGCGCATCGTCAATGCCGGTGACGGTGATCTTGAGATGCGCGTCGGCCATGCCGCCGAGCCCGTCGCCGACCGTGTAGACGAAATCTTCCTCGGCCTGCTGGCCGGCCGGCAGCGCCGCCACGGCATGCTGTTGGCTCGCGTCGGCGCCCAGCGTGTAGGTGTAGGCGCCGGTCGATTTGGTGACGATGATTTCGCCGTAAATCCCGTCCGCCGTTATGGTCTGGAACGCGTTCGCACCGCCGACGATATTGGTGACGGTCAGAACGTGGTTGTCGTCGGCGTCGGTATCGTTGGTGAGGACGTTGCCGGTAATGGGGCCGCCGCCGGCAGTCACCGCACCGGCGTCGTCCACCGCGACCGGCGCATCGTTGGTGCCAGTGATCGTCCACGACACCGATCCCGGCGTTGTGGCGATACCGTCCGACACGCCGTAGTTTACCGTGACGGTGGTGGTCTGCCCGTCGGCAAGATGCTGATAGGCGGCGTTGGACGAATCGAGCGTGAAGGTATGGCTCACCGCATCGTAGGACACGCCGAGCGTTGCGGGAACATTGACGACTGAAAGCGTGGTGCCGTGGTCAACGTCCGATGCATGTGTCAGGGCATTCAACGCGCTGGGCGAACCGTCTTCGATGACCGACGCGTCGGCAACCGCGCCGCTCACAACCGGCGCATCGTTGGTGCCGGTGATGGTGACCGTCACGGTCGAAGTATCGGTGCCGCCATTGTGGTCGTCCAGCAAGACAACCGAAGTCAGCGTGACCGTTTCGCCGGCCGCCAGGAAATCCAGGCTGCTGTCGGCGATGTTGTAGGCCCAGTTGGTCGCGCCGTTGTTGGCGTTGGCAGCCGCCGGCGCGATCGTGAATGCCGCCATGATCACGCCGACCTGCGCAGCCGACAGCGCCAGCGAGGTCATTCCATCGGCAGACTTGTAAACCGCGTTCTGGCTGTCGATCATCGCGGTCGGCCGGTCGGTCAGATCGACGTCGCTAAAATGAATGACGCCGCCGGCGGCATGATCGATCGTCAGCGCGCCGGTCGTGTTCGACAGCTCGGCGACCGTGTCGCTTTGGATCTTGTCCAGCGGGGAAATGATCGGCTTGTCGTCGATGCCGGTCAGCGTGACGGTGACGGTTGCGGTATCGGTGCCGCCGTGGCCATCATCCACCAGCACGGTGGAGATTAAGGTCACCTTCTCGCCCTTGGCGAGAAAATCCAATTTCCCGTCTTGAATATTGTATTTCCAGTCGATCGTGCCGTCGTTGGTATTGGCCTCGGCCGCGATCTTGAATGCCTTCTTCAGCGCGTCGGCTTCATCAATGGTCAGCGTCAGGAGGTGCCCGTCGGCCGCCCGATAAGTCAGAGCCTGACTGCTGATCGTCGCCGTTGGCCGGTCGCTGAGATCGAGGTCAGTGAAATGGATGGTGCCGGTGCGCACATCGGGCGTAGTAGACGCGGTCGTAAGGTCGTGCTCGGTGATGGCGTCGGTTTGCGCCTTGTCGGCGACGGCGATCACCGGTGCATCGTCGGTGCCGGTGATGGTGATGGTCAGCGTCGAGGTCGAAGTCGCCCCGTCAGAGTCTTTGATCGTGTAGTTGAAAATGTCCTGCGCCGTCTCGCCGGCCGCGAGCTGCTGGGTCAGCGGGCTGCTGTTGTCGAGCGTGTAGGTGTAGTTGCCGTCGGCGCCGAGCGACAACGTGCCGTGCAGGTGGGCGCTGGCCGGGCTGACGCTGCTGACGGTCTTGGTGTCTGCCGGATCAACGTCGGTGTCATTGTCAAGGACATTGCCGTGGACAACAGGGGTGCCCGCGAATGCGACATTGCCGGGCTTAATTCCGGCCGCGACGACGCCGTCGGTATCGGAGTGCGCGACCGGCGCGGTGTTTTGATGAACCGGGCCGTTCTGCTTTGAACCGCCGGTGTCCTCCGTGCCGATCACCACCTTGATGACCGTCGGATCGACAACGTTATTGTTGGTGGGGGTCGCATGATGTGTCGTCGAGGAATCACTGACAATGAATTGGGTACCGGTGGGACCTTGCGCAGTCTTGGTGTCCGAAACATCCGGCCCCTGCAGAAATTGCTGGCCGATAAACTGGGTTTGAAACACCTGCTGGAGGATCGCCATTTCATGCTGGATCGTCGCGACGTCCTTGGCGATTTCCTGCACCAGCACGCCGGTCGGCGTCGGATTGAACGTGAACACGCCGCTGTTGCTGGTGACGGTGCCGAGCAGCGCGCCGACCGTCTTGCCGGCGGCGATATCGGCCTGCGTCGGCAACGCGAACACCTGAACGGTATGCGTGATGTTGTCCGCCTCGGCCATCACGGAAATATTGGTCGCGCCGTTGTCGGCGCTGATGTTGACGTTCACCGCGGTGCCGCGAATGCCCATCGTCGCGACCGGAGTGGCGACCTTCATGTCGCCGGTCTTCGCCACCTGGCCGGCGAGGAAAGAGATCGCACCTTGCACCAGGCTGATCGTTGCAGCATTCGACGTGCCGTTCGGGTCATAAATGAATTCGTTGAGCACCATGCGGGCGCTGGCCGACAGATTGAACGTCGAGCCATCGGTGAAGATGACGCCGACCGCGGAGGTGCTTGCGGTCTGCACCACGTCGCCCTTGTAGACGGCGTCGCCGGCATTGAGCGCCACCGCGACGCCATTGCGTATCGCGGTCGCATTGCCTTGCACCGAAGCGACGCGGCCGATGGTTTGCGGCGCGTCAGCCGGCGTTGAGGCCGCCTGCGCGTAAGGTCCGTGTCCAGTGAGTGCCTCGACGATGTCGCCGCTAAGCGTGGCGCCATTCGGCGCCGACAGCGCCGGCCGCTTGTCGCCGCGGAAATAGTCGTGGACGGTGAGATGTTCGCCGTCCGGCGACGACAGCACGAGATCGGTACCGGCGCGCTTGTAGTCGCCGGAGAACATCAGATCGGGGCTGGGAATCGTGACGACGTGGTCCGGCGACGCGGCGTCGTGCCGGACGACATTAAACTGGCCGCCGAGATCGATGCCGGTCTGGAAATCCGGCCCGGACTCTAATCGCAACACTTTGGTCTCGCCCCTAAAAAACTTATTTTTGGTCCGGCATCGCGCGCGTTTTCAAGAATTCGGTTCGAGCGCGCGGCAAATTCCGAAGACCCTTAACGATGGCAGTCAATTAGCACCAAACCGGCCCACCGGGTGTGATCAAGCGCACGTTTGTGCTTAATTATTAATTATATGGCGAAATCGAGTTCCACAAAATTTGCCGATTTTGGCGAAAAGTCGTTATTTTACAAATACTTAGCAAAAAGCGGGCATCTTGATTGGCGGTCCCGAGAGGAGTCGAACCTCCGACCTTCGGTTTAGGAAACCGCTGCTCTATCCGGCTGAGCTACGGGACCGCATCCAGCCCCAGCGATATCGCTAATCGGGCATTTGCTGCAACTCGAGAAGTAGCTACACGGTTCGTATTTAATGGTGCGCGATGTGGCCTGTAAAAGCTCTCAAGCTGGCGATCGTCGCAGCCGTCCTCGGCTGGATGTCTGATGCGCGCGCTCAGACGCCTGCAAATTTAGCGACGCCGAAATGCGACATTGCCGTCGTCGCGTCAGGCAAGGCCGCATGGACGCGCGATGGCCGGACTTTGGTGCTGGAAGACGGCCGCGAGGTCAGGCTTGCCGGCATTGAAGTGCCGCCGCTAGAATCGAGCGCGGGCGCGCAGGCTAAAGCGGCGTTGCAAGGCCTCATCAGCGGCAAAATGCTGACGTTCAAGGCGGCGGCTGCGACGCACGATCGTTATGGACGATTGGTGGCTTTGGCTTTTGACGGCGATCAATCCATTCAAAATGCCATGCTGGCTGGCGGATTTGCGCAGGTTTCCTCGCAAGTCTATGGGCTGGCGGGCAATTGCACACGCGAACTGCTGAACCTGGAGCAACAGGCGCGCGACAACGGCCGGGGAATGTGGAGCAGCGCCGACGCCGGGCCCTTGCCGGCGGCACAGGCGCAGGCTATCGCCGCGCGCAGAGGCCATTTTGCGCTGGTCGAAGGCCAAGTGTTGTCGGTGCGGGAGAGCGGATCCACCATATACCTGAACTTCGGGCGGCGTTACACGCGGGATTTCAGCGTGACAATTTTAAGGCGCAATCAACGGGTTTTCTCCGCCGTGCTGGGAATCGATCCTAAGCAACTGGAAGGCAGGCGGATTCGCGTGCGCGGCGTGATCGAGCAGCGCGGCGGGCCGATCATGGAAGCCTCGCGTCCCGAGCAGATCGAACTGGCGAACTAATTCATGACCGAACGCAGAACACAGCTACCATCGGCGTTGTTCGCGCGAGTTCGGCGATGCTCTGCGCTTTATCTGGCGTTGCTCGGCGTTGTTCTGGCCACCGGTCTGGCATCGTGCACCGCGACGCCGGACTTCCGCACGGTTTCGCTGCCGGAAGCGCCGCCGCGCGAGGCGGCCACGCCGCCGGCCGAGGCGCGCGAGCACGCCCGCATCCTCGCCACCTATGGCGGCGCCTATGGCGACGCCAAGCTCGAGGCGCTGATCAACCATACCGTGGCGCGCCTGGTCGCGGCGTCGGAGCGGCCCGACCTGAAATACCAGGTCGTTATCCTGAATTCGCCGGCGATCAACGCCTTCGCGCTGCCGAACGGCCAGCTCTACATCACGCGCGGCATCATCTCGCTCGCCAGCGACAGCTCGGAGCTGGCTTCCGTGCTGTCGCACGAAATGGCGCACGTCATCGCGCGCCACGCCAATATCCGCGAGGAGCAGGCGCGCCAATCGGTGATCATCGCCTCGGTGGCGAACGACGTGCTCGGCGATCCGCAGCTTGGCGCGCTGGCGCTCGCCAAATCCAAATTGACGCTGGCGAGCTTTTCGCGCGCCCAGGAATTCGAGGCCGACGGCATCGGCGTCGGCATCGCGGCGCGCGCCGGCTACGATCCATACGGCGCCGTGCGCTTCCTCAACGACATGCAACGAAACGCCGAGGTGAAAACCTCCGGCGGCGAAGCCGACCCGCGCACCCGCGACTTTCTCTCGACCCACCCGGCAACGCCCGACCGCGTGAAAAACGCGCAGGCCAACGCCCGGCAATTCTCCGGCCCCGGCGGCGGCCGCCGCGACCGCGCCGACTATCTCGGCGGGCTCAACGGCATGGTCTATGGCGAAGATCCGAGCGAAGGCTTCGTGCGCGGGCGGCGCTTCCTGCATCCCAAGCTCGGCTTCACCTTCGTCGCGCCGCAAGGCTTCTCGCTCGACAACACCGCGCAAGCGGTGCTCGGCGTCAAGGAAGGCGGCGGCCAGGCGCTCCGCCTCGACGTCGTGCAGGTGCCGGCGCAGCAGACGCTGTCGGATTACCTGCGCTCCGGCTGGATCGAGAATGTCGACGCCGCCAATGTCGAGGAGCTGACCATCAACGGCTTCCCGGCGGCGACCGCGACCGCGAGCGGCGACCAATGGTCGTTTCGGCTTTACGCGATCCGGTTCGGCTCCGACGTCTATCGTTTCATCTTCGCCTCGAAGCAGAAAAGCGCCGAGACCGACCGCACGTTTCGCGAGGCGATCAACAGCTTCCGCCGCATGAGCCTGAAGGAGAGCCAGGAGGTGCGGCCGCTGCGCATCAAGATCGTCGCGGTGAAGCCGTCCGACAGCATCGAGACGCTGGCGGGCCGGATGGCGACCGACAAGAAGCGCGCGCGCTTTCTGGTGCTCAACGGGTTATCGAGCGGCGAGCACTTGAAGCCCGGCGAGCAGGTCAAGATCGTGGTGGAGTGATAGGCCGGCGTGTTCAAGTGACCGCTAGAGGCCGCTTGATCAGCGGGAAATACTGCGACTTCCGGTAAGCAACAATGGCCGGAAGAAGCGAAAACCAAACTTGGTCGGTGACGCGGCCGACGGCTGCTACTTGTATGTTCGTTTGGCGGATGTTATGTGCAGCGTTGTCCGGGCCTACGACAACCGCCCGGTCAGCTGCCCTTGCAGCCAAGCGTTGTCTCGCTCCGTTAACGGAGGTGAGACATGTCTTGCGGCAGCAGCACCTGCAAATCATCGATATTCATTGTTGCGACCTCGCGGCCGTCCGCCCTTGCTTGGTCAATTCCCAATCCGTTTGAACTAGCGGGCCGGATGCAGGAGCGTTGGCGTCAGCGCCAACAGCTTTTAGAGCTGGACGACCACCAACTCCTCGATATCGGCATCTCGCGCCGCCAAGCAAACGACGAAGCTCGCAAGCCATTTTGGAAATGAACGCGGCGCGCTTCGCGATTCCGTTCCAAGACTGAAAACTCCTTTTTCTTCTTCTCCTTAAGGAGTCCCCAATGAAATACCAAATAGCCCCGTTGTTCTGCCGACCTTGGACGCTGAATGGCATCACACCGCGTCTTATTGAGAGCCACTACGAACATAACTACGGCGGCGCTCTCAATCGGCTCAATGCGATCACCAAAGAACTCGAATCGCTCGACCTCAACACGGCGCCAGCCGACGTTATTAGCCGTCTGAAACGTGACCAGTTCACAGAACTTAATTCCGCGCTCCTACATGAACTATATTTTGCGAGTCTCGGTGGAGACGGAAGAACGCTTCCTGAGACTATTGCAGGTGCGATTGCCCGCGATTTCGGCTCGGTCGACCTTTGGCGTCAGGAGTTTGTTGCCTTAGCAACCGCCTTGTCGGGAAGTCCCGGCTGGGTGCTGCTCACTTATGTGCCGCGCGATGGTCGGCTCATGAATCAGACATCGTCCGATTACAGTCAAGGCATCGCAGGTGGCATACCGATCCTGGCGCTCGATATGTATGAGCACGCCTATCATCTCGATTTTGGTCCGAACGCGGCGGCATACATTGCGGCGTTCATGCACAACATCGAATGGAACGCGGTGCAATCGCGATATCAGGATGCAATCAAGGTTGAGCCGCCGAAGCGTCTGGATCAGAAGCAGTTCGCTGACCTACCCTCCGTTACCGTAGAAGACGTCAGGGCAATGCTCGACTCTGGAACTCCTGTCCAGATCATCGACACACGTCCCAAGCATTACAGCACCAAGGCGCTGGATATTATGGAGCAGGCGACCTGGCGCGATCCAGAACGCGTTGATGAATGGATCGGTCAACTGTCAAAGACAGAGCCCGTCATCACGTTCTGCGTTTATGGCTTTCACATCGGGTGCGAAACAGCCGCGACATTACGTAAAGCCGGATTCGATGCCCGATACATTTCCGGTGGGCACTACGCCTGGAAAGCCATCAAAGGCCCGGTGAAGCTTTTCGAATGAACTTTTACCTCGAAAATAAGCCTGAGGGGGTTTCTTTGAAACTGCTTCTGGCCGCGATGGCGTTTGTGATTGTAATGGGAGGAAATGCGATGGCCGAAATCGTGAATTTTGACGACGGCCTAGCCGGCACCGCGCCGGCAGGCTGGACCCTCACCATGACGGGCAAAGGCGTCCCCAAATGGACCATCGAGGCAGACCCAACGGCCCCAACAAAACCCAATGTGCTGACGCAATCCGGCAAGGCGACCTTTCCCGTCGCGCTCAAGACCGACAGCAGCATCCGCGACGGGTTCGTCGAGGTAAAGTTCAAGGCCAATGCAGGCTCGGAGGATCGTGCTGCCGGTCTCATCTGGCGCGCGAAGGACGCCAACAACTATTACGTCGTGCGAGCCAATGCTTTGGAGGACAACGTCGTCCTCTACAAAACGGTCAAGGGCGTTCGCAACCCGCTCGATATTGTCGGACGCAAAGGCGGCTACGGCGTCAACGTTCCAGTGCAGGCCTTGCAGTGGCATACCTTGCGCGTCGAGTTTGCGGGAACCCGTTTCAAAGTCATTTACAACGAAAAGCCTGTCTTCGAAGTCGAGGATGCGACGTTTCAGGACGCCGGGATGATCGGCCTATGGACCAAGGCCGACAGCGTCACCGCGTTCGACGATTTTGTTTACAGGGAAACCAAATAGTGAGCCCTTGATCGGAGAGCGCCATGAGAATCCTCTCAGTCACCGCCGTTTTGCTCGTTGGCTTTTGGAGCGGGGGTTCCGCCGCAAAAGCACAACAATTTAGTAACTGCAAAGATTGCTACGAACAGCAAAGGTCTGCAAACCCAACTACTCAGTCAAAACATGCAAGTCCGAGTTCGACATGTGCATAAAGTTTTTCCGAAAGAAAAAATAGGCCGAAGGTAGAGCTATGACTACTACCGAATTGCACGGCTCACCTCACAAGGTTTCTTCGATGCGCTCAGATATTTTCATTCTTTATGCCGCGCGCGGCGTTCGCGGCTTCGGCGACGGCTTCGCGATCATTATTTTGCCGGCCTATCTGACTGCGATCGGCTTCGACGCGGCGCAGATCGGCATTGTCGCGTCGGCCTCCTTGTTCGGTACGGCCGTACTGACCTTGGCCATCGGATTCATCGCGCCCCGACATGACCTGCGCAACATGCTGCTGGCCGGCGCCGTCTTGATGGCGTGCACCGGCCTGGCGTTCCCGCAATTCGAGCATTTGACGTTGCTGGCGCTGGTCGCCTTTATCGGCACCATCAATCCGTCAACCGGTGACCTCGGAGTGCTGGTGCCGCTGGAGCACGCCATGCTGGCGCACGGCGCTGCCGACCACGAACGCACCCGAACATTTGCGCGCTATAGCCTGATCGGCGCGTTGTCGATGGCGGCCGGATCACTAGCGGCGGCCGCGCCCGACTATCTCAAGCTTGCTGGCGTCAACGCCTTGGACGCCTTCAGGCTGATGTTTTATGCCTATGCCACGCTCGGCGCTGTCAGTGCCCTGCTCTACCGGTTGTTGCCGCACACCCGCATGGACGAGGCGCGCCCCAGCGCGCCGCTCGGTCCGTCGCGCGGCGTGGTTTACAAGCTGGCGGCGTTGTTCAGCCTCGACGCCTTCGCCGGCGGTTTCGTGGTGCAGTCGCTGCTCGCACTGTGGCTGTTCGAGCGCTTCGATCTTTCGCTCACCGCCGCCAGCTTGTTTTTCTTCTGGTCGAGCACCTTGAGCGCGTTTTCCTATCCGGTCGCCGCCTGGCTAGCGAAGCGTGTCGGCCTCATCAACACGATGGTGTTCACTCACATTCCGTCCAGCCTGTTTCTGATCCTGGCCGCCTTCGCGCCCAATTTGATGGTCGCGCTCGGGTTGCTGCTGGTCCGCTCCGCGTTGTCGCAGATGGATGTGCCGACCCGAACGTCTTATGTCATGGCCGTGGTGACGCCGGCCGAGCGCACGGCAGCCGCGAGCGTCACCGCCGTGCCGCGCAGCCTTGCCTCCTCGATCAGCCCGGCGTTCGCCGGCGTTCTGCTGACGTTTCCATTTTCCGGCTTGCCGCTAGTGGTGTGCGGCGTGCTCAAGATCGCCTACGACGTCGGGCTGTTGTTTACGTTCCGGCATGTGAAGCCGCCGGAAGAAACCGACCGGCAAAGACTGGACGCCTAGTGCTCAACGGATTGTTGGCCGGCGATCGCTTGAAGCCGCGAGCACGTCAAGATCTGTCCGCTATCGCTGCAGCGCCAGCCGATAGCGCGTGTGCCGCAACTCGCCTGTCCTTTCCAGCGCGCCCTTTTTCACCAGGTCCGCCAGGTCGCGGGTCGCCGTCGCCCGCGAGGTCTTGGCGATGCTGATGTAGTTGTCGGCGCTCAGGCCGCCCGCAAAGCCGTCGATGCCTTCGCGAAACATCCGGGCAATCACCTTGTGTTGCCGCTCATTCAGCGCGCCGCGGTGTCTCTCGTAAAATTTCGTCTTGGCGACGTAGAAGTCGACGCGCCTCATGGTGTTGTCTTGCGCCTCGACCACGGTTTTTGAAAAATAGACGAGCCAGTCCGTAATCTTGTTGGCCTTGTTGTTGCGCTCCAGCGCCGCGTAATAGGCCGGTCGCGCGCGCTCGATAGTATAAGCCAGCGCGATCAGGCTCGGCTGGCCCAGATTTTGCGCCAGCGATTTTTCCGCCAGCGCCCGCCCGATGCGGCCGTTGCCGTCCTCGAACGGATGGATGCTCTCGAAGTAAAGGTGCGCGATGCCGGCGCGCGTCAGCGGAGGCAGGGCGCGCTTGCCAGTGGGGGCGGTTTCATTGAACCAGCGCACGAAGCCATTCATTTCCTTGCGAAGGCGCGACGACGGTGGGGCTTCGAAATGAATTTTTGGCTCGCTTCGCGCGGTGAAGGAGACAATCTGCATGGCGTCGCGACGGGTGCGATAGCCGCCGACCACGCCGATACGCTTGTCGAAGCCCAGCAACATTTTGTGCCAGGCGAACATCGCCTCGTGCGTCAGCGGCGCGTCGAAGGTCCGGTAGAGGTCGACCATCATTTCAGCGATACCGCGCTCGGCGGGCGCAACGCGGCGGCCGTCCTGCGCCAGACCGAATTGACGCCGCAGCGAGGACTGGACGCTGGCGCGGTCGAGAATCTCACCTTCGATTTGCGAGGTTTTCACCGCTTCGTCGGAGATCAACTCGATTTTGAAGGCATCCTGGTCGTTCTGACCGACATGGCGAAACGCACCGATAAACTCGCCGGAGCGCTGTAGAAAATCGCGTTCCGCAGATTGCAAGGCCTTGGAATCGTAAGTGAAATCTGGCCAGTCCGGCCGTTGCCAGTTCCAGATCATGAGTTATAGAAACCCATTCTATAACTCAGAATATACATTATTTTTGAGTTATAGCAATCTTTTCTATAACTCACACCCGAGCGGGATCGCGACCGCAAAAAGACGCCAGCCCCCTCCATCAACCCGCAGACGCCCTCAATGCCGGTGGTGCGGCAAATTCGAGTCCCGGCCGCCATAGCCGCGCAACTCGGAATATTGCTGCAGTTGATGCGGACTCAAAAACGCGCCCGTGCGCAAATGATATTTGAGATGCGTCTCGCGCAGCGACGCCTGCGTCGCCGCGATCGCCGATATCGCGGCCTTGAGGCTTTCCGGCGTCACGCCGTGGCCGGCAAATTGCCGATCTAGTTCCGATTCCTGCTCAAGCAGCTGCTCGCCCAACGGGATCGCCTCCTGCTTCATCGTATCGAACAAGCGCGAAATGCTGGCGCGCTGCTCCGGCGAGAGCTGAAGCTGGTCGGCCAATTCAAGCAGATGCGACGGGCCGGGATAGCCATTGAGCTCGGCGGCCAATGCCCGACCCATGCCGCGCCCCGCCTTGAGATCGGCGATCTGCTCGGCGGACAGCGCCTTGACCGGCCGCGCCTGCATCCCGGCATAAGGCGACTGGGCGAGTGCGACGGTGGTCACAACAGCAAACGCGAACGCAACGAGCATTTTCATTGGGATTCTCCAAAAGCCGGTGAGCCTGCGTGATCGAGCGACAACAAAATTTATACGAAAACGGTCCTCGGCACCTATCCTAGGGGGGAGGATAGCCTATAGTGAAGGTATGAAACACGCCAGCCACGCCGACATCGTCAAGCGGCTCAAGCGCGCCGAAGGCCACCTTCGCGCCACCATCGAGATGTTTGCGCAGGGCAAAAGCTGCCTCGATCTCGCCCAGCAACTGCACGCGGTCGAAAGCGCGGTCGCCAACGCCAAGCGCGAGATGATTCACGACCATATCGAGCATTGCCTGGACGAGCCCGAAGACGCGAAGAGCGGCACGGCTGCCCTGAAAGAGCTCAAGGCCATCACTAAATATCTGTGAGGCGACATGTTTGCAAAACTACTCGACTGGCTGGGATTATCGAGTGAACATTCGAGCGGGCATCATCACAGCCACGCGCATGATGACCACGGCCACCATCAGTCTCACGGCAAGCACGGCCATACACACGGCATTGTCGATCCGACGCTGGCAACGACCGGCAAGGGCATCTTCGCAATCAAATGGTCCTTTATCATTCTTGCGATCACCGCCGCATTGCAGATGATTGTCGTCGTTATTTCCGGCAGCGTCGCGCTGCTGGCAGACGGCATCCACAACATCGGAGACGCGACGACAGCCATTCCGTTATGGGTCGCTTTCGTGCTTGCGCGCCGAAAACCCACATCGACTTTTACCTATGGTTATGGCCGGGTCGAAGACCTGGCAGGCATTTTGATTGTATTGATTATTCTGGCCAGTGCATTGGTGGCCGGATATGAGGCGATCAACCGCTTTATCCACCCGCAACCAATCCAATTATTGGAATGGGTCGCGGTCGCCGGTGTCATCGGCTTCATCGGCAATGAAGCAGTCGCGGTATTCCGTATTCGAATCGGCCGGGAGATCAACAGCGCAGCGCTTGTTGCAGACGGCTATCACGCCCGCACCGATGGCCTCACTAGCCTGGCCGTCGTTCTCGGCGCGCTTGGCGTGTGGCTCGGCTATCCGTTGGCGGACCCAATCATCGGACTTCTTATAACCTTCGCTATTCTTGGAATTGTCTGGCAGTCATCCAAAGCGGTGCTGACGCGCATGCTCGATGGGGTCAGTCCGGCGATTATCGCCGAAATTCATCACGCCGCTGAACACGTGCCGGGTCTTGAGATCGAGGAGGCGAAAGCCCGATGGCTGGGCCACCGTCTTCATGCCGATATTGCGGTAAAAGCCGATCCGAAAATAAGCGTCGGCGACGCGATCAAAATGACGGCGTCACTAAAGGAGACGCTGCGCGGGCACGTCCCCAGTCTTGCCGAAGCGCGCATCAGGCTTGTCTAGCGCGCCACACCTTCGGCCGAGATTTGCTTGCGGAGTTGCCGCTGGCCGCACAACGCACGCAACACGCCATTGCAGCACTGGCTTCAAGGCGCGAGCCGTTCGATCCTGAATATCCGTTCAAGAAATTCTCCCGATAAATCCGGAACGGACCATTGCGCCGCCGGATTGAGACAACGACCAACGTAAGGTTGGTGAAATCCAGAGGAGACTTGTTATGAAAAAATTTGTCCTGGCACTCGGCGCGCTCGCCGTGCTCGGCATCTCGCTGCCGGTCACGTCGGCTCAGTCGGAGGAGTCCAAGATTGTCATCAGGGACCGCGATCACGATCGCGGCGAGCATCGCGGTTGGATGCGCCATCGCGACGGCTGGGAGCGGCATCACCGGCACGCCCGAGTGGTCGTCATCAGTCATCGCCGCCATCACGACCGTGACCATGACGGCGACCGCGACCACGACCGCTATTAAGTAAAGCGACATTCGACGAAAAACTCCGCGTCGTTTGACGCGGAGTTTTTTTGGCTGCTATGGCGTTCAGGCCCGATCCCGGTTATTCGCTTGGCTGACAAGCCAGGAGCTTGTGGTGATCATAGAGTGGACCCGAAATGACAAACAGCTGGCAAGCCTGGGCGTTGCTGTCCGCGGCCTTTGCCGCGCTGACGGCGATCTTCGCCAAGGTCGGCGTCGAGAACATCAATTCGGACTACGCGACGTTTATCCGCACACTGGTCGTCATCGTCACGCTCGGATTTATTTTGTTCGCGACCGGGAAATTTCAGGCGCCCGGCGAAATTTCCGCGCGCAGCTATGTGTTCCTGTTGCTGTCGGGGCTGGGAACCGGCGCGTCGTGGCTGTGCTATTTTCGCGCGCTCAAGCTCGGCCAGGCGGCGCAGGTCGCGCCGATCGACAAGCTGTCGGTCGTTCTGGTCGCATTGTTCGGCGTGGTTTTTCTCGGCGAGAAACTCACGCTGCCGAACTGGATCGGCGTCGCGCTGATGGCAGGCGGCGCCATCCTTGTTGCGGTCAGGCTTTAGGCGCTACAATAAATTTCACATTGCCAGGGAGTGCCCGATGCGCGACGCGGCGATTGGTCTGGTGGTTTCTCTCGCGGTTTCCTTCGGCGTGCTGGCGGCCGGCGAAGGCGGCGCGCATGCTCAAGCGGCGACGCTGAGCCTGTCGGCGGCGTCCGCCAAGGCGACGCTGCGCAAAGAAGACCAGGCCGCCTGCCAGCAGTTGGCGGTAGACAAGGGGATTTCGAAACGGGATTCCGCCGGCTACGTCGCGATCTGCATGGGCGATCGCCAGGCGGTGCGCAAAGCCGCCGCCAAAAACAAAAAATAGAGGATCGCGCTGGCGCCGCCTAGCGCGCGGGCGCCGAGCCGGTGGTCGCGGTCGGATTGGGCGGCTGCGCCGGCGCGGCCCGCTGCTGTTGCTGTTGCTGACCCTGCTGCGCATTCTGCTGCTGCGCCGTGGACTGAGCCTTGGCCTGCGTGGCGGCGGGCTGCGCGGCATTGGTCTTGGCGGGCTGCGTCGCGGCCTGCTGCGCCCCTTGCGTCGGCTCGATCTCGCTGCCCGAACGCGAAGCGGCGCCGAACAGCACGACCGCGAACAGCGCCAGCCCGAAGAACAAGGCGCTAACCGGCATCCAGCCCGGCATGCCGCTGTCTCCTGGATTGGCCTGCACCACCGGCAATCGGCTGTGAACCGGGCCTTGATCGTAATACGGATTGACGTTCGGGCTCATCGAACACTCCTCGCCTTGCCTGGCAGCGGCACTTGCCATGATAACGCCCAGTTCCGGCCCGACGTTCCGTTCGCCGCGCACGGAACCGGCGCTCGATTTGCCTAAAAGGCCGATATTTTTGCTATGGGTTTCATAGGCCGGACGTGGGAACCAAACGAGTTACAAATTGATTGGTGCTGCATGAAGGAGCCGCAAGGTCTCGGCCTGTCACTCTCATTGTATCTGGTCGCGCTGATCGGCGGCTTGCTGTTGTTTGCCAGCCCGGTCTATTGGCTCAACGCCGGCACCAAACTGCACAACCCCGGCGTCGCCGCCTATGTGCCGCCGCCTGGCGCGACACTCATCCGCAAGCGCGACCCGAATGTGATGGAACTGTCGGTTCTCAAACACGACGATGTGGTCGACGCGACGCAGCTCGCCGCGATCAGTGCCAAGTCCAAGTCCGCGCAGGTTGCCGAGCGGCAGCGCCGCGTCGTGCAACGCCACCGCGCGCCGACCGATCGTTACGCCGCACAGCCGGCGCCGCACGGCGGCTTTTTCTTCGGACTGTTTTAGCGCCAGAACTGCTCGAAGCGCAGCCTCGCTAACTTAACGTGATCCCGTTACACTGGTTGGTGATGACGTAGAAACAGCGATTCTGGCGCGCGATGCGGCTCCGTTGTTTGTGCGTCACCCGGCACAGCGACAAAAACACCAGAAGCATCGCTGTCCCAAGCTCTATCTATTGTGCCGCCAAAGGGCCATATAGGGGGTTGGCGTTTGCCACCCAATTAAAGCCGCGTTTACTCGCGCGCGCGCCCCGCAACCATACCAGCAGGAGCGCGCGCGATTTCACAATCGCCGAACCAGAACCTATTGCTTGCGTCGCTGGCGAAAGACGACCTCGCCGCGCTGCGCCCGCATTTGCGCCCGATCAACCTACGGCAAGGCGACGTGCTGCACGACGTCGGGGCAACGATGCAGCGCGCCTATTTCGTCGACACCGGCATCATCTCGCTGGTGGTGCCGCTGAAATCCGGCCAGATGATCGAGATCGGCATGGTCGGCCGCGACGGCGTGGCCGGCGGCAGCGCCGCGCTCGATGGCAAGCTGTCGCTCAACAAGGCGATTGTGCAGATTGCCGGCGCGGGCTCGTGGATCGCGGTGGCGCGCCTGCGGCGGCTAGCCGACGCCGGCCCGGCATTCCGCACGGCGATCATCCGCCACGAGCAACTCATTCTAGTCCAGGCGCAGCAATCGGCGGCCTGCAACGCCAGCCACAGCGTGGAAGCGCGGCTGGCGCGCTGGCTGCTGCGTTCGCGCGATCTGCTCGGCGCGGAAAACCTGACCTTCACCCAGGAATTCCTGAGCCAGATGCTCGGCGTGCGGCGCTCCAGCGTGTCGACGGTGGCGCACACGCTGCAAGCCGCCGGGCTGATCCGCTACAAGCGCGGCCACATTCACATCATCGATCTCGACGGGCTGCGCGCGGCGTCATGCGAATGCTATGGCGCGGTCAAGGCGCAATCCAAAAAGCTGCTGGGCAAGGCTTCGGCGTAAGCCCTAAAATCTCGTCATTCCGGTCGCGCCTTAGCGCGGGGGCCCGGAATCCATAACCCCGGTCTCGGAGTATGGATTCCGGGCTCCCAGTTCGGCGCCCCGGAATGACGAAGAAAAAATCATTTGTCATTCGGTCGCGCGCCTTGGCGCACCATTTATAGAATCTATGGCTTGACCTGCCCTATGTTCGCAACCGGGCAGACCCTCCCCGAAAGGCGACAGTGAACAACAAAAAAATAAGGCTTGGGGGGCCGCCATGCCGGAATATCGCGTCTACACCATCGCCCACGGCCATATCGCCGGCGCCTCGGCGGTCGTCGAATGCGCCAACGACGAGGAAGCCATCACGAAAGGCAAGCAGATGGTGGATGGTCACGACCTGGAATTATGGCAGGGCGCGCAGCTGGTGACTCGAGTCAAATCCAGCAAGACGGGCTAAGGGACCAGCGGCGCGACCTGGGGCCGGCCGCCGCCAAAGCACACGCCCCCACTAAACGCCACGCGAAGCACGCCCAGACGTGATTTGACGAACCTCGTCCGAAAAACCGGGCTGGATTTTTTCAAACCATTTCCAAAATTCGAACATCGACCCTGCGATCGAGCGCGGCGAAGGCCTGTTCGAGTTGATCAAACCGTGAGCGATGGTCGAGGCGAAACAGCCGGTCGATAGACTCGCGATTCCATTTGAGGCGGCGCATCAGTTCGGCGCGGGTGATTCCTGATTTTTGTAAAGCCCAGTACAGTTCGATCTTCATGGCAGCGAGGGGCGGCAACATGACCATCATTTCATTGGCCTTTAATTTGCCCGGTGCCTTTGGGCGCGGCACGGCAAGCCCATCGCCAATCAGCGAAGCAATCCATGTTTCGATGGCGTCGACGGCATGATGCGCGGCATCCTCGCGCGTATCGCCGAACGTGTTGACACCGGGGAGATCGGGACAGGCCACCAAAAAGGTTTCGTTGCTGTCCGGTTCCAGAGTGATTTTATAGGCAACCATTATTCAATCCCAGGTCTTTGAGAATCCGATGAACCAGTCCTTTGCCTAATTCCTTGCCATGGCCGTGCATCGGTAATTCGGTTTTTCTATTGGCCAGCTTGACGACCACATGGCCGTGGCCGGATTTTTTGCTCTCGAAGGTGCATCCCTTGGACGCCAGCAGCTTCCGGAGTTCTTTTGCGTTCATTGCATATAAGCTACTCCACAGCAATGTGTAAGTCTACGATAGTGTGGAGTTCAAGGCTTATGAGGCTATTCGGCTCGCTTCGGCAAATAGCGTGTTTTCATTGTGCCATTGAAAATTTTGCTGCTATGTCGGGAACCGAACACAAGCCTCGCTGCTTGACCTCCGGCGATGGACCTCAAGGAGCCGGACAATAAGCTGGCACCGCCCTCCCGCAGGCGACAATGTTTGCCACTTGTTGGCGGGCAGTTAAGCAGCGGCTTGCTCCCCCAGGTCAGAGAAAAACCAATCAAGCTGGGAGCATGCCCCGTGGACAACGCGCGCTATTTGCTGCAGCAAGCTGACCTTTGCCTCAAGGTCGCCAAGCAGTTGAGCGACCGCGCCGAGGCGGAGAAGCTTCATGCCACCGCGACGCGATACCTCGCCCGCGCCATGGAGATGGAAGCCGAGAGCAACGGCTACGCCAGCGAGCCGCTCAAATTGGTTAAGGGTTGAGGCTCGCCGCCACGCCGCGCGCAAACGCCAACAAAAAAACCCGGCATCGCTGCCGGGCTTTTCGCTATTGTTTGAAAGCCGCTGAGCGTCAGGCCGCTTCTTCTTCGCTGGACTGATCGGTCGCCGCGGCGGCCTCCTCGGCCGGCTTCGGGCCGCGGCGCGGACCCTTGGCGAGCGCCGCTTCGATTTCCTTGACCGCTTCGGTCTCGGTGACCTTCTGCACCGCAGCGATCTCGCGCGACAGCCGGTCGAGCGCGGCTTCGTAAAGCTGCCGCTCCGAATAGGATTGCTCGGGCTGGGTGTCGGACCGGAACAGGTCGCGCACCACCTCGGCGATGGCGACGATGTCGCCGGAATTGATCTTGGCTTCGTATTCCTGGGCGCGGCGCGACCACATCGTGCGCTTGATGCGGGCACGGCCCTTGAGGGTTTCCAGCGCGCGCTTGACCATCGGCGCTTCGGCCAGCTTGCGCATACCGACGGAGACGATCTTGGCGGTCGGAACCCGCAGCGTCATCTTGTCCTTGATGAAATTGATGACGAACAGTTCCAGCTTGGCGCCGGCGACCTCCTGCTCCTCGATCGCGAGAATCTGACCGACCCCGTGAGCCGGATATACGATAAACTCGTTGGTCTTGAAGCCCTGACGTTGGGTCGTCTTTTTGGTTGGGATCATTCCGGGCAAAGCTCCTTCACCGGCGCCCTTTTTGAGGCCGGCCTTGGCTGCGGGAGCCCCACGCGCAACGCCGCGCGAAGCCTGCGAAGTTCGCCGCACCGCGGCAGATTTCTTGGTTCCACGGCTCACGCCGGCTGAACCCTTTTTCGACTTTTGACGCGATTTTCCTGCCACTGCTCGACGCGAGAACTGCTCGCCCTCTGATCAGGCTTCGAATCCGCCGAAAAAATAGCTCCCAACGGGGGAGCACACATACGGCGGCGCTTTTTCCTCTGATTTCATGGTAATATATCACATTTTGCGGAAAAATCAATGTGTTACGAAGGTGCAAACCGGCATATCTGCCGGTCGCCGCTCAAATTTTCTGTCAAAGGTTAACGCGGGCGCCGCTGGGCCAAAAATATAACCGCTCAGTCGCCGGTGCCGGGCTCGGGCGAGAAGAACTTCTGGAACTTGTCGGGCACCCCTTCCCAATCTTTGGCGTCGGCCGGCGCGTCCCGCTTCACCGTGATGTTCGGCCATGTCTTGGCGAACTCGGCATTGAGTGCCAGCCATTTTTCGAGGCCCGGCTCGGTGTCCGGCTTGATCGCGTCGACCGGGCATTCCGGTTCGCAGACGCCGCAGTCGATGCACTCGTCCGGATGGATGACCAGCATGTTGTCGCCCTCGTAGAAACAGTCCACCGGACAGACTTCCACGCAGTCCATGTACTTGCACTTGATGCAGCTCTCGTTGACGATGTAGGTCATTTCCGGCTCCGGGCCGTTGCTGCCTAGCGCATGGGTCCACAGCGGGCAAGCCGCGCCGCCGCCGCACACCGCTGCGCTTATTGCATCGCGATTTTGCCGGGCGTGCGTCTAAATCGCGCGCTCGCTGGCCAGGCTGCGATAGAGATCGCGGGCGCGTTGCGGCCCGCCGCGCCGTTCGCAAAAATTCTCGACCCGGATGACGCGCACCGAGCGGTCGAGCGCCAGCGTCAAGACATCGCCGCGCCGCACCGCATGACCGGGCGCGGTCAGCCGGGCGCCGTTGACGCGGACATGACCGGCCGCGACCAGCGCAGCTGCGGCGCTGCGCGTGCGCACCATCCGCGCATGCCAGAGCCATTTGTCGATGCGCTGGTGGTCGGCGCTCGCGACCGCCGCGCGTGCCGCTATCTTGCTCGCCGGCCTGCTCAGTGGCCTTCCTTGGTGTTGGCCTCGAGTTGCTGCTTGAGCGCGGCGAGCTTGGCGAACGGCGAGTTCGGATCCGGCGCCTTGTCGCGGCGATTGTCACGGCTGCCTTGTGGCTTGGCGTAATACTGCTCGCGCTCGGCGCGATCGACTTCCGGGCCGCGATCGCGGCGGCCAGTTCTACCCGTTTTTTGCCGATCCGTTCGATCGCCTTTGTTGTCGCGTCGCGCGGCGCGCTGCAAGCGCTCCTGGCGGTCGCGCTGGCCATTCCGATCCTGATTCTGGCGATCCTGATTTTGTCCCTCGCCACTCTTGGCGGTGAAGTCGGTGCGCGGATGCCGCGGCCCGCGATGATGACGCTCGCTTTGCGGTTTGTCGGCGGACGCAGCGTCGGCGGGTTGCGCCTCGCCTGATGCGGTCGCTTGCGCGGTCTGCTCGACCGGCGCGCCGCCGTTCGGCGCGGCTGGCGCAGCTTGCGCAGGCTGATGGCGGCGGGCCGGGCGCTTGTGATGCGGGCGGCGTTCCGGACGGCCAGCCGGCCGCCAGACCTCGATGAAGGGTTGTTCGGCCGCCGGTTTTGCTTCCGTCGCGGCGGCGGTCGTTTCGCCAACGCTCGGCGTCGCTGCCGCTGCTCCAGCGGGCGCAGACTCCATCACCGCCTCGGGCGCCACCGGCGCAATGGCGACAGCCTCCGTGACAACCGGCTCGGTCGCGACAGGCTCGGCCGAAACTGATTCGACCTTGGCCGGCTGCGGCGCGGACGCAACAACTACCGGCGGCGGCGCGGCCGGCGCAACGGCCGAAGGGAAGAAACTGGATTCCGGCAACAGCGACAACGAGTTTTGTGCGCGCGCGCGCGGCGTCGCAACCGCGCCAACGGCCGGCGCGGCAACCGGTGCGGTTTCGGCCGGCTGATCCACCGGCGCTTCCGGCACCGGTTCGGCGGGCGGCAGCACCACCGCTTCGGAGGCCGGCAGCGCTTCGCCGGCAGGCAAAGCTTCGGCGTCCGCGCTCGAAGCCGCGACTTCAGCCGCCGGCGCGGCAGTCGGCTCCGCCGGCAAATCTGCAGGTTTAGGCCGGCGGTCCATGCGGTAGCCGAGCGAGCGCAAAATCGAGGCGAAGTCCTCGCCCGACGCGCCGGTCAGCGACGTCATCGCTCCGGTGACAGTGAAGCCCTTGCCGTCGAACGCGCCGGGCGGCTTCGGTCCCGGCGAGCCTTCGCGCCACGACAGCGCCGGGCGTATCAGATCGGCGAGCCGTTCGAGAATATCGACGCGCACCGCGCGCTCGCCGGCGACGCGATAGCCGGCGGTGCGATAGAGCGGCTTCGGCGTTTCCTTGTCGATCGGAATTGAGGTGCGGCCGCTGCCGGCCAGATGCAGCAGATCGCTCAGGCCCTGGGCTTGCGGACTTTCATTTTTCAGCGCCCATAATTGCGTCGCCAAAGAACGCGGCGCCGGCTTGAGCAGGAGCGGCAGGTAAATGTGATAAGCGCCGAACCGCACCCCGTATTTGCGCAGCGTGGCGCGCGCCGGCTGATCCAGCCCCTTGACCGCGTCCGACACTCTTTGCCGCTCCAGCACGCCGAGCGCCTCGACCAGTTGGAACGCGACGCCGCGCGCCATGCCGGTGACATCTTCGGCAGCCGACAGCGAAAACAACGGCGCCAGCACCTTCTCGATATGGGTTTTGAGCCAGAGATCGAGCCGGGTCTGTACCATCTCGCGGGCCGGGCCGGTCAGATGCTCGTCGGCGAGAATGCGAACGCGCGGCCGCAGCGTGTCGTCGCCGGCGATCAGCCGCCCGACCGCTTCGCCGCTCCAGCGCAGCGTGCCCTCGTTGGCCAGCACGATCTGCTCGGTGGAAGCTTGCGACAGCTTGGTGGCGCGCGCCTCGATCTCGCTCGCCAGCGCTTTTTGCGCGGCGGCGTTGAGCGCCTTGGCCTCGGAGCCGGCGGCGGCGGCGTCGGGCGCGAACATGAAGCCGTCGAGCCGGCCGATCACATGGCCCTCGACCGTCACCTCGCCTGTTTTGCCAATTTCAGTTTCCAAACTGGTGTTCTCTCGCAACCGCCGCATCAACACGCTGGTGCGGCGGTCGATGAAGCGCTCCGACAGGCGCTCGTGCAGCGCATCGGATAATTTGTCCTCGACGGC
>JBPCQM010000013.1:0-19888 GCA_050998115.1 Pseudolabrys sp. | reverse complement strand
AGCCTTCCTGCGTGCGCATGCGCAGGGCGTTCATGTCGGCCAGCACCTCTTCGCCCAATGTGCCGTCGACATCCTCGATGCGGGTGCCGTACCAGATCGCGTTGGTCTCCTCGAACGAGACCGGCTCAAACACCTGGATGTGATTGCCGAGCAGCGACAGGTTCGGGAAGATGTTGATGTTGACTGGCTCCGAGCCGGCCAGATCGAGCACCGCCTCGGCGCGGTCGCCGAGTTTGGCGCGCAGCTTCTGCGCGACATGCTCCATGCCCGGATGCAGCGCCTCGATCGCCCACAGCCCGCCGTTGCGCTTTTGCAGGTTGGGCCGCTTGTCCTTGAAGTGATGGCCATTGCCCATGTACTGGATGTACATCGGCTGCTCGTCGGGCTTGGCCTTGTAATACGACATGCCGATGTCGCCGCCCTCGTTGAGCCGCGCCTCGGTTTCCAGCAGCGAGCGGTGCGAGAACACGACGTGATAACCGTCGCCGGAATTGTCGTAGGCGAGTTTCCAGTTGCCCTTGAACTTCATCCGGTTGGCCTCGCAGACCACGATCTTGCCGCCCGGATTGCGGTCGATCCATTGGTCGAGCGGCGTCTTGATCGGCCCCAGATGATCGGCCAGCGCCGGCGCGTCGAGATTGAGCGTGCCGAAAATGAAGCCGCGATAGGATTCGACGCGCGGCACCTGCGCCAGGTTGAACTTCGGATCGCGCATGTCGGCGCCGTAGCCCTCCGGCCACGGCACGCCGCGCAGCTTGCCGGTGTTGAGGAAATTCCAGCCATGATAGGGGCACTGGAACGCCTTGCTGTTGCCCTTGTCCCAGCGGCACAGCGTGGTGCCGCGATGGGTGCAGCGGTTGTACAGCGCGCGGATCGTGCCGGCGCTGTCGCGGGTGATAATCAGCGGGCGCAGGCAGAGCTTGCAGGTAATGAAGTCATTGATGTTCGGAATCTGGCTCTCGTGCGCCAGATAGACCCAGGTGCCGCCGAAGATATGGCGCATCTCGGCGTCGAACACGGCGGGGTCGGCGTAGATCAGCCGGTGGACACGGTCCTCCTGCACCAGGTCATCCCAGTCGTAGAGCGGTCCGGCCTGGCGCAGGCTGTTCCGCCGTTGCAGTCCCTCGATCATCGTCATCGCGCGTTCCTCGCTGGACCGGCTGGCGAGCCGGTCAGAAGAAGTCGAAATACTCGTTTTGCTCCCACTCGGTCGGCTCGTCGCCGGGCATGTTGATGCCCTTTTGCTTGCAGAAGCTGACGAAGCGGCCGGCTTCGGTGCGCTTGAGCTGAAGGTAATAGGACATGAACACGTCGCCGAGTTCGCTGCGGAACAGTGGCTCGCGCTCCAAGAGATCGAGCGCATCGATCAGGCTCGCCGGCAGCCTGGTGCACTCCGTGGTGTACGGGTCGGTGTCGGGCGGGCCCGGATCGCGCGCTTGGTCGACGCCGTCGAGCCCGGCGACGATCTGCGAGAGAATGTAGAGGTACGGATTGGCCGACGGCTCGCCGCCCCGGTTCTCGATGCGGCTCGCCGGATCGCCGGCGGCGCCGAGCACGCGCAGCAGCGTGCCGCGATGGTCGATGCCCCAAGCGGCGCGGTCGGGCGCCAGCGAATTGGGCCGGAAGCGGCGGTAGCCGTTGACGGTCGGCGACACGAAAGCGGTCGCCGCGATCGCATGATGCAGCAGGCCGCCGAGATAGGCCCTGCCGGTCGGCGACAGCACCTCGCCATCCTGCGTCGGCATGAACACGTTGCGGCCGTCGCCGTCGATCAGCGACTGGTGCAGATGCCAGCCGCTGGAGTAGAACCCGGGAATTCCCGGCCGCGCCATGAACGTCGCGAAATAGCCGAGCCTCCGGCAAACCTGCCGCGTTGCCGTGCGGAACAGCAGCATGTTGTCGGCGGCCTCAAGCGCCTCGCACGGCGCGAAGGTGCACTCGACCTGGCCCGGACCCCATTCGTTTTCCAGCGAGCGCAGCGGCAGACCAAGCTGTTCGTACGTCTCGGCCAGCGCCGAGATCACCGGCTGCATCAGGTCCAAATTGGTTTCCGAATGCAGCGAATAACCGGGCTCGACCGGCACGGTGCCGATCGGGCGGCCGCGCGTTCCGGGCGTGCCGATATTCTCGTTGGTCAGGTGCGGCTCGCTGACCTTGAGCAGATACCATTCGACCTCGAGGCCGATCAGACAGCGCCAGTTCCGCTGCTCGAGCCGGCGCAACTGCCTGCGCAGCAAATGCCGCGAGGAGAAGTGAAACGGCACGCCGTTGACAAAATACTCGTCGCACAACACCCAGCCGACCTCGGGCGCCCACGGCAGCACGCGGAAGGTCACCGGGTCCGGCACGATGATCAGGTTTGGCGAGCCGGTCATCTCATCGAGACCCATGCCGCCGCCACGCGCGAACGACGCGAACGTGCGCGCACCGGCCGAGTCGAGGGTCGTGGTGGCGACGTTGATGTTGTAGCCGTTCTCCAGCGCGCCAAGGAACGCCGGCACGGTCACGGTCTTGGCCTTTGCCGCGCCGTGCGAATCCGACCAGACCACGCGGATCAACTTGAGCTTGTCGCGCTCGACCCGCTCCGCCAGATCGCGCGCCTGGCGGCGCTGATCGTCGGTCCAGAGCCGATGGTTGGCAATGAAGCCCTGCGCCGCGGTCATATCGTGCACGTCAACCGTCGCCCGTCTTGAGAATTGCAACGGGACCAATGTGAGCCGGGCCGCAAGGCCGGCACAATTGATTTGTTCGGCGCCAATCATACCAGTTATGGTATGATTGACGGATGGCATCCCGTCCCCGCAAGAGCGCGGATTTGCGCCGCCGCGTGCGGCTGTCGCAGCTCGAATTGCTGGCCGCGCTCAACCGCGCGCCAACGCTGAGCGCCGCCGACCGCGAGGTGAACCTGTCGCAGCCGGCCGCGTCCCGCCTGCTCAACACGCTGGCCGCGGATCTCGCGATCGACCTGTTCGAGCGCGCCGGCCGCACCTTGCGACCGACGCCGGCGGGCCGCGCTCTGCTCGAACGCGCCGCCGGTTTGATGTCCGAACTCGACCGCGCGCAGAGCGAACTCGAGGCGATCGGCGCCGGCTTCACCGGCACGGTCGCGGTCGGCGCCGGCGTCGGCGCCGGCGATGTGCTGGTGCCGCAGGCGCTGACCTTGCTGCATGCCGACGCCCCCGGCATCGCCGTTGCGCTTGAGGAAGGGCCGATGGAAAACCTCAGCGGCAAATTGCGCGAAGGCCGGATCGACCTTCTGGTCGGGAGGATCGACGCGACGCTGCTAACGCCCCAGCTTACCGTCGACGATCTATACAATCCGCCGACTGCCGTGGTCTGCGGGCCGCGTCATCCGCTGGCGCGGCGGGGCAAGATCGGCTTCGACGAGATCGTCGCGCATGAATGGATTTTGCCCGCGCGCGGCACGCCGATGCGCGGCGGCCTCGACATCCTGTTCCGGCGGCTGCGCTATCAGCCCGAGCGCTGCCTGATCGAATCCTCGTCGATCCAGACCAATGTCGCGCTGCTGAACAAACGTCCGCTGCTCTGGGTCGTGTCAGGCGACATCGCCGACTATTTCGTCGGTCTCGGCCTGCTTAAAATCCTGCCATTGCCGGCGCTCAAGGGGCCGGCGCCGCTGGTCGCCGCCTACCGGCGGGACCGCGCGCTGTCCGTCGCCGCCAAACGGCTTCTGCAGGCGTTTCACCGCGCCAGCGAAACGATCCGGGCGGCGGCGAAACCCGATTGACGGAAAACCGTGTGGTGGGCGCGACAGGCCGCGGCAATCAGACGATGTCGCAACCCGCCAACGCATTGCCATAAGGCAAACCTATTCCATCAATTTACAATTTTAATGAACCCCGAATTGATCTTTGCGGCCCGGTGTGACATACACCGCGCCACTTTCGAGGACCTCATGCGTTCGAAGCGAGCACATATCGCAATAGCGCCAACCGCGCGGCCGAGTATTCGGCCGAGCGCGCAACTGTGCGTGCGCGTTACGTGGTTTCAAACTCCGAACATGCCCTATCCAGGGCTGGCACAACCGGAATAGCCGGCGCAGGGCAGACCCTCCGCCGAACAGGCAGGAGGGGCCGATGGCCCGCAAGACGATCAAACTCCCAACGCGATTTCCCAGCGCCCGCGCCCAAACAGCGCGAGCGCGCATTTGCGTCCGATCACAAGGACACCGATCGGTCTCCTAACTCTCATTTTAGAGGAGAGCATCATGCGTAGATCAGACCCCTATCAGGACCGCGCCCGCGCCCTCGCGCAGGAAGCCGGCCTCGATCCGGACGCGCGGGTGGAGCGACCCGGCCAGCGCTCCATGCCGATGTGGTGCACGTTCCGCGACGCCGCACGCCAGGAACATGTGGCGCGCGAGGCGGCGGCGACCGCGGCAAGAATCGCCGCGATGACGACCCAGGCGCCGGAATTCCGCGACAGCCCGCTGAAGATTTTCGGTCAGCACGACGAGGGTACCCTCGCGCAGATGAGGAACTGCATGGCGATCGGCAACGCCGTTGCTGGCGTGATCTGCGCCGACGGTCATCTGGGTTATGCGCAGCCGGTCGGCGGCGTGATCGCCTACGAAAAGCAAATCAGCATTTCCGGCGTCGGCTTCGATATCGGGTGCGGCAACATGGCCGTTCGCCTCGACACGCCTTTCAGCGCCGTTTCGGATTGTGTCGGCCCGATCATCCGGGATGTATCGCGGACGATTTCGTTCGGCGTCGGCCGCAGCAACGAGGAGCGCGTCGAACACGAGCTGTTCGACGATGCCGACGCGTGGCGCAAGTCGGACATGGAAAATTATCGCCAGAAGGCCGGCGCCCAGCTTGGGACTGTCGGCTCCGGAAACCATTACGTCGATCTGATGCGTGACGAGGAAGGCTTGGTCTGGATTGGCGTCCACTTCGGCAGCCGTGGCCTCGGCCACACCAGCGCGACGCGCTACCTCAAGGCCGCCGGTGGACAGGACGGCATCAACGTGCCGCCCGCCGTCATCGACGAGGACAGTGAACTCGGCCGCCGCTACATCGCCGCGATGGAATTAGCCGGGCGCTATTCCTATGCAGGGCGCGAGTGGGTGGTCGAGCGCGTCCGCAAGATCATCGGCGGCACTGTTACCGACATGGTGCACAACCACCACAACTATGCCTGGCGCGAGAACCACGGCGGGCGAGATCTGTGGGTTGTCCGCAAGGGTGCAACCCCCGCATTCCCGGGGCAGCGTGGCTTCGTCGGCGGCTCGATGGGCGACGACGCGGTGATCATCGAGGGCGTGGATAGCCCCGACGCCCGCGCATCGCTGTATTCCACCGTGCACGGCGCCGGACGCCTGTTCGGCCGCAACGAAGCCAAACGCCGGTTCAGCCGCGCGCAGATGGATCAGTGGCTGACCGAGCGCGGCGTCAGACTGATCGGCGCCGACCTCGACGAAAGCCCGATGGCATATCGGCGCTTGCCGGAGGTTCTGGCGCAGCACGCCGGCACCATCAAGGTGCTGCATACGCTTCGCCCCTTCGCCGTTGCGATGGCGGGTGAAGGCGAGTTCGATCCGTTCAAGGATTGAGGGAGCCGTCGAAAAAATGGTGGGCGCTTAACGCCTTCGGCGTCAGGCGCGTGACGCAATGCCACCATTCTGAGCCGCGGCGCGTCGTCGTCGGGCAGCACGGCACCAGACGGCAGTACAGGATCGCAGAAAAATGCAGCTTCCCCGGAACGGCTGATGGCCGAGGCGATGGGCGCCCGCGAGCATTGCTGGCGAAGCCGGCTGTATTTTCGGCTGCGATCCACAGCGCGATAGAGTTCCCCTACTGGACTCTGGCGCGGCGGTTGTAGTTATCTGTTCCCCGCAACCGTTGGGGGCTTGCCATGCGTCGTCTCGCAATTTCGGCTGTCACTTTCCTTGCGCTCGCGGCGCCCGCTTATGCCGCCGACATGGCGGTTAAGGCGCCGAGTTACGCAGTGCCGGCCTTGCCGGCTTTCACCTGGACCGGCTTTTATGCCGGCGCGAATGTCGGCGGCGGCTGGGCCAACCTTCGCGATCAGTTCGGCGACAGCATCGACCTGTCCGGCGTGATCGGCGGCGGCCAGATCGGTTACAACTGGCAGACCGGTAACTTCGTGTTCGGCGTCGAGGGCGATTTCCAGGGATCGTCGCAGGACAAGACCAACACCTTTACCGTGCTCGGCGTCCCGGTTTCGGCCAAAGCGGAGATCCCGTATTTCGGCACGCTGCGCGGTCGCGTCGGCTTCACTCAGGACCGCTGGCTCGCCTATGTCACCGGCGGCTACGCCTATACCAGCGTCAAACTCACCTTGAGCGCGCTCGGCCTTTCGGCGTCCTCCTCGGATGCCAAAAGCGGATGGACGGTCGGCGGCGGCCTTGAATATATGCCGTGGGACCGCTGGAGCGTGAAGCTCGAATATCTCTACATCGACACCGGCAACACCAACGTCACGCTGTTCGGCACCAACATATCCGGGCGCAGCAAAGATCATATCGGCCGCATCGGTCTGAATTATCATTTCTAGTTGGAGCGTCAAAACGCCAAACCGCCGCCCTGCGTGTGCCGGGCGGAAATGTGGTGGCTCAGGCTCAGGTAGTGACATCGACACGGTTGCCGAGGCGCGCGCAGGGACGCCCGAAGAAGCCGGGCGGAACGTCGTGAGAACCGGGCGTGAGAATCGCGTGAGAATCGCTTTTGGAAAAACGGGGAGATTCAGTATGTTAGGCTGGTGGGCGCGACAGGGATCGAACCTGTGACCCCCTCCATGTCAAGGAGGTGCTCTTCCGCTGAGCTACGCGCCCGTTAGTGGATTTGGTCTTATCGGCTCGGCTCCGGCGAGGCAAGACACCGCGATCACGGCGCCCGCAAAGCGGATATTGCGTTTTGCGACAAAAATGCGCAGAGCGGCAGCCAAAAAACGCAGGCTCAGGCCGCCAGCATCTTTTGAACTTCGCTGACCAGTTCGCGCAGATGGATTGGTTTCGACAGCACCTTGGCATGTTTGGGCGCGGTTGAATCGGCGTTGAGCGCGACCGCGGCGAAGCCGGTGATGAACATGATCTTGATGTCAGGGTCGAGTTCGGCGGCGCGCCGCGCCAGCTCGATGCCGTCCATTTCCGGCATCACGATGTCGGTGAGGAGCAGCTCGTACGGTTCCTCGCGCAGCCGCTGATAGGCCGACAGGCCGTTGTCGTAGGAGGTGACGTCGAAACCGGCATTTTGCAACGCCTTGACCAAAAAGCGCCGCATATCGGTGTCGTCTTCGGCCAGCAGAATTTTCGGCATTGCCTTGTTACGCCCCACTCAACCACCGACCCGGCCATCGCATCCATAAGCCTTATGGCGGGTAAAGATCGGGTGAACCCACAGCCCGCCCAGACCTACCTTGGCGTGGCCGCGCCGATATGGACAATAGAAGGTATAAGAGCCGGGTTCACCGCTTGTCCGCCGGCAGGGTAAACGCAGGGATTTTCGTGCTCCATGGCTGAGGTTCGCGACGAACTCGATCCCCCGTTCGAAATCAGCGAGCCGGCCGAGGCGGCCGGCCCGGTGCTGTTCAATTCGCCCCATAGCGGGTCGACCTATCCGCGCGAGTTCCTCGCCGCCTCGCGGTTAAACATCGCCACCTTGCGCCGCTCGGAAGACTCGTTCGTCGATGATTTGGTCAGCGGCGTCGTGAAACGCGGCTACCCGCTGATGCGCGCGCATTTCCCGCGCTGCTTCGTCGACGTTAACCGCGAGCCCTACGAGCTTGATCCCCGCATGTTCGACGGCCGCCTGCCCTCGTTCGCCAATACCCGGTCGATGCGGGTGGCCGGCGGGCTCGGCACCGTCGCCCGGGTGGTCGGCGACGCGCAGGAAATTTACGATCAAAGATTGCCGGTCGACGACGCGCTGCGGCGGATCGAGACCCTCTATAAGCCCTATCACCGGGCGCTGCGGCGGCTTTTCAGCAAGCTGCACCGGGCCTTTGGCGCCGCTGTGCTGGTGGATTGTCACTCGATGCCCTCGATCGCCGGCCATAAGGACGAGCGTGCGCGGCCGGAATTCGTGATCGGCGACCGTTACGGCACCAGTTGCACCGGTGTCGTGTCAGAATGCGTGGAACAGACCCTGCGCTCGCGCGGCTACGGCGTCAGCCGCAACAAGCCCTATGCGGGCGGCTTCATCACCGAGCATTACGGCAATCCAGCCGCCGGGCTGCATGCCGTCCAGCTCGAGATCAACCGGGCGCTCTACATGGACGAGCGGATTCATGACCGAGGGTCAGGTTTTCAGGCGCTCGCTGCCGATCTGGAGACCTTGGCGGGCCGCCTCGGTGAGATCCCGCTCGAGGAATTGCGCCCGTATCGGGCAGCCGCGGAATAGGCCAGAACCAAAAAAAAGGGCCGCCTGCGATGCAAGCGGCCCAAGTTTAGGGAGGAAACGCCCAAGGAGGGCAACGATAGCTCGAGTTGAACTCTCGTTGAACTCTTGCTACCGCATTGCAATAATTTACACCGCGCCGCACAAAGAGCAAGGTGGATTTCCCTAAATCCTATGCATTTTCGCATAGCTAAGGCTGCATTTTGCAGGGATAATTCGCGCGCTTCGACGTGGTGGCACAAAAGCGCTGTGGCCGCGAAGCGATCGTGGCGTCGCTGCCGGTTGCTCAAGACGGCAGTCTTCGGTACCCCGGGGCTCAAACGGGGCAAACATGACAACGATTGATTTTGCAGCTTTTGTGGATGACCTCGCCGGTATTTCCGGCGAGGTCATCCTGCCGTTTTTCCGCACCGCGCTGGCCGTCGAAAACAAGAAACCCGGCGGTTTCGACCCGGTCACCGCGGCCGACCGCGCCGCGGAAAACGCGATGCGGGCGCGGATCCAGAAGCAATTCCCCGATCACGGCATTGTCGGCGAGGAGCACGGCAACGAGCGTGCCGACGCCGAATATGTCTGGGCGCTCGACCCGATCGACGGCACCAAGTCGTTCATTAACGGAATGCCGACCTGGGGCACCTTGATCGGCCTGATGCGATTTGGCGAACCGGTGTTCGGCATAATGCACCAGCCGTTCACGTGCGAGCTTTTTTCCGGCGACGGCGGCGCGGCGCGCTATCGCGGACCAGGCGGGCCGCGCGATCTGCGGGTGCGCGCTTGCGAAAGTCTCGCCGAGGCCTCGCTTGCCACCACCAGTCCTTTGCTGATGAACAAAGCGGACCGCGCCGCGTTCGACTGCGTCGAGCAATCGGTCAAGCTGTCGCGCTACGGCGGCGACTGTTACGGCTATTGCATGCTGGCGGCGGGACAGACCGATCTCGTCATCGAGACCGAGCTCAAGCCTTACGACATCGTCGCGCTGATTCCGATCATCACCGGCGCCGGCGGCGTCGTCACGACATGGGACAACGGACCCGCACAGCGCGGAGGCCGCATCATCGCCGCCGGTGACAAGCGCGTGCATCAAGCGGCGCTCAAATTGCTCAACGGCTGAGTTTCAGAACAGTGGCGTGCCGGGCACGAAGGCGTCGAACGCCGCCCAGAATTGCCGGCGATAATGATCCTGCTCCTGCAGGATTTCATGGCGGCTGCCGGCCAGGATGAGGTGTGATCCGGCTAGCAGATTGCGGGCGAAGCTTTCGATCGCCGGGGTCGATACGACTTCGTCGCGCCCGGCCGCCACCATCAAGATCGGCTGGCGTAGCGAGGCGGGATAACCGGGATTTTCGAACTTCGCCATCGCGCGCAACGCCGCATGACCCCAGGAAATTGTCGGGGCACCGAGACTGAGCGCCGGCTCCGCCTCAAGGATCGTTGCGTTGCGGGCGTAACGCACCGGATCGGACGTGAGCACATTGCCAACGAAGTTATAGGTGTCGCTCGACGGCGCGTCGCGACTCGGAACGAAGGCCGAGCCGCGCCCGAGCAGGCGCATCAGCCCGGCCAGCGGCCGTGCCAAACGCGACACCGCGTTGCGCGGCAGTCCGATCATCGGCGCGCTCAGGACGACGCGGTCGAACCAGCGGCGTCCGTCATGGCAGGCCCTGACCAAAATCGCGCCGCCCATCGAATGGCCGAGCGCGTAAAGCGGCGGCGGACAATCCGGCAGCACCACCTGTTCCATGAAGGCATCGAGATCGACGCCGTAGTCGTAAAAATCGCGCACGTGACCCTTGCGGCGATCGGACAGCCCGCGATCCGACAGGCCCTGGCCGCGCCAGTCCAGCGTCGCCACCGCAAAGCCGCGCGACTGCAGATCGCGCACGGTCTCGAAATATTTTTCGATGAATTCCGACCGCCCCGGAAACACGCAAACCGTGCCCTTGCGGCCCGGTGGCGGCGCCCAGCGCGCATAGCGCAGGCTTACGCCATCGGGTGTCTGCAGCGCGCCAGCGACCGCGTTGTCCGGCACCGGGTTGGCGGGAATAGAAACGAGCTTCATGTTGCAGGAGCAGCCGATGAATTCTTTGCGCCTTATAACAGCGAACCCCGGAGGCTCAATTGTGGAGCACGGCAAATTCAAAGAAGCCACTGAATCTTCTGGTTATTTGGCCAAGTTGCGCTCTTGCGAGCGCCCCGATGCCTTCCCATATCGGTTCTGCGCAGGCCATCCGGCTGCGCAACGGGTCGAAGGTCCGGCCAACTCGCGGATCAACCCGCATGTCGCTCAACAGGAGGATATGCCATGAGAACTTTCGATTTTTCCCCGCTGTACCGCTCGACGGTCGGCTTCGACCGGCTGTTCGACATGCTTGGCGAAGGCTTTGACGCCGCGCCGGGCTATCCGCCCTACAACATCGAACGCACCGGCGAGAACGACTACCGCGTCACCGTCGCGGTCGCCGGCTTTGGCGAAAACGAGCTGTCGCTCGAAGCTAAAGAGAACACCCTCACCATCAAAGGCGAAAAGCAGCAGAGCCAAAACAAGGCCGGCAACGAGGTGCTCTATCAAGGCATCGCGGCGCGCGCCTTCGAACGCGTGTTCCAGCTTGCCGACCACGTGACGGTCAAGGGCGCCGCGCTCGAGAACGGCTTGCTGCACGTCGATCTGGTGCGCGAGATCCCCGAGGCGAAGAAGCCGCGCAGCATTCCGATCGGCAATGGCGCCGGCAACACGAAAGCCAAGAGAATCGACGCCAAAGCTGCCTAACAAATGGCTGCTTAACAAATGGCGGCCTAACGGCAGCCTACGTTTGGCTTGAACCTCCAAACGGAAAGCGCCCCGGTCTAGGCCGGGGCGCTTTTTTTATTTTCGGGTGACCCGTAGGGCGGATTAGCGAAGCGTAATCTGCCATTCCATTGCCCGGCGGGTTACGGCTGAGCCTGTCATCGGGCCGCGCTTCGCGCGGGCCCGTTGGCCTAACCCGCCTACAACGGCGCGTTTAGCGGCGCGTGAAATAGCGGATGACGTGATCGACCGAGATCGCACCGGGGCCTTGTGACATCAGCACCAGCAAGATCGCAGCCCAGTAAGCCTGCGAGGTCCAGAGCGCCTCCGGCATTACCAGATGGATTATCACGGTCATGATCAGGAGGCCGAGCGCCGCAAAGCGGGTGCCGAGCCCAAGCACCAGCATCACCGGCAAGATGAAGCTCGCGTAGCTGACGAGGTAGGCGGCGACGACCGGCGGAAATGGCACCGCGCCATATTGCGTAAGGAACATGTCGAAGGTCGACGCTTTCACCTGGAACGGCAGCACGAAAGAGAAGTTGAACCAGTCCGGCACGCTTATGGGCATACTCGCCGGCAGACTTGCCGGCAGACTTGCCGGCACACTTGCCGATACGCGCGGGCCGCCGACCATGACCTGGCCGGACAGGAAGAACACCCGCGCGATCACCACGCGCAGCGCCAGCGCGGCAACCGCGTAGGGAATAAACTCGCAGGCCGAAATGAAACTCTCGACGATCATCGCGCTGAATTTGCGCGGGTAGTAAGCGCACCGCGCCCGGCGGGCTGCGCGATCGGCCATTTTGGCGCTGCGCGCGAGCGCGGCAGCGACCGCGGACGACGGCTCGGGCAGGCGCGGCGGATTGGCGAGCTCAGCGGCGACGCGCGGTGGCGTCAGCGCCGCCAGGCGGTCGGCCAGCCGCTGCATCGGCTGTGTCGGCGCGGCGAGAACCAGCGGCGCATCGGTGAAAGCTTGATCGGACATTGGTTGCCTCCAGACCAGGAGGCAACATAACGAAAGCCCTTTGTTACGGCGGCGATTCCCGATTCTTGCGTTAGGAAGCTCGGTTAATCGGTAAACGCGAGACGCGCCCCGCTCGCAACTTCCTTCCGGCCAATAAGCCGACAAAGTGCGCTGGCCGCCCCGTCCGCGTTCCACAGCGCAACAAAACATCAAATTCAAGCAATTTGGCCGTGGACCGCGCTTGTAAGGACAGGCAAAATTTGTCATGGTTCTATAGGACAGTATTGCTGTCCTAATGCGGTGACGACCGAACGCCGCACAAGAGCAGTTCGCCCGGCACGCACGGCCGGCCAAGGCTGCCTTTCCACGAGTGAGCATCTCGGCCGCGGTCGCCCTGTCGGCGCCGCGGAGCGAAAGACACGCCGGCGCCGTGCACCGGCAAGGACGGGACGCGGATGAGCGTGAAGTGTACCAACGGGCAACGCGGCGGCGGCGGCAACAGGGAGTTGCCGGTCAAGGCCGATTCGTTGCCCGATTCGTTGCTCGGCGCTTTACCGAACGATCCCGCCTTCGGCGACACCGCCGATCCCGGCACGCCGCGGCCGCAAGGGCTTTACGATCCGCGGCTCGACAAGGATTCCTGCGGCGTCGGTTTCATCGCCGACATCAAAGGCAAGAAGTCGCACCAGATTGTCGAGGACGGCCTCAGAATTCTCTGCAACCTCGAACATCGCGGCGCCACCGGCGCGGACCCACGCATGGGCGACGGCGCCGGCATCCTGGTGCAGATCCCGCACAAGTTCTTCGCCAAGCAATGCGAGGCGCTGGGCTTCACGCTGCCGAAGCCGGGCGAATACGCCATCGGCTATCTGTTCATGCCGACCGACAATGAGTGGCGGCAGATCATCCGCGACATTTACGCCGAGGTGATTGAGCGCGAAAAGCTGTCGCTGCTCGGCTGGCGCGAAGTGCCGACCGACAATTCATCGCTCGGTGAATCGGTCAAGCCGACCGAGCCAGTGCATATGCAGGTGTTCATCGACCGCGGCAAACGGCAAATCTCCGAGGCCGAATTCGAGCGCCGGCTTTACATCCTGCGCAAGTCAATCTCCAACGCGATATACCGCCGGCGCGAGCGGCGGCTGTCGGGTTATTACCCGGTGTCGATCTCCTGCCGCACCGTGATCTACAAGGGTATGTTCCTCGCCGACCAGCTCGGCAGCTATTATCCCGACCTGCACGATCCCGAATTCGAGAGCGCGGTCGCGCTGGTGCACCAGCGCTTCTCGACCAATACGTTCCCGACCTGGTCGCTGGCGCATCCGTACCGCTATGTCGCGCACAACGGCGAGATCAATACGCTGCGCGGCAACGTCAACTGGATGGCGGCGCGCCAGGCTTCGGTGTCCTCGCCTTTGTTCGGCACCGACATCAACAAGCTGTGGCCGATTTCCTACGAGGGTCAATCCGACACCGCCTGCTTCGACAACGCGCTCGAGTTCCTGGTGCAGGGCGGCTACTCGCTGGCGCACGCGATGATGATGATGATTCCGGAAGCCTGGGCCGGCAATCCGCTTATGGATGAGGAGCGCCGCTCGTTCTACGAATATAACGCCGCGCTGATGGAGCCGTGGGACGGCCCCGCCGCCATCGCCTTCACCAATGGCCGCCAAATCGGCGCCACGCTCGACCGCAACGGGCTGCGGCCGGCCCGCTATTTCCTCACCCGCGACGGCCGCATCATCATGGCCTCGGAAATGGGCGTTTTGCCGGTGCCGGAGAGGGATATTGTCAAGAAGTGGCGCCTGCAGCCGGGCAAGATGCTGCTGGTCGATCTCGATCAGGGCCGGCTTATTCCCGACGAGGAGCTCAAGGCCACGTTGGCGAACAGCCATCCGTACCGCGAATGGCTCAGCCGCACCCAGATCGTGCTGGAGGAATTGCCGGAGGCGGCGGGCATCTCGCCAATCTCCAATCTCGCTCTGCTCGATCGCCAGCAGATGTTCGGCTACACCCAGGAAGACCTCAAACTGCTGATGGCGCCGATGGCGACCACCGGCGAGGAGGCGATCGGCTCGATGGGCACCGACACGCCGATCTCGGCGCTGTCGGACAAGCCAAAACCGCTGTTCACCTATTTCAAGCAGAACTTCGCGCAGGTCACCAACCCGCCGATCGATCCGATCCGCGAGGAACTGGTGATGAGCCTGGTCTCGATCATCGGGCCGCGGCCGAATTTGTTCGACCTTGAAGGCACCTCGAAATCGAAGCGGCTCGAAGTGCGCCAGCCGATTCTGACCAACGCCGATCTGGAGAAAATCCGCTCGATCTCCGAGATGAGCGGCGATCATTTCAAGTCGTTGACCTTCGACGTCAGCTTCCCGGCCGAGCACGGCGCCACCGGCATGAACTGGGCGCTCGACGAATTATGCGAGCGCGCCGAGGATGCGGTGCGCGCCGGCTGCAACATCCTGATTTTGTCCGACCGCAAGGCATCGGCCGACCGCATTCCGATCCCGATGCTGCTGGCCTGCGCCGCCGTGCATCATCATTTGATCCGCAAGGGACTGCGCACATCGGTCGGCATGGTGCTGGAGACCGGCGAGCCGCGTGAAGTGCATCACTTCGCCTGCCTGGCCGGTTACGGTGCCGAGGCGATCAATCCCTACCTCGCCTTCGAGACTTTGCTCGCGATAAAAGACGATCTGCCGGGCAAGCCGGCCGACGACAAGGAGATCGTCAAGAAATACATCAAGGCTGTCGGCAAGGGGCTACTCAAGGTGATGTCCAAAATGGGCATCTCGACATATCAATCGTATTGCGGCGCGCAGATTTTCGACGCTGTAGGATTGCGCCAGGACTTTGTCGCCCAATATTTCACCGGCACGCACACGCGCATCGAGGGCGTCGGCCTCGCCGAGATCGCCGAGGAAGCGGTGCGGCGTCATCGCGCCGCGTTCGGCGATTCGCCGATCTACCGCTCGATGCTCGACGTCGGCGGCGACTATGCCGTGCGGGTGCGCGGCGAAGACCACGTCTGGACCGCGACCACCGTTTCGACGTTGCAGCATGCGGTGCGAGGCAATTCCTACGAGCAATATCGCGGCTTCGCGAGGCTGCTCAACGAGCAGACCGAGCAGCTTTTGACCATCCGCGGCCTGTTCGACATCAAGACCGCAGCCGACGACGGCCGCCAGCCGGTGCCGATCAAGGAGGTCGAGCCGGCCAAGAACATCGTGCGGCGGTTCTCGACCGGCGCCATGTCGTTCGGCTCCATCTCGCGCGAGGCGCATACCACGCTCGCCATCGCGATGAACCGGATCGGCGGCAAGTCGAATACCGGCGAAGGCGGCGAGGAAAGCGACCGCTTCAAGCCGCTGCCGAACGGCGACTCGATGCGCTCGGCAATCAAACAGGTGGCGTCCGGCCGCTTCGGCGTCACCGCGGAGTATCTCGTCAACTCCGACATGATGCAGATCAAGATGGCGCAGGGCGCCAAGCCCGGGGAAGGCGGCCAGTTGCCGGGCCACAAGGTCGACAAGACCATCGCCAAGGTGCGGCATTCGACGCCCGGCGTCGGGCTGATTTCGCCGCCGCCGCATCATGACATCTATTCGATCGAAGACCTCGCTCAGCTCATCTTTGACCTGAAGAACGTCAACCCAACGGGCGACGTCTCGGTGAAGCTCGTCTCGGAAGTCGGCGTCGGCACCGTCGCCGCAGGCGTGTCGAAGGCGCGCGCCGACCACGTCACCATTTCAGGCTTCGAAGGCGGCACTGGCGCCTCCCCCCTCACCTCGCTCAAGCATGCCGGCAGCCCGTGGGAAATCGGCCTCGCTGAAACGCACCAGACGCTGGTGGTCAACCGGCTGCGCAGCCGCATTTCGGTGCAGGTCGACGGCGGCATCCGCACCGGGCGCGACGTCGTGATTGGCGCGATGCTCGGCGCCGACGAATTCGGCTTCGCCACCGCGCCGCTGATCGCAGCCGGCTGCATCATGATGCGCAAATGCCACCTGAACACCTGCCCGGTCGGCGTCGCCACCCAGGATCCGGTGCTGCGCAAGCGATTCAAAGGCCAGCCCGAGCACGTCATCAATTATTTCTTCTTCGTCGCCGAGGAAGTGCGCGAGATCATGGCGGCGCTTGGCTTCCGCAGTTTCGACCAAATGATCGGGCAGATGCAGATGCTCGACCAACGCAAGCTCGTCGCGCATTGGAAGGCCAAGGGCCTCGATTTCTCCAGGCTGTTCACCAAGCCGGAGGCGAAGGCCGGCACGCCGATCTACCGCTGCGAGCGGCAGGATCACAAACTCGACACGGTTCTCGACCGCAAGCTGATCGCCGAATCGCAGGCCGCGCTCGACCGCGGCGCGCCGGTGCGCCTGCAGACCGCGATCCACAACACCGACCGCGCCGCCGGCACCATGCTGTCCGGCGAGATCGCCAAACGCTACGGCCATGCCGGCTTGCCCGACAGCACCGTTCATGTGCGCCTTAACGGCACCGCCGGCCAGAGTTTCGGCGCCTGGCTGGCGCGCGGCGTGACCTTCGAGCTCGAAGGCGACGCTAATGATTATGTCGGCAAGGGTCTGTCCGGCGGGCACATCGTGATCCGCCCGGCGGCCGACAGCGCCATCGTGCCGGAGGAATCCATCATCGTCGGCAATACCGTGCTGTATGGCGCGATCGCCGGCGAATGTTATTTCCGCGGCGTCGCCGGCGAACGCTTCGCCGTGCGCAATTCCGGCGCGGTCGCGGTGGTCGAAGGCGCCGGCGATCATTGCTGCGAATACATGACCGGCGGCGTGGTCGTCGTGCTCGGTCGCACCGGCCGCAATTTCGCCGCCGGCATGTCGGGTGGCGTCGCCTATGTGCTCGACGAGGACAATACGTTCAAGAGCCGCTGCAACATGGCGATGGTCGAGCTGGAGCCGGTGCCTCAAGAGGAAGAGATCGCCGAACACGAATACAACCTGCAGAACGATCTCGAGAGCCACGGCCGCGTCGACATCCTGAGCGACCTCACCTCGGGTGATGCCGAGCGGCTGCGCAAGCTGATCGCCGCCCATGCGCGCTATACCGACTCGAAGCGCGCCGCCGAAATCCTGGCAAACTGGCCGAAATACTGCCCGCTGTTCCGCAAGGTGATGCCGGTCGAATACCGCCGCGCGCTAGCGGAGATGGCCAAAGAAAAGGCCGCCGCGATGCAGGCCGCCGAGTAGTCATGGGCAAGGTCACCGGCTTTCTCGAAATCGAGCGTGAGGATCGCGACTACCAGCCGGTCGCGGAGCGCGTGAAGCATTACCGCGAGTTCGTGCTGCCGCTGCCGGAGGACAATGTGCGTCAGCAGGCGGCGCGCTGCATGGATTGCGGCGTGCCCTATTGCCACGGCACCCACCGCATCACCGGCGCGCCGACCGGCTGCCCGGTCAACAACCAGATTCCGGACTGGAACGACCTGGTCTATCGCGGCAATTGGGACGAAGCCGCGCGCAACCTGCATTCGACCAATAATTTCCCCGAAGTGACCGGCCGGGTCTGCCCGGCGCCGTGCGAGGCGTCGTGCACGCTCAACATCGACGAAAATCCGGTCACCATCAAAACCATCGAGTGCAGCATTGCCGACCGCGCCATCGCGGCCGGCCTCAAGCCGGAAAAAGCGCTGCGCAAAACTGGGAAAAAAGTCGCGGTGGTCGGTTCAGGACCCGCCGGCATGGCCTGCGCGCAGCAACTTGCCCGCGCCGGCCACGACGTGCATCTCTACGAACGCTGGGCCAAGGCCGGTGGCCTGATGCGCTACGGCATTCCCGACTTCAAGATGGAAAAAATCCATGTCGAGCGCCGCGTCGCGCAAATGGAAGCCGAAGGCGTCACCTTCCATTACAACGCGTACGTCGGCGTCACCTTGCCGGCCGACAAGCTTCTCAAGGACTACGACGCCATCGCGCTGACCGGCGGCGCTGAAAAGCCGCGCGACCTGCCGGTGCCCGGCCGCGAACTCGCCGGCATTTATTTCGCGATGGACTTCCTGCCGCAGCAGAATCGCCGCGTCAGCGGCGAGCCGCAGGGCGATGTCGAGCCGATTCTCGCCAGCGGCAAGAAGGTCGTGGTGATCGGCGGCGGCGACACTGGCTCCGACTGCATCGGCACCTCGATCCGGCAGGGCGCGGTGTCGGTCGCCAACCTCGAAGTGATGCCGCAACCGCCCGAGCGCGAGAACAAGGACCTCACCTGGCCGAACTGGCCGCTCAAGCTGCGCACCTCGTCAAGCCACGACGAAGGCGCCGACCGCGACTTCGCAGTGCTGACGGTGAAATTCACTGGCGAAAACGGCCACGTCAAGAAGCTGCATTGCGCGCGCGCCGACGCCAAATTCCAGCCGACGCCCGGCACCGAATTCACGCTCGACGCCGATCTGGTTTTGCTGGCGATGGGTTTCGTGCATCCGGTGCACGAGGGCATGCTGAAGTCGCTCGGCCTCGCGCTCGATGCGCGCGGCAATGTCAGCGCCGACCAGACCGCCTATGGGACCTCGGTCCAGAAGGTGTTCGCCGCCGGCGACATGCGGCGCGGCCAATCCCTGGTGGTGTGGGCGATCCGCGAAGGCCGCCAATGCGCCCACGCGATCGACAAATTCCTGATGGGATCGACCACGCTGCCGCGCTAGTGCCTCGATCCGCTCATTCCCACGCAAGCGGGAATCCAGTGTTAAAAAATGGTAGGCCTGCAGTTGATGCTCTGGGTCCCCCGCTGGAGCATGTGCTCGGGCCGGCCAAGATCGGACCCGAGTGCGGGGACGAGCGGAGTAAAGTAGCCGCTTATCGCAGCCAGCCGAACGGGCCGCCTTGTGTGCGCTGCTGTCGCAACGGCTGGGCCGGCCGCAGCGGCCGGACTGCCGGCTTTGTCGCCTCGGATTTCGGCTTTGGCTTAGCCTCTGCTTTGGCATCTATTTTTGCCTCGGCTTTGGCTTTTTTGCCGCCTTGTCCGGCATTTTTGTCGCCCGGCTTATCCGGCTCGGCGCGCGCGGTCGCCGCGGTCGCCGACAGTGGCTCGATGGCGTTGGCATCGCCCGGCCGTGGCCAGGCAAAATCGTCGGCGCGGCCGGGCGGTGGCTCGACCGGTTCGCCCTTGACCAGCACACTGGTCGCGGTCGGATCGGCATGGGCGGGCCGGCTAGCATTGCCGCCAAGCAACTCGTCGCCGTCGCTGCCGGGCGCCACTGTCAGCGGCACCACCGGCCCGGCCACCGGCCGCACCGTCGCGCCGGGACGGCCGTCCGGCGTCATCGGCCCGGCCGGGGTGTCGGCCGGTAGCGCGATCGGCGCCGCCTTGTTGGCGATGAATCGCCGCAGCTCGCGCTCGACGTAATGCGCGATCTTGCGGGCGCCGTATTTGGTGAAATGCACGCCGTCGCTGGACCGCAGGTTGCGCACCTGGCCTTCGAAGTCGGGGCCGCGATAGGTGAACTTGCCGGCGTCGTCGACGAAGCCGTCCCAGACGTCAACATAGACGATGCCGGCTTTCTCGGCGCGCGCGCGGTACAGATCGTTGAGATATTGCACGTCAGCGGTCGAGCGGGTACCGCGGATCGGCGGCAGGCCGACCCAGATCACCGGCACGCCCTTGCTCTTGAGCGCGGCGATCGTCTCGTCGATGCGGCGCGAATAAACCGTTTCCCATTGATCGCTGCGGAATTCGATGACGCCGTTGGTCCTTTTGCCACGCTGCGGCTCTGGCGCGATGATCGACGGC
>JBPCQM010000230.1:0-20276 GCA_050998115.1 Pseudolabrys sp. | reverse complement strand
GACTCGGGGAGTTTCGTAGGGGCCCCTCCGGCCCTCCCCCCAGGACGCCAAACAGTCCCAGATCACGATCCGGATCCGCTTCAAGCGGGACGGCACGCTGGCGAACGGCCCGCAGGTCCCCACCAGCGGCGCTGGCGCGCGGTTCACCGCGCTGCGCGACAGCGCCGCGCGCGCCATTCTGGTCGGCCAGCCTTATACGATGTTGCGCCCCGACCACTATGATATCTGGCAGGAAATCGACTTCACCTTCGATACCCGAGAAATGTTTCGTGATGCTCCAGCAAGACGGCCGGGATAAATGACCAAACAAAAACTCGTGTTGAATCGCCGCCATTTGCTGACCGGTGCGGCCGCGCTCGCGGTGGTCGCGCCGCGTGTCGCCTCTGCCGTGGTACGGCTCGATATCACGCAGGGCAACGTGCAGCCAATGCCGATCGCGCTGCCGGATTTCGCCGGCGGGGCGCCGTCGGAGGCCGAAGTGGCGCGCAACGTGACCGGCATTATCTCCGCCAACCTACAGCGCAGCGGCCTGTTTGCGCCGGTAAATCCCGCTGCCTTTGTCGAAAAGGTCACCAATTCCGACGCAGTGCCGCGCTTCGCCGACTGGCGCGTCATTAATGCGCAGGCGTTGGTCACCGGCCGCATCACGCGGCAGGGCGACGGACGGCTCAAGGCGGAATTCCGGCTATGGGACGTGTTCGCCGGGCAGCAACTTGACGGCAAGCAATATTTCACCACGCCTGACAACTGGCGGCGCATTGCTCACATTATCTCGGACGCGATCTACGAACGGCTGACCGGCGACAAAGGTTATTTCGACAGCCGCATTGTCTTCGTCGACGAAACCGGCCCGAAAGACCGCCGCGTCAAGCGGCTTGCGCTGATGGACCAGGACGGCGCCGGCGTTCGCTATCTTACGCGCGGCGACGACCTGGTGCTGACGCCGCGATTTAATCCGTCGACGCAAGAAGTGACTTATATGTCGTACGGGCAGAGCGATCCGCGGGTGTTCCTGCTCAACATCGAGACCGGCCAGCGCGAGATCGTCGGAAATTTCCCCGGCATGACCTTTGCGCCGCGGTTCTCGCCGGACGGCCAGCGCGTCATCATGAGCCTACAGCAGGGCGGCAATTCCAATTTGTTCGTGATGGACCTGCGCTCGAAGGCGACCACGCGGCTGACCGACACCGCGGCGATCGATACCTCGCCGTCTTATTCGCCGGACGGATCGCACATTTGCTTCGAGAGCGACCGCGGCGGCTCGCAGCAAATTTACGTCATGCCGGCAAGCGGCGGCGCGGCGCAGCGCATTAGCTTCGGCGACGGCCGCTATTCGACGCCGGTACGGTCGCCGCGCGGCGATTTCATCGCCATGACCCGCCAGGCGGGGGGCAAATTTGCGATCGGCGTGATCAAACCGGACGGTTCCGGCGAACGCGTGCTGACCGAAGGCTTCCACAACGAAGGCCCGACCTTCGCGCCGAACGGCCGCGTCATCATGTTCTTCCGCGACATCGGGCAAGGCCCTTCCTTGTTCACGGTCGACATCACCGGCCGCAATGAACTGAAAGTTCCAACGCCGAGCCTGGCGTCCGATCCGGCCTGGTCGCCGCTGTTGTCCTGAGCTCGCCTTATTTTCACCGGTCTTTAACCATTAAAATTGGTTTTCGCGCTCCCGGCGACTTTTCGGCACACGGCAAGGCTCTATCAAGGTTGACGGAACGTTCGTTTAACGAACGTCCGCTAGACCAGGGCCTACACCCGGTAACCGCGTGAGTATTGGAGACACCGGCATGACCAAGATTTCTTTCGTTCGCGGCGTTCGTTTCGCGGCATTGCTGGCGGCGGCGCTTTCCGTCGCGGCTTGCGCCAACAGAGCCGGCGATGACGCGCAAGCCAACGCGGCCGGCGCGGCGACGCCCGGCAGCCAACAGGATTTCGTCGTCAATGTCGGTGACCGCGTATTCTTCGAAACCGATCAGGTCGACCTGACGGCGCAGTCGCGCGCCACGCTCGACAAGCAGGCGCAATGGCTCGGCAACTATGGGCAATATGCCTTCACGATCGAAGGCCATGCCGACGAGCGCGGCACCCGTGAATACAACATCGCGCTTGGCGCCCGCCGCGCTCAGTCGGTGCGCGACTATCTTATTTCGCGCGGCGTCGCCGCCAACCGCATGCGCACGATCTCCTACGGTAAAGAGCGGCCGGTCGCGGTCTGCAACGACATCTCGTGCTGGTCGCAGAACCGGCGCGCCGTCACGGTTCTCAACGCCAGTTCGTAGCGGAATTCGAATTTTTGCGAGGGGTTAGGCCGGCATAGGCGTGCTTTGCGCGTCTTGCCGGCCTTCTCGTTCGCGCGGGCAGTCACAATTTCGACGCAGCGCGCCTTATGCTATTGATGGACGGGAGCCGGGGATCGGGCGTTTTCATGAAATTTTTGTTGCAACACTATCGCTGCGCGGCTCTGGCCGCCGTGCCGTTGCTGTTGCTCGCCGGTCCGGCCGGCGCGGAGGATCGCGGCTCGTCGGGCGGCATTCTCGATAATCTTTTTAGTCGCGGTGAGCCGCAAAACAACAAAGCTGAACCGAGTGATGATTCCGAAATCACCACGCGGCTCGACCGGTTGGAAAATCAGCTCCGCCAGATGACCGGCCAGATCGAGCAATTGCAATTCCGTAATCAGCAACTCGAACAGGCATTTCGAGGCATGCAAGGCGGTGGGACGCCGGCGCCGGGGCGCGCCGCCGCGCCGCAGACTTTGCCGCTGCCTGCTGCACCCGCCGCGCCATCCATTCCAGGGCGGCGATCCGACGTGTTCGACCCGGCGCAGTCGCCGGGCGCTCCCGGCGCGCCGCGCGCTCTAGGGGGCGGCGGTCCCGTGACAACGGCGCCAGCGATTCCGGCGGAGCCTGAAGTTGCGGTTGGCGCCCCAGGCGGACGTGGTGCCGGCGCGCCGCTCGACCTCTCGACCATGGCGGGCAATGCCGCGAGCGAGCCCTCGCCGCGCGCGCCTGTTGCTCCCGGGGCGCAAGTTGCGACGCTGCCGCCCTCGCAGTCGCCGAAGGACGAATACGACCTCGCTTACGGTTACGTGCTGCGCAAGGATTATGCGCTGGCCGAGCCGGCATTCCGGGATTTTCTCAAGAAAAACCCCGGCAACGAGCTGACGCCCGACGCCACCTATTGGCTGGGCGAGACTATGTTCCAGCGCCAGCGCTATCAGGACGCCGCCGATTCATTCCTGATCGTGGTGCGCAACTACGACAAATCCGGCAAGGCGCCGGACGCTTTGCTGCGGCTCGGCCAATCGCTTGCCGCGCTCGGGCAAAAGGACATGGCCTGCGCTTCGCTCAACGAGATCGAGCGCAAATATCCAAAGGCGCCGGCCAGCGTGAAGCGTGGCGTCACGCAGGAACAAAAGCGTGCTCACTGCTAGGCATGATTCCGGAAAACATATCCGCGACGCCGATCGGGGATGGCAGCCGGTTTTCGGATCAGATCATGTCCACCGATAAGGCTGCGCCAGTTTCGGCCGCCGAATTAAAATCGCTATTCGCCGGAATTGAGAATGCCCCCGCGGTGCTGCTTGCGGTATCGGGCGGGCCGGACTCGACGGCGCTCTTGGTGCTCGCTGCGCGCTGGGCGAAATCTCTCAAGAGCAAGCCCAAGGCCAGGCCCACGTTGATCGCCGCCACGGTTGATCACGGCTTGCGCAAGGAATCGAAGCGCGAAGCGGCGGCCGTCGCCAAGCTCGCGAAAAGCCTCGGCGTCGCGCATCGTATTTTGCGCTGGAGCGGGACCAAGCCGTCAACCGGTATTCAGCAGACCGCGCGGCAGGCGCGCTACCGCCTGCTGGTCGAGGCGGCGAAGAAGGCCAAAGCCTCACATATTCTCACTGCGCACACCCTGGACGATCAGGCCGAAACCGTGGTGATCCGCATGGCACGCGGCAGCGGCATCACCGGGCTCGGCGCCATGGCGCGGCGCAGCCGGCTCGGCGAATTGATTCTGTGGCGGCCGTTTCTCGAAGTGCCGAAGGCGCGACTGATCGCCACACTGAAGGCAGCAAAGATTTCGTTCGCCGACGATCCGTCGAATTACGACCCGAAGTTTACCCGGGCGCGGCTGCGCGGGCTGTTGCCGGCGTTTGCGAAAGAAGGACTCGACGCCCGCCGCCTGGCGATTCTGTCACGCCGCCTGCGGCGCGCCGACGCCGCGCTTGAGGCCGAGACGGATCGCGTCATGGCGGAGTTGGCGGCAGAGACTGCCGACAAGGCTGCGATCGAAATCAACGCGGAAAAGTTCTCGCGGCTGTCTCCCGAGATTGCGCTGCGGCTGCTGGGCCGTGCCATTGGCCGGCTTGGCAACGAGGGCCCGGTCGAGCTCGGCAAACTGGAGGCACTTTTTGCTGCATTGGGTTCAGCCAACCAAGATACCTCGGGGCCGGAGTTCCGGCGCACATTGGCGGGCGCGCTGGTCGCTATCAACAAGGGCAAACTACTGGTGCAAAAGGCCCCGCCACGGCGCAACATCCGGCCGCCCTGGGCGCCGAAAACCTTAACCAAACGGCCAGGCAGCCCTGGTCCAGACAAGGATCGAAACAGGAAAGCGCGGTAGAATAGGGAGAATCGCGTTGCTGCCACTGGCAGGGCGGGAGGCGCTGCCTACATTGGGAACGACGGACGTGACGCCGCCAAAGTTTCTGCCGTAGATGCACTGATGCCGCGGCTCGGCGCGGACTTGAAGGACGTGAAATGAACGCCAACCTGCGCAATTTCGCCCTTTGGGTGATCATCGTCCTGTTGCTGCTTGCCTTATTTGCCCTGTTCCAGAATCCGGGCCAGCGCACCACCTCGCAAGACATTTCGTTCTCGCAACTGCTCAACGAGGTCGACCAGGGCCGCGTGCGCGACGTCGTGATCCAGGGACCGGAAATTCACGGCACCTTCTCCGATGGCCGCAGCTTCAACACCTATTCGCCGAGCGACCCGAGCCTCGTTCAGAAACTTTACAGCAAGGGCGTTTCGATCACCGCGCGTCCGCAACAGGACAATGTGCCGTGGTTCGTGTCGCTGCTGGTTTCGTGGCTGCCGTTTGTCGCGCTGATCGGCGTGTGGATTTTCCTGTCGCGGCAGATGCAAGGGGCCGGCGGCAAGGCGCTTGGTTTTGGCAAGTCGCGCGCCAAGCTGCTGGCGGAATCGCACGGCCGCGTGACGTTCGAAGACGTCGCCGGTGTCGATGAAGCCAAGCAGGATTTGCAGGAGATCGTCGAATTCCTGCGCGATCCTGGAAAATTCCAGCGGCTCGGCGGCCGCATTCCGCGCGGCGTATTGTTGGTCGGGCCTCCGGGTACCGGCAAGACGCTGATCGCGCGCGCGGTCGCCGGCGAAGCCAATGTGCCGTTCTTCACGATTTCCGGTTCCGACTTCGTCGAAATGTTCGTCGGCGTCGGCGCCTCGCGCGTGCGCGACATGTTCGAGCAGGCCAAGAAGAACGCGCCGTGCATCATCTTCATCGACGAAATAGACGCAGTCGGCCGTCATCGCGGCGCCGGCCTCGGCGGGGGCAATGACGAGCGCGAACAGACGCTCAACCAGTTGCTGGTCGAGATGGACGGCTTCGAGGCGAACGAAGGCATCATCCTGATCGCGGCCACCAACCGGCCCGACGTGCTCGACCCGGCGTTGCTGCGGCCCGGCCGCTTCGACCGCCAGGTCGTGGTGCCGAACCCGGACGTCGTGGGCCGCGAAAACATCCTGAAGGTTCACGTGCGCAAGGTGCCGTTGTCGCCTGACGTGAATTTGAAAACCATCGCGCGCGGTACGCCCGGCTTCTCCGGCGCCGACCTGATGAACCTGGTCAACGAAGCGGCCTTGATGGCGGCCCGGCGCAACAAGCGCATGGTGACGCAGTTCGAATTCGAGGACGCCAAGGATAAGGTGATGATGGGCGCCGAGCGCAAGTCGCTGGTGATGACGGACGAGGAGAAGCTCCTCACCGCCTATCACGAAGGCGGCCACGCCATCGTCGCGCTCAACGTCAAGGCGACCGATCCGGTGCACAAGGCCACCATCATTCCGCGCGGCCGCGCGCTTGGCATGGTGATGCAGTTGCCGGAACGCGACAAACTGTCGATGTCGCTCGAGCAGATGACCTCGCGGCTCGCCATCATCATGGGCGGCCGCGTCGCCGAGGACATGGTGTTCGGCAAGGAAAAGGTGACCTCGGGCGCCGCTTCCGACATCGAGCAGGGTACCAAGCTCGCCCGCTTGATGGTGACACGCTGGGGCCTATCCGATGCGCTTGGGCCCGTCGCCTATGGCGACAACCAGGACGAGGTGTTCCTCGGCTACCAGGTGGCGCGCCAGCAGAACGTCTCCGAGGAGACCAGCCGCAAGATCGACGCCGAGGTGCGGGGCCTGGTCGAGGCCGGCCTCGCCGAAGCCAAGCAGATCCTCACCGACAAGCGCGCCGACCTCGAAGTGCTGGCTAAGGGCCTGCTGCAATACGAGACGCTGACTGGCGACGAGATCAAGGACTTGATCAACGGCAAGCAACCGGTGCGCGAAACCGTGATCGAGCCGGCGACGCCGCGCTCGTCTGCGGTGCCGCCGGCCCGGCCGCCCCGCGCCGCGCCGCCGTCCGGCGAGGTCGCCCCGCAGCCGCAGGGCTGAGTTCGCATGGCTGCACAAACAGAACCAATTCAAGTTGACAGCGCAACGGCCCGGGAATTGAAGAAGCGCGCCGCCGAGCGCGGCGTCAGCGTGGCCGAATTGGTTGCTGAGCTCGTCCCGTTTGTTACGGACGAAAAGGCCGTGGTCGAACTCGATCGGCGTTGGGCTGCAATTGAGAGCGGACAGCCGACCGTGCCTCATGAAGAAGTTAAGCAATGGCTGCGCAGTTGGGGCACTCCGGATTTTCGGCCTTGGTCTGAGCGATGACGATTGAGTGGTCGGTTGATGCTCTCGCCGATCTCGAACGCTTCGCCAAGTTCCTACACGACCGCTTTCCAAGCTTCGCCGCGATTATAGCGGGTGAACTGATCGAGAAATTAGACCTTCTGAGCCAAAATCCAATGCTCGGACACCCCGTTTCGGGACACAAAAACTATAGGCAATTAATCGTTAGGGTTCTCGGCGGTGCCTACGTGGTGTACTATCTCGCCACTGACGAGCAGTTGACAATTTTGCGCGTTTTTCACGGCCGTGAAGCTCGGACAATCGATGATTGACGGCGCTTAATGCCTCTCCCTAATCGCGTCGATCCCTTCAGTAATCTGTTCGCCACCCCAGCGCGCGGCGCGCTGTTCGGCAATCGCGGCGGCAAATTTCACCGCGACGACAAGACGCTCGGCGCGCGGCGATGGATGTCGCGGCAATGGATTTGCTGCGTGCTGCAATTCAAGGATCGGCAGCGCGACGTCTGGGGCCGCTATTACACCGAGCTGTTCTTCCTCGATGAGCCGACCGCGTTCGCCGCCGGGCACCGGCCGTGCTTCGAATGCCGCCGCCAGGATGCACGGGCGTTTGCCGCTTTGTTTCCGTTGAAGGGGCAAATCCGCGCGCCCGACATGGACGCCGTGCTACACGCCGAGCGGCTCAAAGGCAAAACCAAACGGCGGCACCGGGACAAGATCGACGCGCTGCCCGACGGCGCCTTCGTCGTGCTGGGCGAGGACCCTTACGCTGTGCGCGGCAGGCGCCTGCTGCGTTGGACGCCGTCGGGTTATGACGGCTCGCGTGGGCGACCGCGGGGCGTCACGGTCGATGTGCTGACCCCGCCGGCGATTGTCGCGGTGCTCAAGGGCGGCTATGCGCCGAAATGGCATCCGAGCGCGGGATAATGCTTCGCTTGTCCCGGGCGCAGCGCAGCACGCCTTCGTGATGCGCTGCAGAACCGGGACCGGCACGGCCTCCAAGCTTGTGACGATCCCGGATCAGCGGTGCATCGTTTCACGCTGCACCGCATCCGGGAAAGACACGACTTAACCCCTGATCGCCGCCTTGATCGCCTCAAGGCCTTTGCCGGTCTTGGCCGCCTCGATGATCTTGGCTTCTTTCGCCGTCAGGCCTGGCAAAGCCGCCTTCATCGGATCGATGGTTTCCATCGGCACCACAACGGCGCCGTGGCGGTCGGCGTGAACGAGGTCGCCGCTTCGCACCGCCATGCCGTGGATATTCACCGGCACGCCGAAATCCTCGACATGCACGAAGGCGTGCGACGGCGACAGCGAGCCGGCCAGAATCTGGAAACCCGGCGCCACCTGCGGGATGTCGCGGATCGAGCCGTTGGTGATGGTGCCGAGGCAGCCGAGCGCCTTGTGCACGTTGGTCTGCACTTCGCCCCAGAACGCGCCATAGCCGACGATCTCGTCGATGTCCTGAATGACGACGATGCCGGGCTGCGGCGCCGCGGCGATGTATTCGAGATAATCCAGCCGCTTCGCCATATAGCCGGCCTCGCCGAGCGGCACGCGGTCCTGCGCGCGCATGGTGACGGTCTTGGCGAAGCCGACCATCGGCGGCAGGTCGGGAAACGGGCAGTGCAGATGCCGCACCGTGTAGCCGAAGCCGCGCCGTTCCGGCGCCACGATTTCCAGCAGGTTGCAGACCGTCGGCGTGTCGATCGATCGCAGGAATTCGGTTTGTTGTTTGCTCAGCGTCATGACGTTCCCCCTTACGTTTATTCTATCGTCTTCTTGTCAAGCCGGCTCGATCGGCAGCGCCACCTTTGGCGGCGGCTTCGCGGTCCAGGCAAAAGTCACAATGGCGCCCATGATCAACAGCATAGCCGACACCATCGCGGCGCAGGCGCCCCAGCCGCCGAAGGTCCAGGCAAGGCCGCCGCCGGCGGCGCCAAAACTGCCCCCGATATAAAAGCTCGTCACGTAAAGCCCGACCGCCGAGGAACGGCCCGCCTTGGCCGTAACGGTCACGTATCCTGTCGAGACGGTCTGGCAGATCATGCCGCAGGTCGCGCACAGCGCGAGGCCGAGAATAATGAGAACGAGCGATGGCGCCAGCGTCAGCCAGATTCCGGCGATCCAGAGCGCGATGACGCCGATCATATAGCGTCGCCGCCCGAACCGCGCGACCGCGCGTCCGGTGAAGGGTGCGGCCGCCGAGCCGCACAGATAGACGATGAAGATCATGCCGAGCCACGCCGCCGACAGATTGTAGGGCGGGTTGGCAAGCTGGAAGCTGACATAGGTGAAGGTCGAAATGAAATTGAACAATACGCCGAAGCCGACCGCGTAGGTCGCGAGCAACTGCTTGTTGCGGAAGTGGCGCAGCATTTGCCTAGCCGACTCTGTGAGCCCTTCCGAACGCACGAATTTCCTTTCGCGCGGCAGCAGGAATGCGACGGCGGCTGCGCCAGCTAGAGTCGCGACAGCAAGCGTGATCATGCCGGTGCGCCAGCCGGCGAAATCGGCGACGATGCCCGTGATAAACCGTCCGCTGAAGCCGCCGAGGCTGGCGCCCGAGGTATAGACGCCGGTCGCGGTGGTGGCTTCCTGCGCCGGCCATTCTTCGCCGATATAGGCGATCGTCACCGCAAAGATCGGCGGCAGCACCAGCCCCTGCGCGAAACGCCAGAAAATCAGTTGCGACAGCGAAGGCGCGAGCGCGGCAAAAACCGTTGGGATGGTCAGGATGAACATCGCGGTGACGATGACGCGCTTGCGCCCGAGCACGTCGGCGACCGTGCCGATGAAGGGCGCGATCAGCGCCACCGACAGCGTGCTGGCCGTCATCACGCCGGCGATCTGGGCGGCGGTGACGCCGAACTCGCTCGACAGCAGCGGCAGGATCGCCTGCGGCGAATAAAGATTGATGAATGCGCAATAGCCGGCGAGGCCGACCGCGAGTTGCCGTGCGGACAGAGGGGAGCGGCGCGCGGGATTGGCCATCGAGACGATCGCAAAGCGGCGTGAGGAGCGAGCTATGCACGGCTTTCACGGCACGAGCCAGTCTTGCCAGCGCGACTGCAAATGGCATCGGCGCATAGCTATGTTTGCTGAGGGAAAATGAACCGTTCGGCCTCTGCGGAGTTTCAGAATAGGGGCGCCGAGAGGGCCCAAACCATTGCGAGGGTTCAGGAATTGCGCGCGTTCACCGTTCTGCCATTGCAGGCTCATTCGATTTCGCTCGACGAGGTGCCGCCGCCGCCCGTGGCCGACGGCGCGGTTGTGGTGCGCACGCGGCTGCTTGGCGTTTGCGGCACCGACCGCGAAATTATTGCCGGCGACTACGGCGAAGCCCCGCAAGGCGCGCAACGGCTCATCCTCGGCCACGAGTCGCTCGGCACAGTCGAAGAGGCGCCGCCCGATAGCGGCTTGCGGCCCGGCGATCTGGTGGTCGGCATCGTGCGGCGGCCGGACCCGGCGCCCTGCGCGGCCTGCGCCGGCGGCGACTGGGACATGTGCCTAAACGGCCGCTACCCCGAGCGCGGCATCAAGTCGCGCAACGGCTACGGCGCCGAGCAATTCCGCATCGAGCCGGACTTCGCGGTGAAGGTCGATCCCGCGCTCGGCGATCTCGGCGTGCTGATGGAGCCGACCTCGATCGTCGCCAAGGCCTGGGATCAGATCGAGCGGATCGGCCGCCGCGCCGCGTTCTGGCGGCCGAAGACGGCGCTGATCACCGGCGCCGGCCCGGTCGGTCTGTTGGCCGCCATGATTGGTAAGCAACGCGGCCTCGACCTGCACGTTCTCGACCGAGCCAAAGAGGGACCGAAGCCGGCGCTGGTTCGAGACCTTGGCGCCACGTATCACGTTGGCGATCTCGGCTCGCTGAAGACCGACGTGGTGATCGAATGCACCGGCGCGGTGGCGGTGATTGCCGACGCGATGTCGCGCGCCACGCCGGCCGGCATCGTCTGCCTGGCCGGCGTGTCTTCGGTGGGGCAGAAAATCCAGTTCGATATCGGCGAATTCAACCGCATGGCGGTGCTGGATAACGACGTGGTGTTCGGCTCGGTCAACGCCAACCGCGCACATTACAAAGCCGCCGCGCAGGCGCTCGTCAAAGCCGACCGGCCCTGGCTGGAACGGCTGATCTCGCGGCGCGTGCCGCTGTCGCGCTGGCGCGAGGCGTTCGACAACAAACCCGACGACATCAAGGTCGTCGTCGATTTCACGGCGCAGGGCTAGTTGCGATGCGCCGACACAAAAAAATTCCGCTCATTCCCGCACTCGGGTCCAGCCTTCGGCTGGCCCGAGCACAGGCTCCAGCGGGAATCCAGAACCTCCGGTGCAAACTCAAAAATGTGCCTCGCTGGGCCCCCGCTTTCGCGGGGACGAGCGGTTGAGTGTAACGGATGCCCTCCCGCATTGAAGATTATGCTTTGATCGGCGATCTCGGCACTGCGGCGCTGGTCGGCCGCGACGGCTCGATCGACTGGCTGTGCTGGCCGCGTTTCGATTCCGACGCTTGCTTTGCCGCATTGCTCGGCGGGCCGGAGCACGGCCGTTGGAAGATCGCGCCGGAGGGCGACATCAAGCGCATCACGCGCCGCTATCAGCCCGACACGCTGATCCTCGAAACCACCTTCGCCACCGCGGAGGGCGAAGCCACCATCGTCGATTTCATGCCGCCGCGCGAAGACAACTCGCAGCTGGTGCGGCTCATTCGTGGCGACAAAGGGTGCGTCACGTTGTGCGGCGAACTGGTGATCCGCTTCGGCTACGGCGCGGTGGTGCCGTGGGTGATGCGGCTCGATGACCACACCATTCGCGGCGTCGCCGGCCCCGACATGGTCATCTTGCGTAGCGACGTGCGCATGCGCGGCGAAAACATGCGCACGGTCGGCGAGTTCACCGTGGCGGCCGGCGAAACCAAATCGTTTACGCTGACCTATGCAGCGTCGCACCTGCACCCGCCGGCGCCCGAAGACCCGCAGCAGGCTCTCAAGAGAACCAAGGATTACTGGGCGAAATGGACCGGCCGCTGCAAGACCACCGGGCCGTGGGCCGGCGCGGTCAAGCGCTCTCTCATCACGCTCAAGGCGCTGACTTACGCGCCGACCGGCGGCATCGTTGCGGCGCCGACCACGTCGCTGCCCGAGCAACTCGGCGGCGAGCGCAACTGGGACTACCGGTTCTGCTGGCTGCGTGACGCGACGCTGACGCTGCTCGCGCTGATGAATGCCGGCTACTATGACGAAGCACAGGCCTGGCGCGACTGGCTGCTGCGCGCGGTAGCCGGTTCGCCCGACCAGATGCAGATCATGTACGGCATCGCCGGCGAGCGGCGGCTGATGGAGTGGGAGGTGCCGTGGCTGCCTGGCTATGAGAAATCCGCGCCGGTGCGGATCGGCAATGCCGCGCATAGCCAGCTTCAGCTCGACGTCTTCGGCGAGTTGATGGACGCGCTGCATCAGGCGCGGCAGGGCGAAATTGCGCCGATGGAATCGGGCTGGGCGTTGCAAAACGAATTCATGAAGCACCTCAAAAAAATCTGGACCGAGCCGGACCAAGGCATTTGGGAAGTCCGGGGTGAGCGCCAGCACTTCACCTATTCGAAAGCGATGGCGTGGGTGGCGTTCGACCGCTCGATCAAAAGCGCCGAAATTTTCAAGCTGGAGGCGCCGCTCGCCGAGTGGAAAAAATACTGCGGCATGCTGCACGAAGATGTCTGCCGGCGTGGCTTCAATCCGGAGATCAACAGCTTCACGCGCGCCTATGGCTCGAAAGAACTCGACGCCAGCCTGCTGCTGCTGCCCGCGGTAGGTTTCCTGCCGCCGACCGATCCCCGCATTCGCGGCACCGTCGAGGCGATCGAGCGCAATTTGATGGTGGATGGCCTGGTGCTGCGTTACGACACGCGCGCGACTGACGACGGCCTGCCGGCCGGCGAGGGGGTCTTTCTCGCCTGCAGCTTCTGGCTGGTCGACGCCTATTTGATGCTCGGCCGGCGCGACGATGCGGTGCGGCTGTTTGAGCATCTGCTGATGCTGCGCAATGATGTCGGCTTGCTCAGTGAGCAATACGACACTCGCAATAATCGGCTGGTCGGTAATTTTCCGCAGGCATTCTCGCATCTTGCGCTGCTCAATTCGGCGAGCAACCTGTCGGCGCCGGTCAAGCCGGCCGAGCAGCGCTCCGAGCATAGTGTTCAAGGCGCGAAAATGCCGCAAGACGCGGCGTAAGCTATTGACCTCGCAAGTTTCGCCCGAAAGAGTCCGGTCGGTGGCCGCGCAACGCGGCCCAATCGATCAAGGGAGGTTTGCGTGCTCGTCGATGCCAGGACCTATACGATCAAGCCGGGCTGCACCGCGGCCCAGCTCAAGATTTATCAGGAGCTCGGGTTTCCGGTGCAGGTGAAACACATCGGCCAGCCGCTCTGTTATCTGCAGGCGGAAAGCGGCGAAATGAATACGCTGCTGCACTGCTGGGTCTACGACAGCGCGGCCGACCGCGAACAGAAGCGCGCCGTGATGGCCAAGGATCCCGATTGGCATAAATATCTGACCGCCAATCGGGAGGCTGGCTATCTGATCGGACAACGCACCACCCTAATGACGCCGGTCTCCTTCGCGCCGCTTAAGCGCTAGGCGGCGAATCCAGGCAGCAAAACGCCCGCGGCCACTGCGGCCCGATTGCCGATCCGTTGATTTTGCTGACATAGTGCGCCGGTTTTGTCCGTCCTGATCGATGTGAGGAGCGCGGCCGTCAATGGGTGGCAAAGACAATGTGCGAACCGGCGGCGAAATCCTGGTCGATCAACTGGTCGCGCAAGGCGTCAAGCACGTGTTCTGCGTGCCGGGCGAAAGCTATCTGGCTTCGCTCGACGCCTTCCATGATCGCGACATCGCGCTAACCGTATGCCGCCAGGAAGGCGGCGCCGCGTGCATGGCGGAAGCGGTCGGCAAGGCGACCGGCCGGCCCGGCATCTGTTTCGTTACCCGCGGCCCCGGCGCCACCAATGCGTCGGCCGGCATCCATATCGCGCGGCAGGATTCGACGCCGCTGATCGTGTTCGTCGGCCAGGTGGCGCGCGAGATGCGCGAGCGCGAGGCGTTCCAGGAGCTCGACTATCGCGCGGTGTTCGGCTCGATCGCCAAATGGGTCACCGAAATCGACGACCCGGCGCGGATTCCCGAACTGGTGTCGCGCGCAGTCTTCACCGCAATGAACGGCCGTCCGGGCCCCGTCGTCATTGCGCTGCCGGAAGACATGCAGGCCGAGCGCGCCGGCGTTGCCGATGCGCCGATGGTGGATCAGGTCGAGACCTGGCCGGGCTTAACCGATATGAGCCGGCTGCAGAAATTACTGTGGGCGTCGCAACGCCCGTTCGTTTTGCTGGGCGGCAGCCGCTGGTCTGACGCCGCTTGCGCTTCAATGATGCGCTTTGCCGAGCGCTTCGCGCTGCCGGTCGCTACCACGTTCCGCCGCGGTCATCTGTTCGACGCGCTGCATCCTTGTTATGCCGGCGATCTCGGGCTTGGGGTCAATCCCAAACTTCTGGCGCGCATCAAGGCGGCCGATCTGGTGCTGCTGGTCGGCGGACGTCTTGGTGAACTGCCGTCGCAAAGCTACACGCTGTTCGACATTCCGACGCCGCAAATGAAATTGGTGCACGTGCATCCCGGTGCCGAGGAACTGGGCCGCGTCTATCATCCGCATCTCGCGATCCAGGCGGCGCCGACCGGTTTTTGCTCGGCGCTGGAAGGCGTGCAGCCGCCGAATGAAATCTCCTGGCGCGGCGAGGCCGATACGGCGCATGCCGATTATCTCGCCTGGACCGACAAGGCGACCAGGGTGCCCGGCGCCGTCAATCTCGGTGAGATCATGCTGTGGCTGCGCAACGAGTTGCCGGCCGACGCCTTTATCACCAACGGCGCGGGAAATTTCGCCGCCTGGATCCACCGCTTCTACCGCTTCCGTAAATTTGCCTCCCATGTCGCGCCGACTTCGGGCTCGATGGGCTACGGCGTGCCGGCCGCGGTGGCGATGAAGCGGCTTTATCCGGGTCGGGCGGTGGTCTGCATCGCGGGCGACGGCGACTTTCTGATGAACGGCCAGGAGTTCGCCACGGCGGTGCAGTACGGCCTGCCGTTCGTTACCGTGATCGCTGACAATGGGATGTACGGCACCATCCGCATGCATCAGGAGCGCGATTACCCCGGCCGCCCCGTGGCGACCGAGCTGAAGAACCCGGATTTCGTCGCCTATGCGCGTGCGTTCGGCGGGTTCGGCGCCCTGGTCGAGAAAACGGCGGACTTCGGCGCCGCCTATAAGGCCGCGGTGGCGTCCGGCAAGCCGGCGGTGATCCACCTCAAGCTCGATCCCGAGGCGATCTCGCCGGCTTTGACCATTAGTGGGATTCGGGAAAAGTCGCTGGCGGCGAAAGCCTGATCGCACTAAGAATTAGAAGTGAGGGAGCAAACGATGGTGGAACGAACCTATTCTCCGTTCGCCAAACTCGCGATGGCGCGCGCCGGCAAAAGACTGGCGGCGGAATTTCAGGACAGCGATCTGGCGGGCCATGCGGCGACGTGGGAGCAGGAGGCGCTGGCGGAGATCACGGTCCAAACGCCGCATCTAGCGCCAACTCTGGCCCAGGTATCAGACCCACCGGGCCCGCCGGCGAGCGAGACGCCAAACCGCTAGATAACATTAGGGCAGTCGCTCCTCCCATGCGCTCTTGCGTGTTTGCCGTGAATCATCATTCACTCGTTGATGCCCTATCGTCGCACCGAGAACGTCGTGCGCCGGCTGGCCGAGCGTGAGGACGCCATCCTCGACGCCGCCAGCGCGATCGCCGCCGATGCCGGCATGGGCGCGGTGCAGATCGTGCCGGTCGCGGCGCGCGCCGGCACCGCCACCTGAACGGTGTATCGCTATTTCCCGTCGAAGGCCGATCTGGTCGCCGAACTGGTCGCAGCGATCGCCGCGCGCGAGATCGGCGCCATGCAGCAGGCGGCGAACGCCGCGCCGGGTCCGCTGTCGGCCCTGACGGCGGCGATCACCACCTTCGCGGTGCGCGCGCTGCAGAAGCGCCGGCTCGCCTGGGCAGTGATCGCTGAGCCGGTCGACAGCGATATCGATGCCGTCCGGCTGGATTTCCGCAGGGGTCTCGGGCTTGAACTCGAAACCCGGATCAAGGCGGCGATGGCCGGCGGCTATTTGCCGGACCAGGACGCCGCGCTCGCCGCGGCGGCGATCATCGGCGCCTTGCTGGAAGGCCTGATCGGTCCGCTGGCGCCGTATCACGGCGACGAGCCCGGCAGAATGCGCGAGACCGTGCAGAGCGCGACGCTCTTAGCATTGCGCGCGCTCGGCATGGTCGACGCGCGCGCCCGCGGTCTCGTCGCGCAAATCGCGCTGCCGCGCGAAAAAAGCTAGCCGCTATTTTTTCTTTCCGTCCGGCCCGAACTGAGCGAGATAGGCCCACAGGTCGCCGGCTTCCTTTTCATTCTTAATGCCGGGAAACACCATCTTGGTGCCGGGAATTTTCGCTTTTGGGTCCCGGATGTATTCGACAAAGGCGTCCTTGCCCCAGGTGATGCCGGAATTCTTGTTGGCGTCCGAATAGCTGTAACCTTCGACTGAACCGGAATGCCGTCCATCGAGACCATTGAGAACCGGGCCGACCTTGTTCCTGGCGCCTTCGCCGACCGCATGACAGGCCAGGCATTTCTTGGACGAGGTTTCGCCGGCGGCCACGTCCTGGGCGCGGGCCGCGATCGCCGAACCCGCCAAAATCATCGCCGCCACTGTTATCGACGTCTTCATCGTGGCACTCCCGCTGCCGCCGCCCATACCGGAATGGCGGCGGCGACCCTATGTGTCAACGCGCATTTGGCTGTATCCTAGCCCCGGAATAAGACGGAAAACGAGCCAAAAATGCCGGTCAAAATGCCCCTGGCGGACGCCGACGTGCTGGCGCGGCGCAACAAGATCGTCGCCGCGCTGTCGCAGATCGTGCCGGGCGAAGGCGTGATCTCCACAGAAAAGGAGATGCGGCCGTTCGAATCCGACGGGCTGACCGCCTATCGTCAACTCCCGATGGTGGTGGTGCTGCCATCGACGACCCGCGAGGTGTCGCAGGTTCTGGCCTATTGCCACGCCGAGGGCATCAAGGTGGTGCCGCGCGGCGCCGGAACCTCGCTGTCGGGCGGCGCGCTGCCGCTGGAAGACGGCGTGCTGCTCGGCATGGCGAAGTTCAATCAAATCCGGGACATCGATTTCGACAACCGCGTCGCCGTGGTGGAGCCGGGCGTCACAAATCTGGCGGTGAGCAACGCGGTCGCTGATGCCGGCTTCTATTACGCGCCGGACCCCTCGTCGCAGATCGCCTGCACGATCGGCGGCAATGTTGCGGAAAATTCCGGCGGCGTGCATTGCCTGAAATACGGCATGACCACCAACAACGTGCTCGGCTGCGAGATGGTGCTGATGAACGGCGACATCATCACGCTTGGTGGCAGCCATCTCGACTCCGGCGGCTACGACTTGCTCGGCCTCATCACCGGCTCGGAAGGCTTGCTCGGCGTCGTCACCGAAGTGACGGTGCGCATCCTCAAGAAGCCGGAAATGGCGCGCGCTTTGATGATCGGCTTCAAGTCGTCCGAGCAGGCCGGCGAATGCGTCGGCCGCATCATCGGCGACGGCATCATTCCCGGCGGCATGGAGATGATGGACAAGCCGGCGATCCACGCCACCGAGGAATTCGTCCACGCCGGCTATCCGCTCGACGTCGAGGCGCTGCTGCTGGTCGAGCTCGACGGGCCGAAGGCCGAGGTCGATCATTTGATCGAGCGGGTCGAGGCGATTGCGAAAAAATGCAAGGCGGTCAACGTTAAGGTGTCGAATTCGGAAGCCGAACGGCTGCTGTTCTGGGCCGGCCGCAAGGCGGCGTTTCCCGCGGTCGGCCGCATTTCGCCGGATTATTACTGCATGGACGGCACCATCCCGCGCGCCAAGCTGCCGCTGGTGCTCAAGCGCATCCGCGAGTTGTCGGAGAAACATGGGCTGCGGGTCGCCAATGTTTTCCACGCCGGCGATGGCAATCTGCATCCGCTTATTTTGTACGACGCCAATGTGCCGGGCGAACTCGATAAGACCGAGGAATTCGGCTCAGAAATTCTCAGGCTCTGCGTCGAAGTCGGCGGCGTCTTGACCGGCGAGCACGGCGTCGGCGTCGAGAAGCGCGACCTGATGCCGGCGATGTTTTCCGAGATCGATCTCAACGCGCAGCAGCGCGTCAAATGCGCGTTCGACGAGAAGGGCCTGCTCAATCCCGGCAAGGTTTTTCCGGTGCTGCACCGCTGCGCCGAGTTTGGCCGCCTGCACGTGTCCGGCGGCAAGCTGCCGTTCCCGGATATTCCACGGTTCTAAGGCGCGGAAACTAGGACTTGTGAAATGAACGGCTGTGGTAGAATAAGATTATGACCATCAATCTCAAAAAAGTGCTGGCTCGTGCCGAAAACTGGTCGGAGCAGGATCAGGAGGAGCTCGCGCAGGTCGTGCTGGAGATCGAAGCGCGACGCCATGGCGTCTATCACGCCAGCCCTGAAGAATTGAAGGCGATCGATGAAGGGCTCGCCGCGGTCGAGCGCGGAGAAATTGCGAGCGACCAGGAGGTCGAGGCGGTTTTCGCAAAATATCGCCGGGCATGAAGGTTCGTTATTCCAAGCCGGCTTTGGCGGAACTGGATGCGGTCTTGTCGGATTTAGCGTTGAAAAATCTGACAGCCGCGCAAAATTTCGAGCGAAGAATCCGTCAAATCGCCGAACGGATCGGTCGATTTCCCAAAGGTTTCCAAGAGGTAGCAGAACGTCCGGGCGTTCGGCGGGTGCCATTGGCTCGCTATCCTTATCTGATCTTCTACAAGGTGGTGGGCGATGAGGTGATTGTCCTTCGCGTCGTTCACGGCGCGCGAAAGGAATTGTGGGAAAGCCTGTGACCGACACCCTGAAACCCCGCGACGCCAAAGAGGTCGAGGACGCCGTGCGCTTCGCGCTCGGCAACGACAAGGCGTTGGAAGTCGCCGGGCGCGGCTCAAAGCGCACGATCGGGCGGCCGAGCCAGACCGACATGACGCTCGATTTGTCGGGGTTGACTGGCGTCACGCTGTACGAGCCGGAAGAACTGGTGCTGTCGGCCAAGGCGGGCACGCCGCTCGCCGAGATCGAGACGCTGCTCGACAAGCACAATCAGGAACTGGCGTTTGAGCCGCTCGACTACTGCGCGCTGCTCGGCGGCGCGGCCGGCGAGGGCACGATCGGCGGCGCCATCGCCGCGAATTTGTCCGGGCCGCGCCGCATCAAGGCCGGCGCCGCGCGAGATCACTTCCTCGGCGTCCATGCCGTGACTGGGCGCGGCGACAGCATCAAGTCGGGCGGCCGGGTGGTGAAGAACGTCACCGGCTACGACATGTGCAAGGTGCTGGCGGGCTCCTGGGGCACGCTCGCCGCCATCACCGACATCACGGTGAAAGTGCTGCCCAAGGCCGAGACCGAGGCGACCGTGGTCGTCACCGGGCTCGACGACGCGCAGGCGGCCCGAGCGATGGCGGTGGCGATGGGCTCGCCGTTTGACGTATCAGGCGCCGCGCATCTGCCGGATCACGTGGCGTCGTGGTTCGACGGCCTGCCCGGCGCCGAGGCGGCGACGGTGTTGCGCGTCGAAGGCTTCGCGCCGTCGGTGGCGCATCGCAAGAAGGCGCTGGCGGCGGTGCTCAAGACGTTCGGCAAGACCGAGATGCTCGACGAGAAAAATTCCCGCGCGCTGTGGCGCAGCATCCGTGACGCCAAGCCCTTTTCAAACGCGCAAACCCGCGAGCGCCCGCTGTGGCGGATATCGACGGCGCCAACCAAGGGCCACCAAATCGTCGCGCAACTCACGCCGGCCGCGCAGATTTTCTACGACTGGGGCGGCGGCCTGATCTGGGTGGCGATGCCGTTCGCCGACGAGCCGGATGCCGAGGCGATCCGCGGCGCGGTGGCGCAGGCTGGCGGCCACGCCACGCTCATCCGGGCGCCAGCCGCGGTGCGTGCCGCGGTTGATGTGTTTCCGCCGCAGCAAGCCGGCGTCGCCGCGTTGAGCAAGCGGGTCAAGGACAGCTTCGATCCGAAAGGCGTGCTCAATCCCGGGCGGATGTGGGCGGGCGTGTAATGTATAGCAACGATACCATTCGACGTTTCCCGGGCGCGGCGCAGCACGCCTTCGTGGTGCGCCGCAGACCCGGGATCGTTTCATCTTCAGAATTTGCAAAGGTCCCGGATCAGCGGTGCAGCATGGCATGCCGCACCGCGTCCGGGACAAG
>JBPCQM010000186.1:0-4080 GCA_050998115.1 Pseudolabrys sp. | reverse complement strand
GCATTCCGGTACGCAGCACGTAAAATATCGCATTGATAATCTTGCGATCGTCAACGCGCGCGGACTTTCGGCTCTTCGGCAGCAGCGGTTCGAGAAGCGCCCATTCCTCATCGCTCAAATCAAATCGCATGACCCACCTTCGCGCACCGTGAATCATGTTCGTCCAAACTATTCAATCATTTATCTGGGTACAGACCCTAGTCGGGAGGCGGTCCTTCCTTTTTGTTTTCCAATACTTTGCCGGACCGGGCGTCGACGCCCACTTCCTGGGTCACGCTGCCGCGCTTGATGTCGAAGGAATAGCGCAGGCCAGTGCCGCCGCGTTCCTTCTCCAGTTCTTCATCGGTGATTTTGCCGGGATGCGCCTTTAGCGCGATGGCCCGAGCTTCTGTGATGCTCACCTTGGCTTGCGGGGCCAATTCCTGGCCGCTGTAAGCCGCAGCCGGATACGTCGCCATCAGCAAGGTGAGGGCGGCGCCGCCGACGATCGAAAGTGTCGTCTTGTTTGTCGTCATGGTGTGTAAACCTCTTTGGTTCGCCCCTTGACCCCTTAGGCTCGTCTCTCGTCATAAGCATAGGCGCTGGCGATTACGGCGCGATGGCCGGGCGATGAAAGTTCGGTAATCCAATTGCACGCGGGGCGGCTGCGACAGCCCTCGGCGTGGCGTGACCGACCGGCGATCAAGCGGCTATTTTGGCCGGTGCACCGGAAGCCGGAGCAGAATCCTGCCGTCGTCGTCGGTGACCTTGATCGTCTTCTGCGCGGTGTCCGTCAGCTTTGACTTTCGCAGGTCCAGCGCCAGTTTTTCCGCGTGGGCGCGTGCCGCGGCGTCGTCCGCGAACTGCTCACCCTAGCCGTCGAACAGGTCGCGCCCGTTCGTGATGTGGAAATGGTAGCGGGGCATACAGGGCAAATGCGAAAGCCCCGGCAGGCGTTCCTGTGTCGGATAGCGGATACAGGACCCAAAAACAGGCGCGCCGCGCGAATGTAAGTCGATTTCAACGACGATCGACTGCGTCCACCGGCAAGCCGTGGCTTCACTCGCGGGATTTCATCCGGGCAACCAGCCGGCCGCCGTCCCAGATTTCGAGGTCGCGGCCATCGACCATCTGCTCGCCTTTGGCGATGGCGGCTTCATCGCTGGCGCAGTCAATCACCACGGCGGCGGCGGCAATATGGCCGGACTTGATTTGATAGATGCGATATTCGGGCACGGCACGACTCTCGGCTTACGCGGCCAAGACCTGCGAGGCCAGTTCGATATCTTGCGCCCGCCGTTTTCGGTGCCGAGATAGACTGCAAGATCGAATGGCCGCCGCTTCTGTCTGGTTTTCATGCCGGCGCTTCCCTCGGGATGCTGCGAAAATTGAGATAATACTGCCGGGCGACCTCGGATTGGCGGGGCGGTTCGGGGTTCTCATTGGCCGGCGGCATTGCTAAGAATGTTCGAGGCGGCGCCGATCGATGGGAACGTTTCGCCTGAGACAACGTTGTGATCCACGCCGTCCTGTCCCCTTTGGTTACCCTTGGAGAGAAAATGAAACCCACGGTGAAGCGCGGAAAGAAGAAGCGCCTGAAATCCCTCAAAGAGGTCAAGCGCGATATTGCCAAGGCGGATTATCCGATTGCCGAAACCCTGCATTGGGTCGCCGACGGAGAAGAGTTGCTTCGCAAGTGGGGCGCCCTCAAGTCGCCTGCCGCCAAGCGAATCGCCAAGACATTTTCGACTCTGATCGGGATGCTGGAGACCATTAACGAACTGCGAAAAATGTGAGCGCCGGTAATGGACATTCATCCGCTGAAACCGGATCGAAGCCGCGTCGATCTTTCGAGCAATGCCTTGGTCCGGCACTGGACCAAGGCGCTGGGTAAATCCAAAGCGGAAATTGAGGTGGCCATCGAAAAAGTGGGCACTGATCCCGGCACGGTCGCGAGACAGCTTGGTGTCGAGCAAAAACTGTCGATTTAATCTGACCTCGTTATCTACGCCTTGCCTTGCCGATGCCGCGCCGGACGCTTCGCCCGCGCAGGTCTGCCAGGCTGGCGTTTAGGCGAGGCGCCAGGCAGATATTTGTGCGCCGCCCCCGACAATACTTTGACAACTGTCTCCGGCAGGTGCCGTGGCACGATGAGCGTCTTCTTCTTCAGCAGCCGGCTGGTTTCGTTGACGGTCTCGCCGGCCAGCACGCCAAGCTGAAATGCAAGATCGGCGGCGACCTTGGGATTTCTCTCCACAAAATCAAGAATAGCCGCGCCTAAAGAGCTGGTTTGCTTGCGCATCCTGGCTTGGTCTCCGTCTTCGGCAAAAGTCCCGCCTGATTGGTGCAAACGTTGGGCTGGCTGGCTTCGTTCCTGTCCAATCCTCGCTGGAATTTGCCAAAGCAGATATGGAATTACTTCAGCGCTCGAACGAGAACGAGGGAGCCTGTAGACGCGATTCAATCGCGTAGCCGTACGCCGTATCAGGAAATCGTTTCGCCTTCCGATGTGTCCGAGCCAGTTTTCGTTTATGGCCCGAAGCCGCCTTGCTGGCAGAAGCCTTTTCCATCGGCTGCTGTTCGACTGCTGCGTTCTTTACAGGTGAACTGTGTAACGCCGATGGAGCGACATCCGGCTCCGGTTCCGCCTTATACGGCGCCGGGAGCCCCACCTGCTGCGACGTCTGAAACGGCAGCGGTGAAGGATGCAACGTGTCTCCCGACCACAACAAGAGGCCGAACAGGATCGGTCCGATGACAAGGAAATAAGAAATAATGGGCAATTCGCACCTCTACGATAACTATTCCAATCAACAATTCGACGTTAGATCGCGACCAAGTTTACCCATTGGATCTGCTTTGGATTGAGAAAAACCCAGCCGGTGGCTGGGTTTTTTTTCCACTTAGCCTAGCCGCAGATGCGACGGGTCCGAATGATTATGCGACCGCTCGGCGTTTCAATTCGTTGCCGTACGACGCGGCAACCGCTGTTGTAAGCGTAACCTTCGCGCGAATGTCTGTGACGCCAACGCCAATCGTCGCGATCACGGTAGCGCCAATCATCGCGGTCACGATAATAGGGCTGGCCCGCTTGGACCTCAACGCCAGGGCCCGCGCCGAAATAAACTTGAGCGCTGGCCGGGACCGCTGTCGCTAACGTGGTGGCCGCCGCGAGAACGAGAAGAACATTTCGCATAGCAAGTCTCCAAAGGTGCACCTCATGCAAAACGAACATCAAACGCGGTAGTTCCTTTGCTCTTCGCGTGTATTCTCTGCAGACGCCTGCCTTGGAACTTGGACCTTCAGGTGGGCCAAGATGATTTCGGAACTACAGGACCCTCAGCGACTTGGTCTGCGCACGGTGGCCCTGCGGTCACCGGCTGACAGATTGGAGATCTTTTATGCGTAATCGCATCCTTGCGATGGGCGTTATCCTTGGCGCCCTTACATTGCCTCTCGCGGCCTATGCGCAAAGCGGCGTCGCGGCCGGAGCGACCACGGGTGCGGTGGGCGGGGCCATCGTCGGAGGTCCGATCGGGGCGGTGGTTGGCGGCGTGGGCGGCGCGGTGATCGGTGGAATCAGCGATGCCACGCAACCCCGCTTTCGCACCTATGTCGTCGAGCAGAAAGTGCCTTCCTACACCTATTCCAACGAGGTAGTCGTCGGCGCCGAACTGCCCGATGCCGGCGTCACTTATTACGAAGTGCCGGCGGAATACGGCGCGACGGAGTACCGCTACACGGTGGTCAACAACCGTCCGGTGCTGGTCGACCCGAGAAGCCGGCGTATCGTCCAGGTCATTCGTTAGTCGATTGAGAACGGAAAAGCCCGGCACCTGCCGGGCTTTTTTGTTGCAATTGCCAGTGGGGCTTAATTTGGCATTTCCAAGCCTTGGCGCGTTAGACGGCGCTCATTTGGTCAGCCGGGCTTGCTGAACGGCTTTCTTGAATAGCGCGGTCATGGCATCGGATATTCCGTCGGTTGGGCTGACTTCAAAATACAGACCAGGCGATGCGCAGGCCGCCATGTTTTTGGCGATCTGGCTGTTGACCGAGGGACCGCAAGGTCCCGCGTTGAACGGATTGATCCAGCTCATGTAC
>JBPCQM010000136.1:0-20606 GCA_050998115.1 Pseudolabrys sp. | reverse complement strand
CGTCAGACACGCTGCGGCGGGAGGCGGGGGACCGGTGGGGGAAGAAGGAGGGACAGTGATTTTTTTTTCTCCCCTCCGGGGCGCCCCCCACCGCCGAGCCCGGAATCCATACGCCGGGACCGGGGTTATGGATTCCGGCCCGCGCGCAAGTGCGCGCGACCGGAATGACGAAATTGTTCTGTCGGGCACCGCGCTGATCGGCGACCCCGACGGCGCGCTGTATTGGCCGCAGGAACGGCTGCTCGCCATCGCCGACCTGCACTTCGAGAAAGGTTCGAGCTACGCGCGGCGCGGCGTGCTCTTGCCGCCATACGACACCGCGGCGACGCTGGCGCGGCTGGCGCGGCTGATCGCCCGCTATCTGCCGTGCGCGGTGATCGCGCTCGGCGACAGCTTCCATGACGGCGGCGGGCCGGATCGCCTGGCGGACACCGACCGCGCCGAGTTGCGCGCGCTGCAGCGCGGCCGTGACTGGATATGGATCACCGGCAACCACGATCCCAAGCCGGCGCAAAATATCGGCGGGGAGTTTGGCGGCGCGCTGGCGATCGGGCCGCTGACGTTTCGCCACATTCCGCAAGGCAGCGCCGGAGAAATCGCCGGGCATTTACACCCGGTGGCGCGGGTGTCGCATCGCGGCCGCGCGGTCAGCCGGCGCTGTTTCGCCGCCGACTCCATGCGGATGGTGATGCCGGCGTTTGGCGCCTTCACCGGCGGACTCAACGTGCGCGACGCCGCCTTCGCCGACCTGTTTGGCACGCTCGCCTTCACCGCGCATATGCTGGGCGACGGCCGGCTGTACGCCTTTGCGGCCCGGCACTGCCGGCCAGATTGACAACTTGACGTCATCGTCCGCCAACGGGTCCGTGCAACGCACGGCCCGATGAAAGGCTCCGGCGGACGATCCAGCCCTTCATGACCGCGGCCCGAAATTTTTGGGTTTACATACTCGCCAGCAAGATCGGCGGCACGCTGTATGTTGGCGTGACGAACGACCTGGTGCGACGAGTTTACGAACATCGTGAGGGGTTCGCGGAAGGGTTTACGAAGAAGCACAATGTTCATCGCCTAATCTATTTTGAACAATTCGACGACATTAAAAATGCGATTCGACGAGAGAAAAGGCTGAAAAGTTGGAATCGTGTTTGGAAGATTCGGCTTATCGAAGAGTCTAATCCCGGCTGGATCGACCTCTACTATAAAATTGCCCAACCCTAAGCGCTGGATACCCCGCCTTCGCGGGGTATGACGTCGAACGTCGCAGGCGATGACTCAAGCGTGTCAATCCCGCCTGAACACCACGCTGGCGAACCAGCCGGTCAGCAGCGCCAGCAACGCAGTGGCGAAGCCGTACAGCAATCCGCGATTGGCGGCGGCGTTTGCGACATATTGCTCAAAGCCGGCCTTGATGATCTCGAACGCCGAATTGGTCTGCGTGATCAGCTTGCCCTCGGCAAGCAGTTTGACGTCGACCACATAGCTGCCGAGTGGCGCGTTCGATGGCACCGGAATGTTGGCGCGAAACACCCGCGGCGTCAGAAACCTGACGCCGTTCTGCCGCTCGCCGTAAAGTCCCGATTGCGTTTCGAGCTGGACGAAGGCGGCGCGGAACGGATCGGCCTTGACGGTATCCGCGAAATCGGCGCCGACACGCTGCGTCAGCAGGTAGTCGTTCATGCCGATTTGCTGCCGCCGCCGCAAATCCGGCGCCGCGATCTGCGCCGCCGGCCGATTGGTCAGAACCGAGAGATAAGCCGGCACCCGCAGGAAATCCCGCGAGTCCACGTTGACCCAGATGCCGAGCACGCGCTCCTTGCGCCGGGTGCGGAATGTCTTCGGCGGGCCGGTGACCGTGACCACGAGATCATAGTTGTCGCGCAGCGTGCCGCCGCTATCCGGCTCGATGGTGCCAAACAGCACAAGGTCTTCGCCGATGAAGCTCGAGGTGATAGCGACGCGTTGACTGGACATCGCCACGACCAGCCGTTCGGCGGCGGCCGGCACGATGCTCGCGCCGAGCGCGGCAGCGATGATGACGCCGGTGAGCCGCCTCATATGCCGTACTCCACCAGGCGGACCGAGAACAAATCGTCCGGCGTCACCACCAGTTCGTAAGCGAAGCGCAGGCCGACGGCGAGCACCAGCACGCCGAGCAATAGCCGCAGCCGCTCGCTGCGCATCCGCTGTCCCATGCGCGCGCCGAATTGCGCGCCGATCACGCCGCCAACCATCAGGATGAAGGCCAGCACCGCGTCGACCAGGTGGTTGGTGGCGGCGTGCATCACGGTCGCGGATGTCATGGTGACCAGCGTCAGCACCATCGAGGTGCCGATCACGGTCGCGGTCGGCACCCGAAGGAAATAGATCAGCATCGGCACCAGCAGGAAGCCGCCGCCGATGCCCATGATGGCGCCGACAAAGCCGATGATGAACCCGATGCTCCATACCGGGATGGTCGAGACGTAAATCTTCGAGCGCTTGAAGCGCATCTTCAGCGGCAATCCGTGGAACCAGTTATGGCTGCCGGGACGCCGCAGGATGGCCGGGATGCCGCGCCGGGTGCGCAACATGCCGCGCAGGCCCTCATAGACCATCAATCCGCCGACAATGCTGAGCAGCGTGACGTAGGACAAACCGATCATCAGGTCGAGCTGGTCGAGCGCGCGCAGCGTGGTGAACAGCCAGACGCCGGTCGCGGTGCCGAGGATGCCGCCGCCGAGCAGCATCAAAGCGAGCGCGACATCGACCGCGCCCTTGCGCCAATAGGATATCGCGCCGGAAAACGACGAGGCGGCGATATGGCTGGCGACGCTCGCGACCGCTACCGCCGGCTGGACGCCGATGAAGATCAGCAGCGGCGTCATCAGGAAGCCGCCGCCGATGCCGAACATGCCCGAGATGTATCCGACCGCCAGCCCCATCCCGAGAACCAGGAAGATGTTGACCGGCAGGTCGGCGATCGGGAGATAGATTTGCAAGCGGGCGCGATCCGGCTTTCGAGGACAGTAGGCCCCGCGCCGGTCCCTCTCAACGCGGTTCGCTCGTTAAGATGAACACCGCGCCTGGCGGAACCGTGGCGGAAGCCGCACAAATCCTTATCGATCCTAGCGCCGCGCGGTGATTCGCGCGCGCAATCCCATGCTCAGCTTTTGCCAATCTCAAACGCGCCGGGGCGCTTCGGCTTATTGGCTGGCGGCGTACTCATGCTGGCGCGATCCCAGCCGCCCTCCGGCGCCGGCACGGTGATGGCCGCCTCCGGCTGTTGCTCTGCGACCCAGGCTTTCACGGTGTGCTGAACGGCGGCGAGCGCCTTGGCGTCGAGGCGGCCGCTGATCTCGTCGCGCTTCTTGCGGGCCTCGAGGTCGCCCTGGTCGGCCGCCAAGGCGAACCATTTGTAGGATTCGGTCAGGCTCTTTTCGGTGCCAAGCCCGCGCGCGCACAAGATGCCGAGATTATATTGGCTGTCCGAGATCCCGCGCGCCGCCGCCTTGCTGAACCATTGCACCGCGGCGGTGTAGTCGGGCTTGCCGTCGGCGCCTTCGGCGTAAAGCACCGCGAGATTGTGCATCGCCTTGGCATTGCCCTGCGCCGCGGCGGCGGCATAAAGCTTGCGCGCCTGCGTCAGGTCCTTCTTTACGCCGTTGCCCTTTTCGTAAAGGCTGCCGAGCCGGAATTGCGCCGGCGCGATGCCTTCGCGGGCCGCCTTGGCGAACCAGTGTGCCGCCTCTTCCAGATTGACCGGCACACCCCGGCCGTCGGCAAAGCGCACCGCGACCTCGTAGGCCGCCTTGGCGTCGCCGGCAGCGGCGGCGGTGCGCAGCGTGATGCCGCCGATTGCGATCGGCAATTTGGCCTCCGGCGTAACAGCGGCTGAGTGCGGCGCCGCAGCGCGCGCTCCGGTTTGCCGCGAGATCGAACCGGTGATCTCGGCCGGCGCGTTGAGAATCGGTCCGCCGGAAAGCCGCGGCACGGAGCCGAACGCGGTTTTGGGAACGTTTGGATTGCTGGGCGCCGCAGGAATTGTCGCCGGGATGCCAAGCGCCGTCGACGCGGGGATCGCTCCCGGCAGCGGCGCTTCACGATTAGGCTCGCGCGCCGCGATCTCGGCCGGCGTCGCATTTCGCTCGACAACGGCCTCGCGGGCGAGTTTGGCGTCGGCGTTGAGGTCTTTTTGCGCAGACTGCTGCTTTGACGCCGGCGTGAACAGGCCGAAATAGTTCGAGCCAAATTGCAGGCCGCCGATCACAATGGCGATCAGGCTCGCGGCGACGAACAGCGATTTTACCCGCTTCGTCAGTTTTTCGCGAAGCGACGTCGTGCCGCCGCCGGCGGGCAACTCGAGATCGCTCCACAGCGCAGCGTGCGGGGTCGGCGCAGGCTGCGACGCCGCGGTTTGGGCGGCGCGGCGCGCAGCGCGCAGAAATCCGGATTTCCCGGTTGGCGCCGGGTCGGCTGGCGGATTGGCGTCGCCCAGCGCGGCTTCGGAGGCGGCAATACGGGCCGCCAGATTGCCGCGGCCCGGCGGGCCGGAGCCCGGTTCGAGCGGCAGATCGGGCGCCATTCCCGGCGGCAGGTCATGACCGATTGCCGGCTTGGCCCGCGGCGGTTGAGCCGGCGGCTGTGGTGACGCGGCGGCGGCCGGCGGCGTGAAGTCTGCCAACGGCACGGCGCGGGCGGCGATTTTTCCGATCGGGAGATTGAGCGGCGCGGCTGTTTCAGGGCCGGGGAGTGGTTCGCGCGAAATCCCCTGCTCGATCATGGCGAGCCGGTCGACCACATGACCGAGCGTGCCGTTGACCTTGTCGAGCGCGTCGTGGGTGCGGGCGAGGTCGTGCTTGAGCGCGTCGACATTCGTCGGCGCATCGCCGCGGATGCCGCCTTGGCCTTTCTGCGCGCGCATGTCCTCGATATGGAGCAGCAGATCGGCGAGCCCGCGCTCGATGGCTTCGAGGTGGCCGAGCCTGGAATCCGAGGCGTCGAGCTTCTCGACCAGTTGGACAATGCGGTCCTCGAGATGGCTGACCGCCACGTTGTCGCCGCGCGACAGTTGCACCTGTTCGAGCTTGCTGGTCAACGAACTGACCAGCGATTCCAGATGCGGCGGAACGCTGTCGCCGTTCTGGCTGCGCGCCGCCAGCGCGTCGGCCAGCGCGGCGATGCGCTGCTCAAGACTGGCCAGCGCTTCGTTGGCGGGGCCGGAATTCGCGGCCTGCTCAACCTTCTCGGCCAGCACGGCGACGTCATCCGCCAATTGCCGTACGGTTTCGTTGGAGGCGATATGCGCGGACACGCCGCGCAGCGTCGTGATGGCGCTTTCGAGCTGCTGCAGCGTCGCCGGGTCTTTCTGCGCGACGATCTGGTCGATTTTCTCGGCCAAGAATCCGACCGCTTCATTGAAGCCGACCAGGTTTTCCGCAGGCGTCAGGCCCTGCAGCGCGTCGCGAACCTCGGTGAGCCCGCGTTCGATGCCGTGCAGCGCGTCGCCGTCGACGCCGGCTTGACGGCCCTCGGCGACGCGCTGGGCGAGGTCCTGCACCTGCCGCTCGATGGTGGCGGGCGCCTGGCGCGGCATCGCGTCGCTCAGCGCGTGGCCGATTTCGGCGAGCTCGCCGCGCAGCGCATTGATCGCTTCCTCGACGCCAGGACGGCGCAAGGTCTCGATCTGGTCGGTGATGCGGTGGAGTTGTTCTTCGAGACCGGACAAATCCTGCGCCGGCGGCGGCGCGAATACCGGCACCGGCGGCGCAACGATCGGCGGCACGGCAAGTGGAGCGGCTTGCGGCGCCACGGGCGGCGTTACTTTTGCCGCTGCTTGCGGCGCCACTGCTACCGGCGCGTGCGGCTCGCCATTGAGGGCGCGTTGGCGTGCGCTGATTTCGGCGGCGGCGCGATCCACGGCGCTGAAGGCATGAACCGGCGCCATCTGCGGCGCTGGCGGAATATAGGCCGGCATCCCGCCGCGCACGTGCGGCGGCGCGTAGGCGATCGGACCGCCAATCGGGCCGCCTTGCGCCAGCCGGTCGATCTTGCGGGTCAGGTCGTCGAGCCGCGCATTGACGGCAGTAATGTCGCCGCCAGCTTCATATTCAGCGTGGTCGATGCTTTCGTCGGCGGCGGAATTGAGAATGACCGTGTTGAGCCAGTCGGCCAGCGGCATGCCGGCGCGGCGAGCGGCTTCTTTCGCCGTCTCGCGGGCCTCCGGCCGGATGCCTTTGACGCTCCACGGTACGCCGAGTTTCATGCGCTTGCTTTCGGGAGAAGGCGAAAGGCCATCTGGATCGCGCGTGGCGGGCCCCGCCGGTCCGCCGTCTCGGCACCGACTTTTTAACCTTTATGGTAAAGAAGGCGTTAAGGAACGCCGCGAAGTGCCCGAATTCGCGGCACAATTCATCGAAAACCGCCTGGAACCTCGGCTTCGCCGGCGCCTTGTCCACTTAATAGGGCCGTAAACCGCACTGTCATAATTGCGGGCTACGGCAGGGCGAACGTCAGCCGGGACCTGGGGAGATAGCAATGCCGACTTACCGGGCGCCGGTCGACGACGCGCTGTTTCTGCTCAACGACGTTTTCCATCTCGACCGCTACAACAACCTGCCGGGCTTCGCCGATGCCTCGCCCGACGTGATCGAGGCGGTGCTGCGCGAAGCCGCCAAGCTCGCCGAACAGACGCTGACCCCGCTCAACCGGGTCGGCGACATCGAAGGCTGCACGCGCCACGCCGACGGCAGCGTCACCACGCCCACCGGCTTCAAGGAGGCCTTCAAGCAGGTTCGCGACGGCGGCTGGATCGGCATTTCGGCGCCGGAGGAGTTCGGCGGCCAAGGCCTGCCGGCGACCCTGACCGAAGTCGTCAACGAATTTCTCTGCTCGGCCAACATGGCCTTCGCCATGTATCCGGGCCTGACGCAAGGCGCGATCGCCGCGCTGCTGGCGCATGCCTCGCCCGAGCTGAAGAAAAAATATTTGCCGAAGATGGTGTCGGGTGAATGGACCGGCACGATGAATTTGACCGAGCCGCATTGCGGCACCGACCTCGGGCTGTTGCGCACCAAGGCGGTCAAGCAGGCCGACGGCAGCTACAAAATCTCCGGTACCAAGATTTTCATTTCAGCCGGCGAACACGACCTGGCCTCCAACATTATCCACCTGGTGCTGGCGCGCAGCGAAGGCGCGCCGGCCGGGACCAAGGGAATCTCACTGTTCGTGGTGCCGAAAGTCATGGTCAAGGACGACGGCTCGCTCGGCCAGACGAACGGCGTCGCCTGCGGCTCGATCGATCACAAGATGGGCATTCACGGCAATTCGACCTGCGTGATGAATTACGACAGCGCCGCCGGCTGGCTGATCGGCGAGGAGAACCGCGGGCTCAACGCGATGTTCGTGATGATGAACGAGGCGCGGCTCGGGGTTGGCGTGCAGGGCCTCGCGCAATCCGAGGTCGCTTACCAGAACGCCGCGATCTACGCCAAAGAGCGCCTGCAAGGCCGCGCCATCACCGGCGCCAAATACAAGGACAAGCCGGCAGATCCGATCATCGTGCACCCCGACATCCGGCGTAACCTAATGACGATTCGCGCCTTCAACGAAGCGGCGCGCGCGCTGGTGATGTGGACCGCGCTCAAGGGCGATATCGCGCACCGCTCGGAGGACGAGAAGGAACGGCAAAGCGCCGACGACCACATGGGACTTTTGACGCCCGTCATCAAAGGCGTTCTCACCGACCTGGGCTTCGCCAACACGGTGATGGCGCAGCAAGTGTTCGGCGGCCACGGCTACATCGCCGAGCACGGCATGGAGCAGTTCGTGCGCGACGCCCGCATCGCGCAGATTTACGAAGGCGCCAACGGCATCCAGGCGCTCGATCTGGTCGGCCGCAAGATCGGCCGCGATGGCGGCCGCGCGCTGATGGCGTTCTTCAACGAGGTCACCGCCTACATCAAGGAGAACGCGGCCGACGAGACGATGAAGCCTTACCTCAAGCCGCTGGAAACCGCGCTGGGCCACCTGCAGCAGGCCTCGATGTGGTTCATGCAGAACGCGATGGCGAAGCCCGACAATGCCGGCGCCGGGTCGTACGACTACATGCATATGTTCGGCCTGGTGGCGCTCGGCTACATGTGGTGCAAGATCGTCGAGGCGGCGGCTGCAAAACTGCCGAAGTCGAACGGTTCGGCTCAGCGTTATTCCGCGAAGCTCGTCACCGCGCGGTTTTTCATGGAGCGTATGTTGCCGGAAACCGCCGCGCACCTGACCCGCATCCAGGCGGGCGCCGGCTCGACGATGGAACTGCCGGACGAGGCGTTCTGATTTCGCCCGACACCCAAGACATTCGAGGGTAAGGTCGGCAGCATCTCCGCTCGTCCCCGCGAAAGCGGGGACCCAGTTCTTTGCCGTTGGATTCCCGCTTTCGCGGGAATGAGCGGCTGAACAAGACGCCAAGGCACGTTGCCGTTATTGTTGAATTTGGATGCTTCGCCGATGAATGCCCTGAACCTGCCGCGCCCGGCCTGGATGAGCGAGGACCTGGTCCTGCTCGAGGATCAGGCGCAGCGCTTCATCAACGCGGAGTTCGCGCCGCAGATCGACCGCTGGCACGAAGCGGGGATCTACGAGCGCGAGGTGTGGACCAAGGCCGGCGAGGCCGGCCTGCTGTGCGCCTCGATGCCGGAGGAGTACGGCGGCGCCGGCGGCAGCTTCGCGCATGACGCGGTGATCAACCGCGAATTGTCGCTCGCCGGTTTCGACACGTTCGGCGCGCCGCTGCATTCCGGCATCGTCGCACCTTACATTTTGCATTACGGCACCGAGGAACAGAAAAAGCGCTGGCTGCCGAAGCTCGCGACCGGCGAGATGGTCGGCGCCATCGCGATGACCGAGCCGGGCACCGGCTCCGATTTGCAGGGCGTGCGCACCAGCGCGAAAAAATCCGGCAACGGCTATACGCTGAACGGCTCCAAGACCTTCATCACCAATGGCCAGCACGCCAATTTGATCATCGTGGTCGCCAAGACCGATCCGAAGATGGGCGCCAAAGGCGTCTCGTTGATGGTGGTGGAAACCGACGACGCCAAGGGCTTCCGCCGCGGCCGCAAGCTCAAGAAGCTCGGCCTCGACTCCGCAGACACCTCCGAACTGTTCTTCGAGGAGGTGCAGCTTCCGGCGCAAGCGCTGCTCGGTCCCGAGGAAGGCCAGGGCTTCTACCAGTTGATGAAGGAACTACCGCAGGAGCGCCTGATCGTCGCGCTGCACGCCGGCGCGATGATGGAGCGCGCGCTGGCGCTGACCATCGACTACGTCAAGCAACGCCAGGCGTTCGGCAAGAAAATCATCGAGTTCCAGAACACCCAGTTCGAGCTGGCCGACTGCAAGACCGAGGCGACCGCCGCCAAGGTGTTCATCGATCATTGCATCGAGCGCCATCTGCGCGGGGAACTCGACGCCGTGACCGCCTCGATGGCCAAGGCCTGGACCACCGACACCCTCGGCAAAGTGATCGACCGTTGCCTGCAACTATTCGGCGGCTATGGCTTTATGGATGAATATCCGATCTCGCGGCTTTACCGCGACGCCCGCGTCATGCGTATCTATGCCGGGACCAACGAGATCATGAAGCTGCTGATCGCGCGCAGCCTCTAGGAGGTGGTCGCGGCTGATAAGACAAACGGGATTTCCGGTGGTTCAAGAGCAAACGCAGTCCACTCTTGACCGCATCCTGCAGCCGACGCGGGCGCTTCTTGCGATCTCGATCCTGGTGCCGCTGCTGCTGCTGGCCTTTGTCGGCTGGCAGAGCTACCGCGACGCCATGCGCGACGTGCAGGCGCGGGTAGAGCGCAACAGCCGGGTGCTGCTTGAGCACGCCGTCAAGGTGTTCGAGACCCACAAGCTGGTGATCGACCAGGTCAATGATCGGCTGGTAACGCTCGACCTCGCGAAATCCGCCGATGTCGCCGAGCTGCATAATCTGCTGGTCCGGATCCAGGACGAGTTCGATCAGGTCGCCACCATCACGATCACCGATGCGCAAGGCAGCATGATCGGCAGTGGCCGCACATTTCCGCCCGATCCTAGCATTGTGTTCGACGATCGCGACTGGTTTCAGGCATTGAAAGCGCGTGACTACAAGACGCCCTACATCTCCCGCTCGTACACCGGCCGGCAGTCGGGACAATCCGTTTTCAATGTCGCGATGCGCATTCGCGGGCCCGATCCGTCGCAGTTCTATGGCGTCATCGCGGTGTCGGTGGATCGGAGATATTTCGAGCACTTCTACACCAACATCGAGCCGGATTATTCCGCTTATGTCGTGCTGTTCCGGCAGGACGGCGCAATCCTCGCGCAGCAGCCCGGCACCAATGTCACGTCGTTCCCCGGCGCGGAAACGCTGTCCAGTGATGTGATACGCGCGCCGGCCCACTACGTCCTGACGACATTCACGCTCGACGACAAGGAGCAGATCGCCGGCTTCCGCAAGATCGTCGACTACCCCGTCATCGTCGGCTTCGCGATCTCGGAAAATGCGGCGTTGGCCGAGTGGACCAAGAGTCTCATTATCTACGCCGGCTTCGCGCTGTTCGCGATTCTGTGCCTGCTCGCGGTATCCGCATTGGCGATCCGGCAAGGCACGCGCTGGCGCGAGGTGGCGAACCAGCTCACCGCGGAAGCGGAACGGCGAAGCGCTGCCGAAAACCAGTTGCGCCAATCGCAGAAGATGGAAGCGGTCGGCCGGCTGACCGGCGGCGTCGCCCACGATTTCAACAACCTGCTCACGGTGGTGATCGGCAGCCTTGACTTGCTCGACCGCCGCCTTGACGCTGGCAACGAACGGGCGCGCGCGCTGGCCAAGAATGCGATGGACGCCTCGAAGCGCGCCGCCGCGCTGACCAGCCGCCTGCTGGCGTTCTCGCGCCAGCAGCCGCTGGCGCCGGTCGCGGTCGACGTCAACAAGCTGATTTCCGGAATGTCCGACTTGCTGCGCCGGGCGCTTGGCGAGCAGGTGGAGATTGAGGTGGTTCTGGCGGGCGGCCTGTGGCCGGCGCTTGCCGACCCCAATCAACTGGAAAGCGCCATCCTCAATCTATCGGTCAACGCCCGCGACGCGATGCGCGAAGGCGGCAAGCTCACGATCGAAACCTCGAATTCGCATCTCGATGAGAGTTATGCGGCGGCCAGCCGCGAGGTGAAAACCGGGCAATACGTCGCCATATCGATATCCGATACCGGCGAGGGCATGACGCCGGACGTGATCGCCAAGGCGTTCGAGCCATTCTTCACCACCAAGGCGATCGGGCAAGGCACCGGCTTGGGGTTGAGCCAGGTTTACGGCTTTGCCAAGCAATCGGGCGGGCATGCCGCGATCTATTCGGAGCCGGGGGAAGGCACCACCGTCAAGCTTTATCTGCCGCGCAGCCGCACCGCCCCCGAGGTGCAAAGCGCTCCCGCGGCCGTGGCGGCTCCGGTGCGGGCCAATGGCGAGGTGGTGCTGCTGGTCGAGGACGAGGCGGCGGTGCGGCACTTTACGGCGGCGGCGCTGCGCGAAAGCGGCTATTCGGTGCTGGAGGCGCCGGACGCCGACCATGCCTTGCAGCTATTGTCGCAAAACGACGATATCGCGCTGCTTTTTACCGATGTGGTGCTCAGCGGATCGATCAACGGCCGCATGCTGGCCGACGAAATCAAGAAGCTGCGGCCGGACCTGCCGGTGCTGTTCACCACGGGCTATACCCGCAACGCCATCATTCATCACGGTCGGCTCGACGAGGGCATCGACTTCATTGGCAAGCCCTTCACCGCCCAGGCGGTCACCGCCAAAGTCAGTGAGGTTCTGCGCGGGCAATCCACCTGAGCGGCCGGCGTTTATGATTGTCGACGCGCCGCCGCCACTCTATATCCCAGTAAGGCGTATGCTGCGAATCCCCGCCGACCGAAGCGGAGCCGATCATGATCGACGCATTCATCTACGACGCCGTGCGCACGCCGCGTGGACGCGGCAAGGCCGACGGCGCGTTGCATGAAGTCACCGCGCTCAATCTGGCGACGCAGGCGCTGGCCGCAGTCAAGGACCGCAACAAGCTCGATCCGAAAATGATCGATGACGTGGTGCTCGGCTGCGTCGATCCGGTCGGCGAGGCGGGCGGCGATATCGCCCGCGTCGCCGCGATCATGGCCGGCTTTGGCGATGAGGTGCCGGGCATCCAGATCAATCGCTTTTGTGCCTCGGGGCTCGATGCGGTGAACTTCGCGGCGGCCGAGGTGATGAGCGGCCAGCATGACATGACGATCGGCGGCGGCGTCGAATCGATGAGCCGGGTCGGCATCGGCGCCTCCGGCGGCGCCTGGCCGGTCGATCCCTCGATCGCCATCAAGTCCTATTTCGTGCCACAGGGCATTTCCGCCGACCTGATCGCCACCAAATACGGCTTCTCGCGCGACGACGTCGACGCCTACGCGGTCGAAAGTCAGAAGCGGGCCGGCAAGGCGTGGGACGAAGGCCGCTTCAAGAATTCGGTGATCGCCGTTAAGGACGTCAACAACCTGACGCTGCTCGCCAAGGACGAGCACATGCGCCCTACCACGACGATGCAAAATCTGGCGGCGCTCAATCCGTCCTTTGTGCAGATGGGCGAGATGGCCGGCTTCGACGCGGTGGCGATCCAGCGCTATCCAGAAGTCGAGGCGATCAACCACGTCCACACGCCGGGCAATTCGTCCGGCCTCGTCGATGGCGCCGCCGCGGTGCTGATCGGCAACGCGGAAGCCGGCAAGCGCGCCGGCCTGAAGCCGCGGGCGCGCATCAAGGCATTCGCCAATATCGGCTCGGAGCCTTCGATCATGCTGACCGGGCCGATCCCGGTCAGCGAGAAGGTGCTGAAAAAAGCCGGCATGAACAAGAACGACATCGACCTTTACGAGCTCAACGAGGCCTTCGCCTCGGTGGTGCTGCGCTACATGCAGGCGCTCGACATTCCGCACGACAAGATGAACGTCAACGGCGGCGCCATCGCGATGGGCCATCCGCTCGGCGCCACCGGCGCGATGATCCTCGGCACCGTGCTCGACGAACTGGAGCGCAGCGGCAAGCAAACCGCGCTGATCACGCTGTGCATTGGCGTTGGCATGGGCACCGCAACGATTATCGAGCGGGTGTGATTCTTAACCCTCCCCCTTGCGGGGAGGGTCGGCGAGCGAAGCGAGCCGGGGTGGGGGTTTGCAGCGATCGGGATCACCCCCACCCCCGACTTCCTCGCAAGGGGAGGGGAAAAGAACCGGAACGAGCCACGGCATGCCGAAAATCGACATCGACAAGATTGCGATCGACACCGCGACCGGCTACCCGCCGCAACACCGCAAGGAAATCGAGGGCCGCTCGCGCCTGAGGCTCGGCAATGCGATCGGGCTGACGCAATTCGGCGCCAATCTGTGCACGCTCAAGCCGGGCGCACAGTCGTCGCAACGCCACTGGCACCAGAACGAGGACGAGTTCGTCTATGTGCTGGACGGCGAGGTGGTGCTGAAGGAAGACGGCGGCGAGACGGTCCTGAAAAAGGGCGACGCGGCGGGCTGGAAGGCCGGCGTGCCGGACGGGCACACGCTGATCAACCGCTCGGATCGCGACGCGGTCGTGCTGGAAGTCGGCACCCGGGCGCCGAGCGAGACCGCGCATTATCCCGACATTGATATGTTGTTTCAACGCGACGGCGCGACCCGCCGCGTTACCCGAAAATCCGGCGAGAGCTTTTGATGGTTGCACACTCTATGACCCGTCGTCCTTCGAGGCGCGCCAGCGCGCGCACCTCAGGATGACGCGAGCGGTTTAACAGGAAACTGAAATGTCCAACTTCACATTCGACGTCGACGCCGACGGCATCGCGCTGATCACCTGGGACATGGCGGGGCGCTCGATGAACGTCATCAACGTCGCGGTGATCGAGGAGCTTTCGGCGTTGGTCGAAAGGGTCGCGACCGACGCCGCCATCAAGGGCGCGGTTATCACCTCCGGCAAATCGACGTTCTGCGCCGGCGCCGATCTCACTCTGCTGGAGCGGCTGGTCGACATGTTCAAGCAAATGGCGAAAAACCAGGGGGAGGCCGAGGCGACCAAAATGCTGTTCGAGGAAAGCCGCAAGCTCTCCTTGCTCTATCGCCGCATCGAAACCTGCGGCAAGCCGTGGGTCGCCGCCATCAATGGCACCGCGCTCGGCGGCGGCTTCGAGTTGGCGCTGGCCTGCCACCATCGCGTCGCCGCGCAAAACGACAAGACCCGGCTCGGCCTGCCCGAAGTCAAGGTCGGGCTGTTTCCCGGCGCCGGCGGCACCACCCGGATTTCGAGAATGTTGGCGCCGGCCGACGCGCTGCAACTCCTCCTCAAGGGCGGCGAGCTCAAGCTCGACAGCGCCAAGGCGATGAAGCTGATCGACGCCGTGGTGCCGCCGGACCACCTGATCAAGACCGCCAAGGACTGGATCAAGGCTGGCGGGAAAGCGAAAAACCCTTGGGATGTCGATGGATTCAAGCTGCCCGGCGGCCCGGTCTATTCCAAGGCCGGCATGATGGTGTTCCCGGCGGCCAACGCGATCTACCGGCGCGAGACCTATGACAACTATCCGGCGGCGCGCGCGATTTTGCAGGTGGTCTACGAGGGCCTGCAACTGCCGATCGACCAGGCGCTGCGCGTGGAGTCGCGCTACTTCGCCAAGATTTTGCGCTCGCCGGAAGCCGCCGCGATGATCCGCACGCTGTTTGTTTCGATGCAGGAATTGAACAAGGGTGCGCGGCGTCCGGAGTCCGTGCCGCCGAGCAGCCTGAAAAAGATCGGCGTGGTCGGCGCCGGCTTCATGGGCATGGGCATCGCGCAGGTCACGGCCGCCGCCGGCATCCCGGTCGTGCTGGTCGACCGCGACCAGGAAACCGCCGACAAGGGCAAGGCGGCGCTGCACAAGTCGATCTCCGACCGCATCGCCAAAGGCCGCACCACCTCGTCCGAGCGCGACGCGCTGCTCGAAAAAATCACCGCGACCGCTGACTACGGCGCGCTGAACGATTGCGACCTGATCGTCGAGGCGGTGTTCGAGGATCGCAAGGTCAAGGCCGACGTCATCAAGAAGATCGAAGCCGTGATCCGCGCCGACGCCATCTTCGCCTCCAACACCTCGACCTTGCCGATCACCTCGCTCGCGGCGGAGTTCAAGGATGCGGCACGCTTCATCGGCATTCACTTTTTCTCGCCGGTCGACCGCATGATGCTGGTCGAGGTCATCCTCGGCAAGAAAACCGGCGACCAGGCGCTGGCCGCCGCGCTCGACTACGTGCGCGCCATCAAGAAGACGCCGATCGTGGTCAACGACTCGCGCGGCTTTTACGCCAACCGCTGCGTCATCAATTATCTGCTCGAGGGCCACCTGATGCTGCTGGAAGGCATTCCGGCGGCGAGGATCGAGAACGTCGCGCGCATGGCCGGCATGCCGGTCGGCCCGCTGTCGCTCAATGACGAGGTCGCGCTCGACCTCAGCCTGCGCATCTTGCGCGCCACCGAGGCCGACCTCGGCCCGCAGGCGATCCATCCCGGCGAAAAGAAATTGCTGGAAGACATGGTCGAGAAGAACGGCCGCAACGGCCGCAAGAACGGCAAGGGTTTCTACGATTATCCGCAAAGCGGCCCGAAGCGGCTGTGGCCGGGGCTCGCCGATCTGGCGCCGAAGACGCTGACGCGCGAACAAGTCGAGGCGATCGACGTGCAGGAGATGAAGGACCGCTTCCTGGTGGTGCAGGCGCTGGAAGCCGCGCGCACCTTCGAGGAAGGCGTCGTCACCGACGTGCGCGAGGCCGATGTCGGCTCGATTCTTGGTTTTGGCTTCGCGCCGTATTCCGGCGGCACGCTGTCGTGGATCGACATGATGGGCACGCAGAAATTCGTCGCGCTATGCCGGCGGCTGGAAAAGAAATTCGGCGCGCGCTTTGCGCCGTCGAAATTGCTGTTGGAAATGGCCGCGGACGGCGAAACCTTCTACCAGCGTTTCGCCCCGCCGCGGGCTAGGGAAGCGGCGTAGCTGCCCGTCACCCTGAGGCGCCCGGCGAAGCCGGGCCTCGAAGGGGCGACGGCCGAGCGGTGGCCGCTCATCCTTCGAGGCTCGCTTCGCTCGCACCTCAGGATGACGGCGGGTTGGCCTGCCCTACGTCATTTGACACATTCTTGCGCAGGGCCATGCGCGCCCTATCTGAGCGGCATGGCGAGACCTTACATCGAAATTCTGCCACCGCAGCACTCAAGCCGGCCGCACGACCGCGCCTCGCGCCAGGCGGCGCTGGCGCGCATCGACGCGCTGGCGCGGTTGTTCGACACTGCTTTTGTTGTGCCGGGCACGAATATCCGGTTCGGCGTCGAGGCGATCATGCGCCTCGTGCCCGGCATCGGCGACGCCGCGGCCTCGGCACTGTCGTGCTGGCTGTTGTACGAGGCGCACCGGCTCGAAGTGCCGCCGCTGGTATTCGGCCGCATGGTTGCCAATGTCGCGATCGAGGGCGTGGTCGGCGCCATTCCGTTGCTCGGCGACGCGTTCGACGTCGGCTTTCGCGCCAACCGCCGCAACGTGAAAATCCTGCGCGATTATTTCGAGCGCGAAGGTTTAGTTTGATCGGGTCATAAAAAAGCCCCGTGCCGTGAGGCGCGGGGCTTTTTTGCGCCGTATCGTCAGGCGGCCGCCTTCAACAAGCCTTCCGCCTGCATCGCTTCCTTTACCTTCGGCCGTGCGCCGACCCGGTCAAGATAGGCTTGCAGGTTCTTGAATTCGGCAATGTCGATGTTCTTGAAGTTGCGCCAGTTCATGATGGTGAACAGATAGGCGTCCGCCGCCGTGAAGCTCTTGCCGAGCAGATAATCGTGCTTGCCGAGATGGGCGTCGAGGTATTTGAACTGCTTGGCGAGATTGGCCTTCACCACCGGGATATAGTCCGCCGGCGTGGTGTCCTTGAACAGCGGCGAAAAGCCCTTGTGCACTTCGCTGGCGATGTAGTTGAGCCACTCCTGCAACCGCATGCGCTCGGCGCTGCCGGCGGCGGGCGCGAGCTGCGTGTTGCCGGCCTTGTCGGCGATATGGTGCCCGCTCGCCGAGACTTCGGTAAGCACCTCGCCGTTGTCGAGGCCGAGCGCCGGCACCGCGCCCTTCGGATTGACGGCCAGGTAATCTTTGCCGTCGTGGGGTTTTTTGGCCTTGAGGCTTACCTTGTCGAGCTCGCAAGTGGCGCCGGCTTCGCGCAGCACGATGTGCGGCGACAGCGAACAGGCGCCGGGGGTGTAATAAAGCTTCATGGAATGTCCTTTCGGTTGGCGCGCCAGCGCAATGTCGTCGGGTGGCCGGCGGGATGCTGGATTTAATGCATCTGCATCCATATAAATGCAGTTGCATCGAGTTGTCAAGCTTGATGCAACTGCATGAATCGGCTAGCGGTGGCGCATGGCAAACGTGGCGAAACTGGCAAGACCGGCCGCGAAAAGGCCGTCGGCGGCGGCGGCGTCCGCCTGGGCGAGGCTGATCCGGGTCCAGCAGAGCCTGTTGGGCGCGGTCGAGCGCGACCTCAAGAAAGCCGGCTTCCCGCCGCTCGCCTGGTACGACGCGTTGCTTGAACTGTCGCGCCACCAGCACGGCGCGATGCGCCCGGTCGAACTCGAGAAGCACATGCTGCTGCCGCAATATTCGATGTCGCGGCTGGTCGACCGCATGGTCGAGGCCGGCTATGTCGAGCGCAAGGTGTGTCCGATGGACGGCCGCGGCCAGTTCGTCGGCATCACGGCGCCGGGCCGCGCGCTGCAAAAGAAAATGTGGGAGGTCTATGCCGCGGCGATCGAGCGCCATGTCGGCGCCAAACTGTCGAACGCGGAAGCAGCAAACCTCGCCGCGGTGCTGGGGAAGTTGGAGTAGGCTAACTCGGTAAAAGCTCTTATCGTTATCGTCCGCGAAGGCGCACGACCCAGCTCTTATGTCGAAGACCAGGTAGCACCGCTATAAGCGCTGGATACCCGCCTTCGCGGGTTTGACAAAAAGAACCGCGGCGCGACGTTCCTACACGACCACCGTGAGCTTCTTCGCCGCCCGCGTCACGCCGGTATAGAGCCAGCGCTCGCGGCTGTCGGGAAACGCGAAGCTCTCGTCGAACAGCACCACGTCGTCCCACTGCGAGCCCTGCGCCTTGTGTACGGTCAGCACATAGCCGTAATCGAATTCGTCATAGGGCTTCCGGCGCGGCCAGTCGTATTCCTCGATGCCGCCGGAAAAACACTCCGGCCGCACCGACACCTTCATGCCGCGCGCGCCGGTTTCGTCGTCCGGCATGATGCGCATCGTCATAATGCCGGTCTTCCTGCCGCCGCGCTCCTTCACCGTCCATAGCGAGCCGTTGAACAGGCCCTTCTTGCGGTTGTTGCGCAGGCACACCAGCTTGTCGCCGGCCGACGGCAGCGGTTCGGTGAAGCCGCGCCGCTCGCGCATGCGGGCATTGTAATTCTTGCGCGTCACGTTGCGGCCGACCAGCACCTGATCGGCCTCCAGCACGCGGGCCGGATCGAGATCGGCCTTGGCGACCACTTCGGTCTCGCCGTAGCGGCCGGGCTCGAGATATTCCCCGGCGCGGATCTCCATCGACAGCCGGATGATCGGATCGTCGAGCGCCTGGCGATGCACTTCGGTCAGCATCACGTCCGGCTCGGCTTCGGTGAAAAATCCGCCGCCGTTGCTGCCGCTCTGGATCGGCGGCAGTTGCGCCGGGTCGCCGAGCACCAGCACCGGCACGCCGAACGACATCAGGTCGCGACCGAGTTCGGTGTCGACCATCGAGCATTCGTCGATGATGATGAGGTCGGCCTTGGAGGCGGGCGCCTCGTCGTAGAGATCGAAGCTCGGCACTTCCTCGCCGCTCTCGCGCGCGCGATAGATCATGCTGTGGATGGTGGTCGCGCCAGCGCAGCCTTTGGCGCGCATCACCGAGGCGGCCTTGCCGGTGAAGGCGGCGAACTTCACCTCGCCGTCGATGCCCTCGGCGATATGGCGCGCCAGCGTGGTCTTGCCGGTGCCGGCATAGCCGAACAGCCGGAACACCGCCGGCGTGCCGTTCGAGCCGGGCTGCGCGCTGAGCCAGCTGTCAACCGCCTGAAGCGCGTGATCCTGCTGGGGGGAAAATTCCATCGCTTCTTCATAGAGCACGCCGGTAGCCGGGCAAAGAACAAAAAAAGAACGCTTGACGTGCGGCTATGCTAGGACTATATTCCACGCCTCACCTCCGTTGAGGGCGCTTCATGAGGCGTCATAGAGCGGGAGGCGAGGCGGTGGCCGCGCAGGGGTGGAAACACGCAACACCCAACGCGCGGAGGTCCAAGCCGCGGTTTTCCCGGGCGCCCTTGGAGGCGAGCCCACGGGTGGTTATGGAGCGATGGTGTCGGCATCCGGCCGGCTAAAACGCTCCCATTCCCAACCAGCGGTGGGTAACAAATTCTAAGCCCACCGGGGTGGCCGCGGAGCAAACCTCAAACACCGCGCGCGGGACGCCGAGGCATCGGCGGACTTGCGGTTATTCGGATCTCAGCACGCCTCGATGCTGTGAGGTGTCGAGGTCCGTGGGTCCGGCAGCGAGCAATCGTTGCGCGGTGCCCGGCGTTCCGCGCGCCCTCACTTTTTTGGGGGCGATGCGAGAGGAAAAAGGACTACGGCGTGCCCGGCGCCGCAAAGAATACGGGCGATCATGCATGCGTGCAGCATTGCCCTTTGTGACACCCCATGTTTAAGGTCGCGACCTTTTTGCCGCCCGAACGGACAAACTGACGCATGGCTCGTGACCAGATCGACATGACGCCCATCGAAACGCGCGAGGAACTGATCGCGTGGTTCGAAGCCGGCAACAAGCCGAAGCCGCAATGGCGCGCCGGCACCGAGCACGAAAAATTCGCCTTCACGCTGAACGGCCATCGACCGGTGCCGTACCAAGGCGCGTGCTCTATCCGCGCGCTGCTTGAGGGCATGCAGCATCTGCTCGGCTGGGAGCCGATCACCGACGGCGACAACATCATCGGCATGTTCGACGTCACCGGCGGCGGCGCGATCTCGCTGGAGCCCGGCGGGCAGTTCGAACTGTCAGGCGCACCGGTCGAGACCGTGCACCAGACCCAGTCCGAACTGATGGCGCATCTGGCGCAGGTGCGCGAGATCGCGTCTCCCCTGGGCATCGGATTTCTCGGGCTCGGCATGACGCCGTCATGGTCGCGGGCGCAGATTCCGGTGATGCCCAAGGGCCGCTACAACATCATGAGCGGGTACATGCCGAAGGTCGGACGCTACGGTCTCGACATGATGTACCGGACCTGCACGGTGCAGACCAATCTCGACTTCTCGTCGGAAGCCGACATGGTCAAGAAACTCAGGGTGTCGGTCGCCTTGCAGCCGATCGCGACCGCGCTGTTCGCCAATTCGCCGTTCACCGAGGGCAAGCCGAACGGCTTCCTGTCGTTCCGCTCCGAGGTCTGGCGCGATACCGACAATGCGCGTTCGGGGATGATTCCGTGGGCGTTCGAGGACGGCATGGGGTTCGAACGCTGGGTCGATTACGCGCTCGACGTTCCCATGTAT
>JBPCQM010000123.1:0-5230 GCA_050998115.1 Pseudolabrys sp. | reverse complement strand
GATGTTCGAGGAGAAGAACACCAAGTCGAACATGCCGGCGCAGGTCGAGATCTATGCCGAGGGCGAGGACGCCTACAAGCTGCTGTTCATCGCCAAAGGCGGCGGCTCGGCCAACAATGCGTTCCTGTTCCAGGCGACGCCGTCAATCCTGACGTACGACCGCATGCTCGCATTCCTGAAAGAGAAGGTGCTAACGCTCGGCACCGCGGCCTGCCCGCCTTACCATCTGGCCATCGTGATCGGCGGCACCTCGGCCGAAATGACAATGAAGACCGTCAAGCTCGCCTCGACCAAATATCTCGACACGCTGCCGACCCAAGGCAGCGAGGCCGGCCACGCCTTCCGCGACCTCGAGATGGAAAAGGAAGTGCACAAGCTCACGCAGTCACTTGGCGTCGGCGCGCAATTCGGCGGCAAATATTTTTGCCATGACGTTCGCGTGATCCGCCTACCGCGCCACGGTGCGAGCCTGCCGATCGGGCTCGGCGTGTCGTGCGCCGCCGACCGCCAGGCGCTCGGCAAGATCACCAAAGACGGATTTTTCCTCGAGCAGCTCGAAGAGCATCCGGAGCAATTTTTGCCGGAGATCGACCAGGAAAAATTGGGCGGCGAGGTGATCAAGGTCGACCTGCGCCGGCCGATGCAGGAAATTTTGGCGCAGCTTTCGCAGTATCCGGTGAAAACGCGACTATCGCTAACCGGCACCTTGATCGTGGCGCGCGATCTGGCGCATGCGAAATTGCGCGAGCGGCTGGAGCGCGGCGAGGGCCTGCCGGATTATTTCAAGAACCATCCGATTTATTACGCCGGCCCGGCCAAGCCGCCTGCCGGCTACGCCTCCGGCGCGTTCGGGCCGACCACCGCGGGACGGATGGACAGCTACATCGACCAGTTCCAGACGGCCGGCGGCTCGATGATCTCGCTCGCCAAAGGCAATCGATCGTCACAAGTGCGTGACGCCTGCAAGACACATGGCGGCTTCTATCTCGCCTCGATCGGCGGCTCGGCGGCGAACCTCGCGGAGAATTGCATCAGGAAAGTCGAGGTGCAGGAATTCCCCGAGCTCGGCATGGAGGCGATCTGGAAGATCGAAGTCGAGAATTTCCCGGCCTTCATCGTGATCGACGACAAGGGCAATGACTTCTTCAAGGAATTGAACCTCGGCTGAACTAGGCTGATCGCGCCCGCCCTTACGCGTGATTGGCGCGGCTTAAGGAACGGCGCGCAGCCGCGGGACCGACCTCTGTCGAGCCGTTTGAGGGCCTCGCCCCGGTGATCGTGATCTGATGAAGGCATGCCGCGACCTCGCCGCCGCCGGGCAGACCATCGTGCTGGTGGAGCAAAATCTCGCGGCGACTTTGGCTCTGGCGCAGCGCGTCTACATCATCAATAACGGTCACATTGCGCACGAAGGCCCGGCGCAGGAGATCAAGGCTCGGCCGGAAGTCTTGCAGCGGCATTTGGGCGTCTAGCTTCGCCGTAACTGCATCCCGCTTAGGAGCCAATAATTGCGCGTGGTTGCTTATGAGCGATAAGCACGCCCGATCTCTCGCCGGCGACATCCTGCAAATTGAAAGCTGTGACGGCGCCTTCGTCATGACTTGCGCTTCCTCGGCTGGCGGGGCATGGAAGCACGGGAGCGCGCGGGGTTCGGTGGCGTCAAAAAAACTCCGGCGATAAACGCCGGCGAGGTGAATGGCCATGACGTCAGTCCCGGTCGACTTCGACGCACCCGATCTCGCCGCTCGCGTCGAAAAACTTACGGCGGCTGAGCGCGATGCCTTGCCATTTGGCGTGATCGAGCTCGATCGCGACGCCAAGGTTGTCGTCTACAATGCCACCGAAACGCGTTTGTCCGGTTACGGCACGCCGCTCGGCCAGAATTTCTTCGCGGTGTCGCGCAATCCGAACAAAGGCGAACTGCAAGCGCGCGTCATGCGCGCGATGGAAGAAGGAGGTCCGGTCGATCTTGAGTTTGGCTGGCGCGGCGGCGCCGGCGTCCAGGAACGCGAACTGCGGCTGCGCGTGATGTCAGCGAGCCGTGGCGGCGTCTGGATATTTATCGAGCGCGACGACGACGCGGCGGCCTGACGCTTCGCGCTAGATGATGGTCACTGCAATCATCAGCAGCGAGATGCCGACGTATTTGGCGGTCTGCGTGAGATCGGGCAATTGATCGGCGAGCCCGATCAGCCACAACAGCGCCACCACCGGGATCAATACGAATTTCAGATACAACACGATGTGTCCTTGGGTGCTGACGCGCCATTCTGGCGCCTGCGCTGCAGTGCGAACCCGGCATAAGCGGCTTTTGTTCCGCTGCGAGCGCTCCCGCGCCACCCGCCTGGAGCTTTGCGGGCAAAGTTCCATTATCGGATAGTTTCCTTGGCTGCGTATTTACAGAATTTTTATTTAATCCGCCTACCTTGGCCGTAGGGAAAATACGCTGACAAGAGGTAGTGTTATGTGGATTCTTCTGCGCGCCTTCATGAAAGACGAGACTGCGGCAACCGCGATTGAATACGGCTTGATCGCCGCGGGCATTTCGGTTGCCATCATTGCCGTGGTCAACGGCCTTGGCACCAAACTCAAAACCTCATTTTCATCGATCTCGACCCAGCTCCGCTAAGTCGACGCGCCGTTTTTAATTGTTATTTTACGCGCCGCGCTGTCCTCCGCCGGCTACCGTCGTAGCAGATGATGCTGCGGGGGCGACCATTTTCACTGCCGGATTTGTTTTGATCGGCATTGCTGCAGCCATGCTGCTGCTGGCGCGCCCGCGCTACGGCATCGTGGCGCGATTTCTCAAGGTGTGGATCGTCGGACAGCTCTATGCCCTGGCGTCGCTCATCTGCATCGTGATGGGCGTAACGCTGGTCGTCATCAACTGGCCGGCCTGAGCGCACGCCGCCTTTTTACTGTTGTTGAGCTTGATCGGGGATGCGAAGCGGGACCATCGAGGATTCGCTGTGGTCGACCGGATCGCCGACGCGATTGCCGAACTGATAAAGAACGGCGGTAATCAGCACGATCACGCTCAGCGCCAGACAAAGCCGCGTCAGATTGTCAATCATACTGGATCCTACGCTTTACTGACCCACTCCGACAATAATCGCTGCGCCGGCAAGAGCAATGCCTGGCGTGATTTTGTCTTTGTTGCGCCTTTATACAAGTAAACAAGGCATCAGCCGGACGTCTTCGTCTTGCCGGTAGCTTCAGGACATCTGGATTTCGCGCAACGCGGCTGCGCGAACCTCGTCGCGCGAGGGGGCCTCAAGAGTTGCCGGCGAAAGCAAGAGGCCGCCAACGCAGGCGGCCTCTTTCGATCGCACCTTGGGTGTCCGGCGGGCTGCCGGCTTACAGTTTTCCGAGCAGCAGCAAGATCAGCAGAATGACGATGACGAGGCCGAGGCCGCCGCCGCCGTAATACCCGGTCCCGTAGAACGGGCCGCCGCCGATGCCGCTGAAGCCGCCAAGCAAGGCGATCACCAGAATGATCAGAATGATGGTTCCGATTGACATAAAGATCCCCGATTTTGGCCAGGCCCCCGAATTAGAGCCGCTACCGGAACTAAGTTCCTTTGGGCCATTCGGTTCCAATTAAACCGGCAAAGTTTGATTTGCCCGTCAACTCCACAAATCGCATATATACCCTCTGGACATGTAGAACATAAGGTGCCATAGTACATACATGCTCAGGGAGAGCATGAAGGGCGGCAAATGGCACAGAAAGCCTCGAAAATCCGGGAGTTTCAGACCCGGTTTCCCGACGAGGATAGCTGCCTCAATCACCTGATGCGGTCCCGCTACGGAGAGCGCCTGACCTGCATGGGCTGTCACAAGCAGGCTACCTTCTACCGCGTGAAGGCCCGCCGCTGCTTCACCTGTGAGCATTGCGGTTATCAGGTCTATCCGACAGCCGGGACGCCCTTCGAAAAGACCCGCACGAGCCTCCGCGATTGGTTCTACGTCATGTTCCTTTTTTGCGCTTCGCGTAACGGCGTGGCGGCGAAGGAGGTCGAGCGCCAGCTCGGCGTGACTTACAAAACCGCGTGGCGCATGTGCAACCTGATCCGCAAGTACATGGGCTACGTTGACGGCGACTATCCGATCGGCGGTCCCGGAAAAACGGTAGAGGCCGACGAAACTTTCGTCGGCGGCAAAGATGAGCGCGGCAAGGACGACAAGGCCGTAGTGCTTGGCATGGCCGAACGTGGCGGCGACGTTGTGACCCGCGTTGTAATGAGCCGCGTCAAAGAAAACATCGTCCCGCAGATTGTGAAATTCGTGAAGCCGGGGTCGAAGATTAATACCGATGAGGCTTCGAACTTCCGCCTGCTAAAAGAAAAGTACGGCTACGATCACGAGATGGTCGATCACTCCGCGAAGGAATACGTTCGCGGCGACGTTCACACGAACACGATTGATGGTTTCTGGGCGAACGTGAAGCGCGGGATCAACGGGACTTACGTTTGGGTTTCGAAGAAGCACCTGCCGACTTACCTGCGCGAGTTCGAGTATCGCCATAACCTGCGCCAGCAACCGCACCTGATGTTCGAGCTGCTTTTGCAGGCCTTTCCGAAGGTTCGGGTTGGGTAGCCATCATCTGCAAAAGTTTATCAAAGCGCTGTTTAAGGCCTGTCATGCTATGTCCTGCTGCTGCAAAACAACGTGGCCACCAGCGGTTTCATCGAAACCGGCCTCAAAGTGCACATTGCGGTCCATATTATATTTTTCTCGGCCCTTGTGGCCGTACCGGATTTTGAATTTCGCAGTTCCGGTGACCGTTCCCGGTCGCTTGATCGGCTCCGCTGGAAACTCGATTAGATGGTCCGTATATGTTTTTAGTTCATGAGCGAGAGCTACCCCTCCGTTGTCTGTTCGGGGTTTATTCGGCGGAAACTTATTTTCAAACGAGGATTGAAATTCCTCTACGACAAATGAAATCGGAAAATTCCCGGAGCTTTGCACGAGCAGCCGTACTTGCGCCGCCGTCATATTGATAACTTTGCCCTTGGAGTTTTTCGTGTAATTGCCGCTTAAAACAATGCCCATGAACTTTAGTTTGTCGGCGGCACTCACGCGGGTTCGCCATTCTGCGGCTGACCTGCCACTGAACTTTCATCCAGCGGCAGTTAGAGCCTCGGCTGATGTTACGCCTTCCGGCGCGGTGAGTGTATTGGCATAGGCTGCCGGGGTCTTGTATCCGAGTGAGGAATGCGGCCTGGCG
>JBPCQM010000060.1:0-5575 GCA_050998115.1 Pseudolabrys sp. | reverse complement strand
GACGACACACGCTCGTCGATGCGGCTGATTGCCGGCGCGCCGCCTCACAGTGAATTGCGGGCCGGCATCGAGATCAAGCTGCAGACAGGATGGAAAACCTACTGGCGCTCTCCTGGCGATTCCGGGGTGCCGCCGCGCTTCGATTTTACCGGTTCGGACAATCTCGCCAGCGCACGCGTGCAATATCCCGCGCCGCACGCCCTGACCGACGAAACCGGCACTTCGATCGGCTACAAGGGAGGCGTGATTTTTCCGGTGCGCATTATCCCGCGCGACCCTTCGAAGCCGGTCATGCTCAAGGTGACGGCCGAGTACGCGGTCTGCGAAAAACTCTGCGTCCCGGCGGAGGGACGCGCCGAGCTCTCGCTCGCGAATTCGACCGGCGCGCAAGATGCCGCGCTTGCCGGTGCGCAAGCGCAAGTTCCCGTTCCGGTTTCTGCGGACGAGGCCGGACTTAAGGCGCGCCGCGCTACCGCTACACTCAAACCGCTGGTGATACTCGATGTCGCAGCGCCGAAGGCCGGCGCCTATCAAGTATTTGTCGAGGGCCCTAACGCGGAATGGGCCTTGCCAATCCCCAAAGGAGCGCTCGGCGCGCCGGGCGGCCGGCGGCATTTTGAGTTCGAACTGGACGGTATTCCACCCGGGGTAGATCCGATGGGACCGTTTGAGTTGACCTTTACGGTGATTGGCGGTGACAAGCCGATCGAAGTCACCACCCATCTCGACTAGCTCGCCGAAACCGCGCTAGTTTCCCGGCAACGAACGACATCAATCCAACATTAGAGGAACATCATGCCTATCAAGGTCGGCGATCGCATTCCCAACGCAACCTTCCGCGTCATGACCGCGGATGGTCCAAAGCCCAGGACCACGGACGAGGTTTTCAAAGGCAAGAAGGTCGCGCTGTTCGCCGTGCCCGGCGCCTACACCGGCACTTGCAGCCGCATGCATTTGCCGTCAGTTGTGCAGAACCTCGACGCCATCAAGGGCAAAGGCATCGATACCGTCGCGGTGACCGCGGTCAACGACATTTTCGTGCTCGACGCTTGGAAAAAATCGTCGAGCGCCGACAAGGTCGAATTTCTGGCGGACGGCAATGGCGAGTTTGCCAAGGCGATCGATCTCACGTTTGACGGCGCCGGCAATGGCCTCGGCACCCGCTCGAAGCGCTACTCGATGCTGGTCGAAGACGGCGTGGTGAAGAAACTCAACATCGAGGAAGCACCGGGCAAGGTCGAGGTCTCCGGCGGCGACGCGCTGCTGAAGCAGATCTGAGTTAGGCTGGCACCACATATTGCGCGGGAACAAGCGGATGTCAGGACACTTCCTACTTCGCCTTCATCGCCCCAACCGCGCCGGCCCGCCCGGCGATCAAGCCGTCGCGCGCCAACTGGTCTGCGCGCTCGTTCATGTCATGGCCGGCGTGGCCCTTGACCCAATGCCATTGCACGCGGTGTTCACCTAGCGCCGCGTCGAGCCGCTGCCAGAGATCGACATTCTTGACCGGTTTTTTGTCGGCGGTGCGCCAGCCATTGCTCTTCCATCTGTTGATCCAGCCGGTGATCCCGCCGCGCAAATACTCGCTGTCGGTATAGAGATCGACCGCGCAGGGCCGCTTCAGCGATTCCAGCGCCGAGATCGCCGCCATCAATTCCATGCGGTTATTGGTGGTGTGGGCCTCGCCGCCCTTTAATTCCTTTTCTCGGGCGCCGAACGACAGGATCGCGCCCCATCCGCCGGGACCGGGATTGCCCGAGCAGGCGCCGTCGGTGTGAATGGTGACGCGTCGTTCCGTCATTGCCTCATTCAATTCCGTAATCGTGTGCGCTGCCAAGCGACTGGTGGAAGCGCAGCTTACGGAAATATTCCAGCGGGTCTTTCGGCCGCACCAGCGCGCCGTCCGGCACCGCCAGCCAGTCGACCAGCCGGGTCAACAGGAAACGCAACGCGGCGCCGCGCGCCAACAGCGGTAAGGCGCTGCGCTCGTTCGCCGACAAAGGGCGGACTTTATTGTAGGCCTGCAACAGCGCCCTGCCCTTGGTGACATTGTAGGAATGATCGGCCTCGAAGCACCAGGCGTTAAGGCAAATCGCCACGTCGTAGGCGAGCGCGTCGGTGCATGCGAAATAGAAATCGATCAGCCCCGACAACCTATCGCCGAGAAAAAAGACGTTGTCGGGAAACAGATCGGCGTGGATTACCCCGCGCGGCAGGTCTCGCGGCCATTGTTTTTCCAGATGATCGAGTTCGCCGGTGATAGTGGTGCGAAGGTCCGGTTGCACGCCGTCGGCGCGATCCTTGGCCTGATCGAAAAGAGAGCGCCAGGCGTCGACCGACAGCGCATTGGCGCGTTGCATCGTGAAATCGGCGCCAGCCAAATGTAGCCGCGCCAGTGCCTCGCCGACCGCCGCGCAATGCGACGTGCTGGGCCGGCGAATCCAGACGCCGTCGAGAAATGTCACGATCGCGGCGGGCCGCCCGGCAAGCTCGCCCAGCAGGTCGCCTTGCTTGTTATGCACCGGTTGCGGACAGGTGATGCGGCGTTCGGCGAGATGCTCCATCAGGTCCAAAAAAAACGGCAGGTCGGATGCCTGCACCCGCTTTTCGTACAGCGTCAGGATGTAATGACCGCGCCCGGTATGCAGCAAAAAGTTCGAATTCTCGACGCCCTCGGCGATGCCCTTGTAGGAGAGCACGACGCCGAGATCGTATCCGGCCAGAAACGCGCCGAGTTCGTCGGCGCTAACGTCGGTATAGACCGCCACAAGCTACTCCGCGGCCTGGGTCTCGCGCAGTCGACGCGGCAGCGGGAAGAATACCGCCTCCTCGATGGCAGACACGGTTTCCACGCTCACATCGTAGCGCTGCGCGAAGGCGCCGATAATCTCCTCGACCAACACTTCCGGCGCCGAGGCGCCGGCCGTGATGCCGAGGCTCGAAATAGCGTCGAACTCGCTCCAGTCGATATCGCCGGCGCGCTGCAACAGCATGGCGCGCTTGCAGCCGGCACGCTCCGCGACTTCCTTGAGGCGTTGCGAATTTGATGAGTTCGGCGCACCGACCACGATCATCGCTTCGACCTGCGGGACGACGCGCTTGACGGCTTCCTGGCGGTTCGTGGTGGCGTAGCAGATGTCGTCCTTGTGCGGCCCGGAGATCAAGGGAAAACGGGCCTTCAAACGTTCGACGATCGCCGCGGTGTCGTCGACCGACAGCGTGGTCTGCGTCACATAAGCCAGCTTGCCGCAATCTTTCGGCGTGAAGGCTGCGGCATCTGCCAATGTCTGGATCAGCGTGACGGCGCCGGGCGGCAATTGACCAATGGTGCCGACAACTTCCGGATGCCCTTCATGACCGACCAGCACTATTTCACGCCCTCGGCGGAAATGAATCTCGGCTTCGCGGTGCACCTTGGTGACCAGCGGACAGGTGGCGTCGAGCACGAACAAATTGCGTTGCTTGGCTTCGTCCAGCACTGAACGGGAAACACCATGGGCGGAGAAAATAACCGGCGCCTGCGTGTCCGGAATTTCCGAAAGTTCCTCGACGAACACCGCGCCTTTGGCGCGCAGACTGTCGACCACGAAGCGGTTATGGACGATCTCGTGGCGCACGTAGACCGGCGGCCCATAAACCATCAATGCGCGCTCCACCGAATCGATGGCGCGCACCACGCCGGCGCAAAAGCCGCGCGGCGAGCACAATATCACCTTGAGTTTCGGTTTTGCCGGTGCGGACGCCATCAGTTCCTCGGTAAAATACGCCCCGACATGGTGCCGAGGCCCCTATCCTGTCAAGCGCAAGAAGGTTGCGTCATCGCCGTAACAACCCTATAATTCCGGCCACTTTCCGATCATCGCCGATGATCCGGTGCTTCGCCCGCAGACGGGCGGAGCGCAAGTCAGATTTTGTCGGGAGAATCCGTCATGGCGCAAGTCGCCCCGTTGATGCCGAAGGCCACGGCGGTCTGGCTGCTCGACAACACCACCTTGTCGTTCGACCAGGTCGCGGACTTTTGCCTACTGCACCCGCTCGAGGTCAAAGCAATAGCCGATGGCGACGCCGCGCAAGGCATCAAAGGTCTTGACCCGATTCAGACCGGCCAGTTGACCCGCGAGCAGATCACCGAAGCGGAAGCCGACCACGGCAAGAAGCTGACCTTGATCGCCCAGAAGGTCGAGACCACGCCGCCCGACCGCAAAAAGGGCCCGCGCTATACGCCGGTGTCGCGCCGCCAGGACCGGCCGAACGCCATCCTTTGGCTGGTGCGCAATCATCCCGAGCTCAAGGATGCCGCCATCATGCGATTGGTGGGGACAACCAAGAGCACAATTTCCGCGATCCGCGAGCGCACCCACTGGAACGCGCCGAACCTCGCGCCAATGGACCCGGTGACGCTCGGCCTCGCGACACAGACCGATCTCGACTTCGAGGTCAATCGCGCCAACAAGGAAAAGCCGGCAGCCGCCGAAACCGGCGCAACGCTGTTGCCCGCCGCTGAAACTACAGCGCGCAAGGAAGCCGAAGTCGCAGCCGCCGAAGCGGAGAAACCCGCCGGCGAACTTGATGTCGGCGCCGTGTTCGCCAAGCTCAAGCAGCTGGGCGGCAAAAATGAAGGCGAGGAAAAATAATATCTGGCCGCACCTTGTCCCACCGGGGCTAGCGCGGCCGGAATTATTCTTGCAGCCACTAAATTCAGCAGCCCGACGACGCGCCGCCGCTCAAGCCGGCGCCTGAACTCGTGCTCGACCCGGTGGCCGAGCTGCCGGACGAGGCGTTGAGGCCGCCGCTTTGGGCAGTGCCGGCAGTCGGACTATTCGCTATGCCGTTGGTGCCGATCGTCGAGTTGGCCGATCCCGAAGCCGACGAATTGCAGCCCGGCTTTAGAATCGAGGCGCTGCCTGGATTGGTGCCGACGGTGCCGGAGGCGGCAATGCTGCTGCCCGCTGAGTTGATGGTGCTGCCGGATGCCGATGGATTCCTGGGTCCGCCAACCGCGGCGGCGCCCGGTGCTGCAACTCCGGGGGAATTGCTCGATGGCCCGCCGACCGCGGCGCCGGTCGAAGGCCCGCCGGGGGTCGCGGCTCCCGCCGAACTTCCGGCGGCGCCGCCTGACGCGCTGCCCGTTGCGCCGCCTGAGGCCCCACCAGAAGCGCCGCCTCCGGAGCCGCCGCTACCTTGCGCCAGCGCGAGGCTGGCGCTGGCGGCGAGCAGGATCGCAGCGAGCGGCGCGATGATGTGTCTTGTCTGTGGCGAGGATCGCAGCATTGGGGTGTCCTTCCTGACTAGCCCCTCTCCTCTGCCAACAGTCAGACCGGCACCCGGTTCCCGGAACCGGGCCGAACTATTCCTCAATATCGCGAGTAATGCCGAACCCGGCGCTGCGAATAAAAGCGCCGGTTCGGCTCGCAGGTGCCGCCGACCCCTGAGATGGTGGCGCGGCATTGCGCGAGATTGCTAAAGCCGCAATTGGTGCCACTGCCGCCGTCCCGGCCGCTATAAACCGCGCACCAGGGATAGTCGCGGGCCACGGCCCCCACCTAAGCCCACAGCGGCAACGCGGCGCGACTTG
>JBPCQM010000282.1:0-11779 GCA_050998115.1 Pseudolabrys sp. | reverse complement strand
GGGAGGCCCCGGGACCCGACCGGGCGGCATTACGACCGCTCTGCGAGGAGCTCGCTGTATTGGCCGGTAAAGGAGCCGGTTCAAGAAGCGCGGACCCGAGGCCCGAAATCGCCGCCAATGGAGCGCCGCGAGGCGTGCGCGTCGATCGCAAGACGCGCCCGCGCTTCGCAAGCGCGGAACTGTGGTGCGCCTTGCGGCGCTCCATGCCCTCGACTTAGGGTCGGGGACAAAGACTTAATCCCCGCAATGGCGGGGAGGATACGGCGTCCCCGGCGCCGCCAACAATACGGGTGATCGCGTACGCCCGGGTGAACCGCTTCCCGGCCGCGGTTCCCAATTTGTTTCGGTTCCGCGCGGAACGAAGGACGCAATCGCCACGTTGAGCCGGCGGGAACGATGACGAGAGGACGGAGAGCGACCATGCGCACAGCGCAGCTTTTTTCCAGTGTCGCATTCGGCGTTTTTTTGAGTATCGGCGCGGCCGGCGCGCAGACCGCGAGCACCGACCAGAGCGCCGCAACGTCATCGGGCGCCCAGACCTCGGAGCCTAAAACCGTGCGCCGCATCGGCGACAAGGATTGGCCGGACGCCAAAAACACAAAAACCGTCGCGCAAAAGCCGGCCGAAAAGCCGTCGCCCGGGAAGCAGACCAGCACGGTCAAGACCGATCCGCTGAGCCTCGACGGCAAAGCCAGCGTGCCAGCCGACGCGGCGCCCGTCAGCGCTGCGGCGCCAAACACCGAAACTACCGGCCAGACCCCGCCAGCGAGCCCAGCGCCTGCCGCCGCGACAACCAAGCCAACGCCTGCCGCCGAATTGACGGCGGCAAAATCCGGCGCGAGCGCGGCGGCGAAACCGCCGGCCAAAGTGCAGCCGGACGGCGCCGCCAGCATCCGGCTCGGCACCGACGCCGCCGGCCGCGTCGCCCTTAATGCCGAGCAGGAACGCCAGATTGGCGCCGCGATTCGCGCCCATCATGTCGAGCCGCTCGCCCAGGTCGACTTCGACGTCAAAGTCGGGACTGCTGTTCCGGCGGCGGTCCGGCTCGGCGCGGTATCGAACGAGGTCGTCGAGGTGCTGCCGCAATTTCGCGGCTACAGCTATTTCGCCACCCGCGAGCAGATCGTCATCGTCGAGCCGTCGACCAAAAAGATTGTCGCGTTGCTGCCCGTCAGGGTAACCGCGACCGCCGCGCGGTCTGACGCCACAAAGCATCGCGCGGCGTTACCCTCACGGCGGGAAAACCGCCAGGCCAAGCGCGAGCAGACGCGCAGCACCGTGACGCGCCGGCCGCCCTATCCCGGACCCGTCAACATTGAGCGCGACATCACGGTCGGCGCCGGCGGCGAGGAAATCGTGGTCGAGCGCATCACCCCGCGCTTTTTGCGCCGGACCAGTGAGCCCACGGCGCCCAACTATTATCGTACGCGCACCTACCGCACACTCGAACCGGATGACCGTTCCGCTGTCATTATTCAGCGCGGCCCGCGCCGATTCTTCGGCGGCGACGACGATTAGCGCCCCGCTTAATTAGCGCTTGGCGCTCGCAACCACCCGCCGGTGTTCGAACGCCACGGCGGCCGGCGATAGCGGCGGCGAAACCACGCTGATGAGAGGCTTACCGGCGTTCACCGCATAAACACCGCGATGCTCGCGCATCGGCCTGAAGGCGTCGGTCAGCCCCACCACCGTCTCGGCAGCGCCCAGCACCAGATAGCCGTCGGCCGGAATCGCGCGCGCCAGCCGATTGAGCACGCCGATCTTGGTTTCCTGGTCAAAATAAATCAGCACGTTGCGGCAAAACACCAAATCGAATTTCCCGAGCGGGGCGAAGTCGCCAAGCAGGTTGAAGGTGCGGAAATTCACCATGGCGCGGATGTCGGGCGCGATCTGCCATCGCTCGCCGACCCGGGTGAAATAATCGACCAGCAATTCAATCGGCAGGCCGCGCTGCACCTCGAACTGGCTATAAAGCCCGGCCTTGGCCTTCTCCAGAATTTCGGCGGCGATGTCGGTCGCCACGATCTCGATGCGCCAGCCGGCAAGTTCGGGCTTCATGGCGCGCAAGATCATCGCCAGCGAATAAGGCTCCTGCCCGGTCGAGGCGGCATTGCACCAGATGCGGATACGTTTCTCTTTGGCGCGGGCCGCCATCAGCGCTGGCAGGATCATGTCGCGGAAATGCTCGAACGGCACCTTGTCGCGGAAGAAGAAGGATTCGTTGGTGGTCATGGCATCGACCACCGCGCTCATGAGCGGCGCCGATGGCGCGGACTTGAGCCGCGCCACCAATTCGGAAAGACTCGCCATCGCGTGCTTGCGCGCCAACGGCAGCAACCGGCTCTCCACCAGATATTGCTTGTCGGCCGACAGCGCCAAGCCCGAGCGCTCGCGCAACAGTTTGCGCAGATAATCGTAGTCGTGCTGGGTCATGTGGCGCGCTCGCCGGCAAACAACCGCGTCAATCTGCCGGCGATTTCGTTGAGCGGCAGCACGGCCGAGGCCAAGCCCGCTTTGGCAACCTGCCCGGGCATTCCCCACACCACGCTCGACGCCTCGTCTTGCGCGATCACGCTGCCGCCGGCCGCCACAATCGCTTGCGAGCCCTTGAGGCCGTCGGAGCCCATGCCGGTCAGCACCAGGCTGCACAGCCAATGCACCCACAACGAGGCAGCGGAGCAAAACAGCGGGTCGACCGCCGGCTTGCAGAAATTCACCATCGCGCCGTCGTCGATCTCGATTACGGCAGTGCCATTGCGGCGAGTCACCCGCATATGCTTGCCGCCCGGGGCAATGTAGATATGACCGGCGTCGACCGGCTCCCCGTGCTCGGCTTCGCGCGCCGGGCGTCCGCTGGCGCGCGCCAGATGCTCGGCCAGAATGGTGGTGAAAGTCGGCGGCATGTGTTGCGTGATCAGGACCGGCGCGCGGTCGAATACCGGGGCGAGCCTGCCGACCAGATGCGTCAAAGCCTGAGGCCCCCCGGTCGACGCGCCGATCGCCAGCACGCGCGGCGTTGCCTCCGGAAACGCGCGCAAGGCCTGGCGCGGCGCCGGCGGTGTGGCGTCCGGCACCAGCGAAGGCGCCAAAGGCGGCCTGCCCGCGGCGCGCGGCAACGGCTTTAGTGTGCCAGCCGGTGCCACCGTCGCCGCCAGCCGATTGCGCTTGGCCCGCAGCCCAAGCTGACGGATTTTCTCGATCAGTTCGCGGCGAAAATTCGACGAGGCCGTGACTTCGCGGGTCGACGGCGGCTTCGGAATGTAATCGGCCGCGCCGAGCGACAGTGCGCGCAAGCTGATCTCGGCGTTCCGCCGGGTCAGCGTTGAGGCCATGATCACGACGAGGTCGCGCTTTTTCGCCAGCAATTGCGGCAGCGCGGAGATCCCGTCGAGTTCCGGCATTTCAATGTCGAGCAGAACCACGTCCGGGTCCGCGCGCTCGATCTGGTTGACTGCCTCGCGGCCGGTGCGCAGCGACGCCACCACCTGCAAATCCTGCTCGGCCTCGACCCAGCGCGCGAACAGCCCGCGAATAACCACGGCGTCGTCCACGATCATGACGCGAATGCGCCGGCCAACAGTGCTGTTGGCGGATGCCGCGGCGAGCGCAATGTTCATCGGCTATGCCTGCTGGCTGGCGAGGGCCTGACGTCCGCTCAAATCAGTCCGACTTCCTGGAATTTTGCTTCGACGATTTCCTTGTCGAAAGGCTTCATGATGTACTCGTTGGCGCCGGCATGCAGCGCGCGGGCGATGTGCGCTACATCATTTTCGGTGGTGCAGAACACTACCTTGGGTGCATCGCCGCCGGGCAGCCGGCGCAACGAGCGAAGGAATTCGTAGCCGTCCATTTTCGGCATGTTCCAGTCGAGCAGGATGGCTTCGGGCAGCGCGCGCTTGCAAGCGTCGAGCGCCTGTTCGCCGTCTTCGGCTTCCACGATTTGAAATTCCATACCTTCAAGAATGCGCCGCGCTACCTTGCGGATCACGCTTGAATCGTCGACGACCAGACACGTTTTCATAACACAGCCCTTCCGTTATCCGCTTATCGCTGAATTCGCGTCACGCCGCTCTTGCCTTGTGACCGATATCGAGAACGCGATCGATGTCGACTACCACCAGCAGCTGGGCGTTGAGCCGATGTATGCCGGCGGACACTCGCGCGATTCGCGGGTCGAGATTGATCGGATTGGATTCACACGAATTGTCGTTAAGCTTGAGTACTTCGCCGACATTGTCGACTAGAAGTGCGTAAGACTCACCGCGGCAGTCGACGCCGATCGCCATCGGCTGTTCGGACTTCTTCCCGCCGTCGATGCCGAGCCGGCGGCCAAGGTCGATCAGCGTCACGATGCGGCCGCGAAGATTCAGCACGCCGGCGATTTCCGGCGGCGACAGCGGCACCGGCGTCAGCCGTTCCGGCACGAACACATCCTGTACGCGCAGGATCGGCAGGCCGAACAATTGGTTGCCGACCACGGCGGTGATGTATTCGCTCACGGCTTCGCTGGAGGATTCGAGGGTCATGACCGCCTCACGCTGCCCGGCTCATGTCGACCTGCTCCTTAAGCGCCGCGATCAGGCCCTGGCGGTCGAACTTGGCGACAAAGTCGTGAAAACCGACCTGACGGCCGCGTTCGACAGCTTCCGCCGATACGACCGACGACAGCGCGATGATCGGCAGTTCGGCGGTGCGCGGATCGCTCCGCACGCTCTCGGCGAATTCGAAGCCGCTCATATCCGGCATCTCGACGTCGGTGATGGCAACGTCGAATGTCTGGCCGGCCTTGAGTTGCTCGATCGCTTCTTGCGCGCTGGCGAGCGCTGTAACGGAATAGCCGGCGGCTTGCAGCACCGGCGCCAGCATGTTGCGGAAAAACGGCGAGTCATCGATCAGCAAGACCGAGCGCTTGCGAGCGGCTTGCGCATTCTCCTTGCCGCGGAACCAGTCGGCGAACGCCATTGGCAGGAAATGACCGACATCGATGATCTCGGCGACCTGATCCTTGATGATCGCTGAGCCGAGCACGCCGGCAGAATCGCCGATGACCTGGATACGCAACCGTTCGTCGACAATATCGACAATCTCGTCGACCACCAGCGCCATAGAGCGGCTGCCATCGGAGAACACCAGAAGAGGCTGCGCGCCTTCGCCTTTGATGCGGACCTTATCGTTCACGGCGATCAGCGGCATCAACTGGCCGCGGTACTGCACCATGTGGCGGCCGTTCGAAAGCTCGATGGTCTTGGCGTCGATCTCCTCGAGCCGCGTCACCAAAGCAAGCGGCACCGCTTTGAGTTGCGGGGTGCCGGCGCGGAATACCAGCAACGAAGTGGTCGGCTCGCTATTGTTCGCGCGGCGAGCATGCGCCGCCGCGGCGGCCTCTTCGGCGGCCAACTGAGTTGCTACCGTTGAACCGAGCGCCTGCACGACGCCGTTCGGGTCGATGATCATGATCACCGAACCGTCGCTAAGAATCGTATTGCCGGAGAACATCGGGATGCCGCGTAGCTTGCTCGACATCGGTTTCACGACAATCTCTTCGGTATGGAAAACGCTATCGACGACGAGCCCAAAAATCTGGCCGCCAAATTCGATCACGACGATAAAACCTACGCCGGTTTCCGGTCTATCGGCGGTTTCGAGGCCGAGCAGCCGAGTGAGTCGAACAACCGGCAGGAGCTTGTCGCGGAGACGAAGCACCGCCGTGTCCTTGATGTGCTCGATGCGATGCTCGCCGCCCTCTCGTACGCGCACCAATTCGACCACCGAAAGCTGCGGGATGGCGAAACGGTCGCCGCCGGCTTCGACGATCAGGGCGGCAACGATGGCAAGCGTCAGTGGAATTTTGATGATGAAACTCAAACCCAGGCCAGCGACCGATTTGACGTGGATGGTGCCGCCGATCTGATCGATATTGTTGCGCACCACGTCCATGCCAACACCGCGGCCGGAAATGCTGGTGACATGGGTTGCCGTGGAAAACCCCGGCGCGAAGATGAATTTGTGGACTTGCGCCTCGGCCAGTTTCTCGATTTCGGCTTCGGACGCGAGACCCTGCGAAATGGCCTTCGCCTTGATCCGTTCGGTATTGAGGCCGCGCCCGTCGTCGGCGATCTCAATCACGATTTGCCCGCCTTCGTGATAGGCGGACAGACGGATATGGCCATGCTCCGGCTTGCCGAGGGCGCGACGCTCGTCCGGCGTTTCGAGGCCATGATCGGCCGAATTGCGGACCATGTGCGTGAGGGGATCCTTGATCATATCCAGCACCTGGCGGTCCAGTTCGGTTTCGGCGCCTTGCATCTCCAGATTGATCTGCTTGCCAAGTTCATTGCTGAGGTCGCGCACGACCCGCGGCAGCTTCTGCCAGGCATTGCCGATCGGCTGCATGCGGGTCTTCATCACGCCTTCCTGCAGTTCGGCGGTCACATTGGAGAGGCGCTGCAGCGGCACCTTGAATTCGGAATCGTCATGGTGCCGGCTAATGTCGAGCAACTGGTTACGCGTGAGCACCAGTTCCGACACCATCGTCATCAGATGTTCCAGCGTATCCACCGTGACACGGATCGACTGGCTACCGGCCCTGACGGCGTCCTCCTCGGCGCCCGCAGGTTTTTCGGTGACGGGCTCGGGGCGGACTTTCGGGGTGACGGGATCGGCGGCGGTCGCGCGGAAGGCACGTTCGAGGTCATCGAGTGAAACCTCATCCGGACGTAACGGCCGTTCCAATACCTGCGGGGTGAGCGTTCCGACGGCAAATTGGGGCGCGGCCGGTTCGAGCGAACTTGCAATGCGCTCGAGTTTGCCGATCAGGTCGCTGTCGCCGCCGTCCGGTTCTTTTCGGTCGCGGTCGATCGCCTCAAGGATGAGCTTGATGCGGTCGATGGTATCGAGAATGACCGTGACGGCTGCGCCATTGACCGGCAGGCCGTCGCGGAATTTTCCCATCAAGCTTTCAGCGGCGTGCGCCAGCGCTTCGAGGCGCGGCAGGGCGAGAAACCCGCAAGTGCCCTTGATGGTGTGGACCAGCCTGAAAACATTATCGAGGATCTTGGCGTTGTTCGGATCTTGCTCGAAACGCACGAGTTCGATGTCGACGACATCGAGACTTTCATTGGTCTCGATCACGAATTCGCGCAGCAGGTCGTCCATGGAAACGCCTTCATCGCCGGCGTTGGGCCGGCTCAGCCCCGTTCGGGAACGCCGTGAGTGTGTCGGTGAAGGGTTTAATTTTGGTTGCGGAACGTGCCGCGCCGGCCGTCATTAACGGACCGTTAACCATGACGTTGCCGAAATTATGCGCGCGGCGCGCTAGCTGGTGGCGACCACCACGGCATCGCCGGCCATCGTTATGCCGACGGTGAGCCCGCAGGCCCTCGCCAGCAGCCCGGTGTAAAACGGCTGGATCTTGTGGGCGTCGACGGTTTCGCCGCCCGGCTGCGCCGCCAGCAACGGCGGGATGGCCGGCGGGATCTTGGCATTGATCCCTGCCGACGTCACTTTAAAGCCGATGGTTTCGCCGGCGCCCACGGCATCCAGCGTCAGGGTGCCGCCGCGCGGTATCGTCTGGCCGCCGATCAGCAGCATGTTGAGCAGCAGCTTGACCCGGTTCTTTTGCAGCAGGGTGCGCGGCACGTTCCAGACCAGCTTGGTCTTGTCGTCCTCAAAAAAGCCTCGGGAGATAGTCTCGGCGTCGCCGGTGTCGATCTGCGCCCCGGCCGAGCCGGCTGCGCCAAAGGCGATCCGGCAGAACTGCAGCTTGGCGGAGGCGACGCGCGAGCTTTTGGCAATGAGATCGAGCGCGAATTGTTTGGTCGCCTCGTCTTTTTCCTCGGCCAAAACCTCAAGACCGTTGACGATTGCGCCAACCGGGCTGATCAGGTCATGGCAAACCCGCGAGCACAGCAGCGCGGCAAGGTCGAGGGCTTCGAGTGCGGCGGCCATGGAAGTCTCCGGTTACGTTAGCGGCCGGGCAAACGAATCACCGATGATCGGCGCGCAAGGGCGTGATACACCGCACGCGCGCAAGCGCCAAGACGATCCAAGACGATCCAAGACGATACAAAGACAGAGCAAAGGGTAGGAGCCGGGACCGTTGACAGCCGATCGCCAAATCACGCCGGAACGCGCCAAGGCCATGCTCGACGACTTGACTGCGCAGGTGGCGAACGCAGCGGCCATCGTGCGCAGTATTCCTTATAGCGACGCCGCCAGCCGGCGCAAACCGGACGGTTCGCCAGTGACCGCCGCGGATGAGGCCTCGGAAGCTTCATTGCTCGCGGCGATGGCGCGGCTCTTGCCGCAGATTCCGGTGATATCGGAGGAAGCCGCCAAACCGATGACGGTGTCGGAACTGGTGGGCAGTTTTATCGTGATCGATCCGCTCGACGGCACTCGGGAATATCTGGCGGGCAGCGACGAATACACCGTCAACCTCGCCATCGTCAGTGGCGGCGTGCCGTTGTTGGGCATTATCGCGGCGCCGGCGCGCGGATTGTTGTGGCGCGGCATCTCTGGCCTCGGGGCAGAGCGGCTGTCGCTGCGGCATAGTGCAGCGGTCGAACCCCGCGTTATCCGCACGCGCAAGTGGCCGGGCAACGGCGCCGCGGCGGTCATGAGCCGCTCGCATCTTGATCGCGACACCGAGGCGCTGCTCGCACGACTTGGCACTGTTCGCCGCAGTCCTTCGGGCTCGGCGGTAAAATTCTGCCAAATCGCGGAAGGCGGCGTCGACGTCTATCCGCGGCTGTCAACGACCTGCGAATGGGATGTCGCGGCGGGTGACGCCTTGATCGCCGCGGCGGGCGGCATCGTGACGTCGCCACAGGGCACGGCGTTGCCCTACGGCCGCATTGCCGAACGGTTTCGCGTGCCGGCCTTCATCGCCTGGGGCGATCCGGCGAAAGCGCGCGCTTTTTCCGCTCAGGGCAGCGTGCGCTGAACCGCCGGCCATTTGCGCTCAGCCGCCTCAATAATGCGATCCGGATCGGCCGCGAAAGCCGCGCGAGCCTGTGTGCTGTAAAAAAGATACAGCCGCTGGCCCGACACCAGCCAGAACAGTGGATGACCGGGCACCGATGCGCCGCGCGCGATAGCGACCGGGTCATAGCCGCCGAAGCGCGGGCTATAGACATCCGGCCGCTCGGCAAAAGCAGCCCGGTTGCCTTCGTTGCGGAAACGCCAGATCGTGCCGTCGCGGCTGAGCTCCAACTCCGGCCGCCCGGCTTGGGCCGAGGCGTCGGTGAAATAGGCGACCGGATCATAGCCGCTGATCGCGACGCCGTTCTGTGGATCGACGGAGACCGGCGCAGCACCAGCGACACCGCAAATGATGCCGCCGGCAGACAATATAAATGCAAGCGCGGGGGGCAAAAGCCGTCGCCGGGTCTTTCGCGGCTGCCGCGCTAGCGTCATAGTTCTCGTCGAGTTTCCATTGATTCGGATGGTGCAATGACTTTACCGCCATCCGCGTGAGCAACGGGTTAAACCGGTGGGGTTTCCTTTTTCGATGGAGCTAACAATGGGTCCGATCTTGCGCCTTGCCACTTTGGCGGCCCTGCTGTTCGCGGCCGGGACCGACCTTGCGGCCGCGCAATCCAATCAGCCGGTGCCGGCGCAAGGGCGCGGCGGCACTTACGAGCCAGGCGAGTTGGTTCGGGAAGGCCACAAGTTTTTCGGCACGGTGTCGCGCGGGCTGGCGGAAATCATCGAGAAAGCAGTCAGCCGCTGGGGCCAGCCGAACGGCTATGTGCTCGGCCAGGAAGGCAGCGGCGCCATCGTGGTGGGACTGCGCTACGGCGACGGCACACTTTACACCAAAAACGCCGGCGACCGCCGCGTGTTCTGGGAAGGGCCTTCGATTGGATTCGACTATGGCGGCGAAGGGGCCCGCACCATGATGCTGGTCTACAATTTGCCCGCGACCGACGCGATCTACCAGCGATTTGTCGGCATCGACGGTTCGGCCTATTTCGTCGGCGGCTTCGGCATGACGGCGTTGACGATCGACAACATTGTCCTGGTGCCGATCCGCTCCGGTGTCGGGCTGCGGCTGGGCGCCAATCTCGGCTACCTCAAATTTACCCCCCGCGCGACCTGGAACCCGTTCTGACGGGCTCGCGGTTCAGACAACCACCGGAGAAAGCCCTGAGGTTTAGGTTAATTCGGGCTAACGCTGGCCGCGCGAGCGCGCGCATGTCATTGTCTCCCCTGGTTTCCTCGAGCTTCAAGAGTTTTGGAGGCGCGCTTCATGATTGAACCGATCATGTATTTCGGGATCGGCTTTCTGGTGGCGGCCTTGATCGGACTCGTCATTGTTCCTCTCGTGCATGGACGCGCGGTTCGATTGACAATGCGCCGGCTCGAAGCCGCGACGCCGCTGTCGATGGCGGAGATCCAGGCCGACAAGGATCAGTTGCGCGCCGAATTTGCGATGTCGACCCGCCGGCTCGAAATGAGCGTCGAGCACCTCAAGACCAAGACGACCAGTCAACTCGCTGAACTCGGCAAAAAGGGCGACGCCATCAACCGGCTCAAAATCGAGCTCGGCGAAAAGACCGCCACGATTTTTGCATTGGAAGCTCGCGACAAGGCGCTGCGCGATCAGGTGCGCGCCAGCGAGGACGAATTCGCCGTAAAAACCGCGAACGTGCACGAAGCCGAGCGTGCCCTTGCCGAAAAGGAAGGCGAACTGGAAAAGATGGTCGGCGCACTGGACGAACGTTCCATCTTGGCGGACAGCCAGAAGATCGAGCTCGTCGCCCTCAAGACCCAAGTCGAAGCGCTCAAAGAGCGGCTCACCGATGCCGGCAACGAGGTCAAGGCAATTGAAGATCGCGTTGGACATGAGCGAATCGAGCTCAAGGAAGCCACCCGCGAACTGAGCGAGGAACGCGGCAAAGTTGACAATCTAGGGCGTAGGGTCGCCGAACTCGAACAGCACCTTGTGGCGCAGACCACCGAAGCTGAAGTGCTCGGCCGCCGCGCCCAGGACCTGGAAAGCCGCCTGACCGAACAGTCGCGCCAGCTCACCCAGAGCGAATTCGCACTCAATCAATTGCGCGAACAGGGCGAAGCCGCGCGCAAAACCGAAGCCGACCTGCGTTCAACCATTGCCGAAATCGACGACCGCACCAGTTCGACCACCGCCGGGCTGAAAGCCGAGAAGGCTCAACTTCAGTCTCAGATCGAGCGCGTCACCGAAGAACGCAACCGCCTCTCGCAGGAGCTCGCCAATTTCAAGCGCGAGGCGGAACAGACCTGGTCGTCGGAGCGCGTCGAGAATGCGTTGCTGCGCGAGCGAATCAATGACGTCGCCGCCGAGGTGGCGCGGCTCGCTTCGGCGCTCGAAGGGCCGAATTCGCCGATCGATGCTATTCTCGCGGCGGAAACCGCGCGCGACAAAGTGGTGGCGACGACACTCAGCGCTGACGGCGAGGTCGAGATCGCCGAAGCGCCTGCGACCGCCGGCAATCTCGCCGACCGCATCCGCGCGCTGCAAAGCCATGCTTCGCGTGCGGGTCACGGCGACGAGCCGACGCGAAATTAGGTTGTCGCCCGCCGCGAGCAGGCGCGGAATTCCCCTTATTGCCGATGCCGGGCGCTTGCTTGACACCTGCGGTAAGCCGCTCTCTATATCGCCCGCGGTCATGGACGCGTTCATGGACTCGTTGTTCGACGGGCGCTTAGCTCAGCGGGAGAGCGTTCCCTTCACACGGGAGAGGTCGTAGGTTCGATCCCTACAGCGCCCACCATTTTGGGTAGTGCCGGCAAAGTC
>JBPCQM010000264.1:0-2517 GCA_050998115.1 Pseudolabrys sp. | reverse complement strand
CCAGCGCCCGCGTGATGCGCACAAAAAGCTGGCCGGGCTCGCCGCCCTCGACCAACGCAGGCGCCCCCGGATCAAAAAACACGATGAGATCGATGTCGCTCGAATAATTGAGTTCGCAAGCGCCCATCTTGCCCATCGCCAGCACGATGTAGCCCGAGCCATCTTGCGGGCGCTGGCGGTCGCGCGGGGACAAATTTCCAGCGCGCGCGGCGTCGGCCAGCAGGAATTGCACGGCGCTCGAAACGGCGGCGTCGGCCAATTCGGTCAGCGCCTGGGTCGCCCGCATCACCGGCCAGACGCCGCCGATGTCGGCGAGCGCGATCAGCAGCGCGGCTTCGGCTTTCATCCGGCGCAACAGGTGCATCGCCCGCGCTTCGTCGTCGGTCGCGGCGACCGTCCCGGCGGTATCCGCCAGCAAAGCTGCAAGATGCCGGTCCGGATCGGATTGCAACAGCCGCCACAGGCGGGGCGGTTCGGCGCTCGCCAACTGCCAAAGATAGGGCGATCCGTCGGCCAGGCTTTCGACCAAGGCGCGAAGCTTGGCGTTTTTCGCAAGCAACAGCGCGAGCGCCTTGCCGGCGGTTGTTTTGCTGATTTCGCCGAGCCAGGCGGCGACACGCGCGCGGGCCGTGACCGGCGCGCTCGATGGTGGCGCGGCCTGGATGCGCGACGCCAGCGAACCGCTCGAATCAGCTCTTGCGGGATTTTTTTTCGGCTTGCCGGATTTGCGCGCACGCGCTTTGCCGGCGCGGTGTTTTGCCGGACGCTTTTTCCGAACTGCCGTGCGGGCCGGCGTTTTGCGGCGGAGCGTCTTCATCCCGCCCTCTGTACCGGCCCTCCCCGCGGCAGCGCAATGATGCTTTTGAGCCCGGGCTTGTTGTCCGCGAAGCTCAGCTCGCCGCCATGCAGGCGCGCCACGGCGGACGCCAGGCTGAGGCCGAGCCCCGAGCCCGGCTGCGAGCGGCTTTGCTCGAGCCGCACGAAACGCTCGACCACCCGCGGCCGGTCGGCTTCCGCAATGCCCGGCCCGGTGTCGGCCACCGTGAGCATGATGCGCTCGCCTTCGTTGAGCGCGCGTACGACGATTTCCGGCGTCGCGCCGTTTGCCGCGCCCGGCGGCGGCGCCGCATATTTGATGGCGTTGTCGACCAGATTGGCCAGCGCCTGGCTGACCAATTCGCGACTGCCGCGCACCTGCGACGCGGTATCGGCCTCGATCCTGATTTGTAGGCCCTTTTGCTCGGCCAGCGGCTCGTAGAGCTCGCCGACGTCGCGCACGATCTCGGCGGCGTCGAACTCCGTCATGTCGTCGCGGCCGTGGCCGGATTCCGCGCGCGCGATCATCAAGAGCGCGTTGAAGGTGCGGATCAGCCCGTCGGATTCCGCGATGATCTGCTCCAGCGCGGCGCGGTATTCGGCCTCGCTGCCGGCGGTGCGCAGCGCCTCCTCCGAACGGTTCTGCAGCCGCGTCAGCGGCGTCTTGAGGTCGTGCGCGATATTGTCGGACACTTCCGTCAAGCCGTGCATCAGCGCCTCGATGCGCTCCAGCATCTGATTGAGATTTTCCGCCAGCCGGTCGAGTTCGTCGCCGGTGCCGGCGACCGGCAGGCGGCCGCCAAGATCGCCCGCCATGATGGTGCGCGCGGTATCGGTCATCGCATCGACCCGGCGCAGCACGCGCCGGGTGACAAACACGCCGCCGGCGAGGCCGAGGATGATGACGATGGCGACCGACCAGCGGCCGGCGTCGAGCACGATGTGGTAGAGCCGCTCGCGCTCATCGAGATCGCGGCCGACCAGCAGCCGGAATCCACCGGGCAGCTGGAACACCCGGACCAGCGCGTGATGCTCGCCGCCTTCGTTGTCTTCGAGCCGGCGGTAGCTGGTTTCCGACCAACCCGCGTTGTCGAGAATGCCGGGCGCCAGCGAGCCGACATTGCCGGCGAGCGATTCACCGGCAAACGTCGTCACCAGGTAAAGGCTCGATCCTGGGCGGCGCGAGCGCGCGTCTATCACCACCACCAGACGGCGGATGCCGCCCTGGCGGTATTGCTCGGACAGCCCGGTGATCTCGGCGTCAACCGTTTGATTGATCTGCTCGGTGATCAGGCGGCGCGTGTTGAGGGCGAAATAGGCGAGCAGGAAGGCGGCGAACAGCGCGAATACGACGAGATAGACCAGCGAGAGCCTGAAGGTCGTCGTGCGAAGCAGCTTACCGAGCGCCGTCACGTATCATATACCCCGCGCCGCGCACCGTATGCAAAAGCGGCTGGGAAAAGCCTTTATCTATTTTCGAGCGCAAACGCGAGATATGCACATCGATGACGTTGGTTTGCGGGTCGAAATGGTAGTCCCACACGTTTTCCAAGAGCATCGTGCGGGTCACCACCTGCCCGGCATGCTTCATCAGATATTCCAGCAGGCGGAATTCGCGCGGCTGCAAGTCGATCTTTTTTCCGCCGCGGCTGACCTGATGCGACAGCCGGTCGAGCGCCAGATCGGCGATCTGGTAGAGGG
>JBPCQM010000231.1:0-9434 GCA_050998115.1 Pseudolabrys sp. | reverse complement strand
CCAGCGCCGCTGGTGAGAACCTGCGGGCCGTTCGCCAGCGTGCCGTCCCGCTTGAACCGGATCCGGATCGTGATCTGGAACTGTTCGGCGTCCTGCGCGCCGACCGGCGGATTCCACAAAGACATCAGACGCGCGCGCAACGCATCGAGCTCGGATTGCGACAGGCTCTTGTCGTTGCCGGTCCGCGCGCCAAGTGAGGGGGCGGCATTGGGCTCGGCGCCGGTCGCGGCGTTGCGCTGCGGGTCGCGCTTGTCGAGCAGCGCCGCAATCTTGTCGGCGTCGAATTTCGGCTTTTCCGGCGCCGGCTTTTTCGGCGGCAGCGGCTTCGGCTGAACCTTGGCCTCCTGCTTCTTCTCTTCGAGCTTTTTGAGCTTCTCGCCGATGGCGTCGGCCTGTTGCTCGGCCGCCGGCGGCGGCGCCGACGCGGGCTGGACTTCCTTCTTCTCGGTGACCTTCGGCTTCGGTTGCTCGACCGGCGTCGGTACTTCAGCTTGCTTCTCGACCAGCGGCGACGGAATTTCTTTCTTCGGCGCGTCCTGGGCGCCCTTCATCATCTTGGAAAACTGGTCGGCGGTGACCAGATCGACCGGCAGCGATTCCGCGGGCGTGACCTCGAAGGTCTTGCCGCTAAACGACACCACCGCCCACAGCAGCACACCGGCGTGCAGCGCCGTCGATATCGCGGATGCCGTCTTCATACGCATCACGAACCTTGTTCAAACTCGGTGACCAAGGCGACCCGATGGAATCCGGCCGACGACAGCCGCCCCATCACCTTCATCATCGTACCGTAATCCACTTTCTTGTCGCCGCGCACGTAGACGCGAGCCTCGGCGCCGCCTCGCGCATTGGCGACCGCCTTGAGCTTCTCCACCGGGTCTTTCACCTCGATCTCGGCATTCTGCAGGAACACCTGGCCCTTGTCGTTGACCGAGATGGTGAGCGGCTCCTTGTCCTGGTCGAGATTGGTGGCCTGGCTTTGCGGCAGGTCGATCGGCACGCCGACCGTCAACAGCGGCGCCGACACCATGAAGATAATGAGCAGCACCAGCATCACGTCCACCATCGGCGTGACGTTGATCTCGCTCATCACCTTGCGGCGATGATGCTTGCGATGTCCGATACTTGGTGTGCCGGCGTTGGCGGCCATAGCTAACCTTGTTTCTCTTCGCGCATGATCTTGTCCGAAAACCGGTTCCCACTTTTCGGGATCGTGCGCCTATCCGCGCTCGTCGATTTGCCGAGACAGGATGGCGGAGAATTCGTCCGCGAACCCTTCCAGGCGCTGCGACTGCTTGTTCACCTCGGATGCGAACTTGTTATAGAAAATGGTCGCCGGTATGGCAGCCACCAGGCCGATCGCGGTGGCAAACAAAGCCTCGGCGATGCCCGGCGCCACCACCGCCAGAGAGGTGTTTTTCGACGCCGCAATCGACTGGAAGCTGGTCATGATGCCCCAAACCGTGCCGAACAGGCCTATGAAGGGCCCGGCCGAGCCGACCGTCGCCAGCACCAGCAACCGGCGCTCCAGCCGTTCGACCTCGCGCGCGATTGTCACGTCCATGACTTTCTCGATGCGGGTTTGCAAGCCGGCGAAGGAGCGCGATGACCCCTCGAAGCTGCGCTTCCATTCGCGCATCGCGGCGACAAACAATGCCGACATCGAATGGGTCGGCTTGGCCGCTAGCGAGCGGTACAGTTCTTCCAGCGACTGGCCGGACCAGAACGTCTGCTCGAAGCGGTCCATGCTGCGCTTGGTGCGATTGTAAAGCACGGTCTTGTCGATCGCGATTGCCCACACCCACACCGAGCAGACCAGCAAGCCGATCATCACCGCCTTGACGATCCAGTGGGCGTGCCAGAACAGCGTGAAAAGCGAGAGGTCCGATGATGTCAGCGGCAGCACCGACTGTGCCACGTCGGCAGGATTCATAGGGCGCGCCCTTTCGGCTGTCCGGTCAGGTCAATCAGGGCCGGCGCCGCGTCTACGGCCAAAGAAACGATGGACGCCGCTGCGCGCCGTCCTCTCCCGCAATGGCACTTATGTTCGGGCCCGCATCCGGCGGATGCCCGAAATCAGCGCCAAACTTGGCCGAACTAGGGCGCAACACCGGTCACTCGTGACCTAAACAGCGCCGAGTATAGTTAAAAATGGGTTAGCGGGCCATCAAAGCGCGAGGACCGCCTCATGGGCGGCCCTCGTCTGTGGTCCCGATCCTGCCAAATCAGGCGGTTGGACGGTCGGTTTCGCCCGCCGGCCGGTTGCGCCGCTCCGCCATGAACTGGTCGAACTCGGTCTTGTCCTTGGCGAAGCGCAGCCGATCCAGGAACTCGCGGAATTCGCGCTGCTCTTCCTCGAGCCGCCGCAGCGTCTCGGTGCGATAGTCGTCAAAGGCGCGGTTGCCGCTCGAGGGCTGACCCCAGCCGGGGCCGCCCGCCATCTTGTCGCGAAACCGATCCATCTTGTGCTGCCAGTGACCGCGCGATCCGCAACCCATTCGTCCGCTCCCGATGATGAAAGCGAGGGTCGCGAGCCCGACCGGCCACCAGACCATGAAACCCAGGATCATCAATGCGATCCAGGCCGGCTTTCCGAGATTGTCGAGCGTGGCGGTAATGGGCATGGCGAGCCTCACTGTGTGAATGTTAATAACATTTACATACGGCCCGCCAACCGGGCTGTCAAGGCAGCGGCACACAAATTTTCTGCCAGGCCGGTTAACGCCACCCGATATGGCGACGGCGCGGCGCAGCGCCAGTGCCGCGAGGCAAAATTTTAGTCCTTCACACCAAGCCCGCGCAGATAAACCAGCACCCCCGCCTCCAATAATTCCTCCGCCGACATCGGCAGCGCGCGGCGCGCCGCGTCGCCACGGCCGAACAACGATGCGACGCCGTGCGACAGCGCCCAAACGTGCAGCGCCATCATCAGGACCGGGGGGCGTGAGCGCGCCGGCATCCGGCCGATCATCGTCTCGGACGCCGAACGCAGCACCCCGAACGCGCGCTCGCTAGCGGCGAGCAATTCCGGATTGCCGTCCAGCGGTATGCCGGCTTCGAACATCGCCGAATAATACGCAGGCTCGGTTCGCGCAAAGGCGAGATAGGCTCTGCCGAGATCTTCAAACGCCTTTGACGGATTGGGCCGCCCGTCATTCCACGCGGTCACCAGCATCGCGGCGAAGCGCTCGAAGCCTTGCAGCGCGACGCTCGACAACAATTCATCGCGGTCGCGGAAGTGGCGGTACGGCGCCGCCGGACTGACGCCGGCCCAACGCGCGGCCTCGGCAAAGGTGACGCCGGCCGGTCCTTTCTCCGCGATCAATTCGAGCGCGGCACGCATCAAGGCCTCCCTGAGGTTGCCATGATGATAACCGCCTGAGTGCTTGCTACTTTTCGTCCAGCGCATGTAAAGGGTCTTTACATGAGCCGACGCGGCGCGTCGATGCCGATTATCGCCGCCTTGCGTGCCGCGCCGCCGGCGGAAGGTCGTCGAACAATGTCGGCCCGCCCGGCTGGGCGCCCTCGATCGTCAGCAGACGCAGCTTGGTGGCGACGCCACCCGGCGCGGAAAATCCCCCGGCCTTGCCGCCGGCCGCCAGCACGCGGTGGCACGGCATGACAATCGGCGTCGGGTTCTCGCCCAGCGCGCGGCCGACCTCGCGCGCCAGTGCGGGGTCACCCAGCCGCCCGGCAATCTCGCCATAGGTCATGGTCGCGCCGGGCGGGATGGTGCGCGCGATCGCGTAAACCCGCCGATTGAATTCCGGAATTTCTGCGTCGTCGATCACGATATGGTTGAGGTCGCGCGGATCGCCGCGCAGCAAGGCGACGATGCCGTCGATCGCGCGCGCCACGTCCGGCGTCGGCTTGGACTCGCGCGCATTGGGAACCCGCCGCAGCAGGCGCTCGCGGGTCCCGCACTCATTGTCGTCGGGAAACTGCACGGCGCGGATTCCGCGCTCGCTCCAGGCGATACCGCAACAGCCGATCGCAGTGTCGAACAAGGCAAACTGATAAGGCGTCATGCTGATAGATTAGGCCGGCGCGCGAGGATTGCCACCCGCTTCCTGATCGGCCTTCATCGCGCTGCGCAGCGGCTTGGGGATCGGCCGCGCCTTGCCGCCCGAAACAAAGGCGACCCGGACGTCCGCCTGAATCAGCGTTTCGCCGCCGCGGCTGACCTTTTGATGCAGGGCGATCGAGGCGCCTTTGACCTCGGCGGGCCAGGTCAAAATTTGCAGCACGTCGTCCATCACCGCAGGCTTGAGAAAGTCGATGTTCATCGAGCGGACCACGAAGGCAAAGCCCGGCGCTTCTTTTTCGGTCTGTTCGAACAGCGCGCGGTGGCCGGCGCCGAGCAGCCGCAGGTAATTGGTACGGCCGCGCTCCATGAAACGCAGATAGCTGGCGTGATAGACCACGCCGGAAAAATCGGTGTCCTCATAATAGACCCGCACCGCCATGACGTGACGGCCGTCGCGAATTTCGCCGTCGAGCGCGGCGAGGGTATTACCGATCATCGCTGAAATTCCGCGTCTATGTCTCTACGCCCATCCAACACCCGCACAATCGTGATGCTGTCATCGCGGAACGATGCAAAAGATGACGTAGCTTTCTGCGATGACGCTTCGGATTCCGCTCGCAAGATTTGGAGCGATCTCGCCCAATAAACGGAAATCGGCCGAGATTCTCAAACTTGTTGTTGAATTCTTTGGCGAGGGCGAAGGCGGCGGCCCGATTTCGTTCGACAACATAAGTGTGGATTTGCAACAAATCCAAGTCGGCTTGCTCGGAAATGAGAACTTCATTCACCTGATGGCGAAATATTAGCTCTGCGCAAAAAATCCCCGAAGTTCCATGCTCGAAGGCGCCCCGCCGTCACGTCGGCCATGCCTTTTTCAAGGTCCTGCTTGAGCGTTCGAAATTTCTCCGCTTGCTCGATCAAATACGCGACAGCCGGCTCCCTCATCTCCTCGGGGAGGAGATCAAGCGCTTCAGCCGCTTTCTCTGTCGTTGTTTTCATACCGTTATCTTATCACAACTTCGTACCGCTTAATCGGTTTCTTCTTCCTGCGCGAACAGCCCGAACTGCGCGGTATCCCGCGTGGGCTCCTGCAAGCCGAGATGCTTGAAGGCGTGCGCGGTGAGCAGCCGCCCGCGCGGCGTGCGCTGGATGAAGCCCTTTTGAATGAGGAACGGCTCGATGATGTCCTCGATGGCGTCGCGCGGCTCCGACAGCGCGGCGGCCAGCGTATCGACGCCGACCGGGCCGCCGCCGTAGGACAGCGCGATGGTGGAGAGATAGCGGCGATCCATGGCGTCGAGGCCGCCGGCATCCACTTCAAGCTCCGACAGCGCCTTGTCGGCGATCCTGCGGTCGACCGCCTTGTCGCCATCGACCAGCGCGAAGTCACGCACCCGGCGCAGCAGCCGCCCGGCGATGCGCGGCGTGCCGCGGGCGCGGCGCGCGATCTCGTTGGCGCCGTCTTTGGTCATCTCGATGCCGAGCACGCGGGCGCCGCGATTGACGATCAATTCGAGTTCGGCCTCGGAGTAAAAATTCAGCCGCACCGGAATGCCGAAGCGGTCGCGCAGCGGATTGGTGAGCAAGCCGGCGCGCGTAGTGGCACCGATCAACGTGAAGGGTGCGAGATCGATCTTGACCGAACGCGCCGCCGGGCCTTCGCCGATGATGAGATCGAGTTGGAAGTCCTCCATCGCCGGATAGAGGATTTCCTCGACCTGCGGGCTCAGGCGATGGATCTCGTCGATGAACAATACGTCGCGCGGCTCGAGATTGGTCAGCAATGCCGCAAGATCGCCCGCCTTGGCGATCACCGGACCCGAGGTGGCGCGGAAATTGACGCCGAGTTCGCGCGCCACGATCTGCGCCAGCGTGGTCTTGCCCAAGCCCGGCGGACCGACGAACAGCACGTGGTCGAGCGCCTCCTTTCGCGAGCGTGCCGCCTGAATGAACACATCGAGATTGGCGCGGGCTTTTTCCTGGCCGATGAAATCGGCCAGCCGCTGCGGGCGCAGCGAGGCGTCGGCGTCGTCATCGCGCGGTTCGGGGGTGACGAGGCGGCGCGGAGTTGTGCTCATCTGGCCAGTTCCTTAAGTCCCAACTTAATGAGCTGCGCCGTGGCAGCGCCATCGCCAGCATTGCGCGCCGCGGCGGCAATCGCGGCGGCGGCCTGCGGCTGGCCGTCGCCAAGATTGACCAGTGCCGAGACGGCGTCGCTGACCGGCTTCGGCGCGCGGTGCTCGTCCAGTGCGTCCGTCAAATGGAGCACGGCCGGGTCGATCGACGTGAAGGCCGGCACCTTGTCCTTGAGTTCGGTGACAATGCGCTCGGCCACCTTCGGGCCGACGCCGGGCGCGCGCGACACCGCCGCCTTGTCGCGCATCGCAATCGCCGAGGCGAGTTCGGACGCCTTCAGCGTGCCGAGCACCGCAAGCGCCACCTTGGCGCCGACGCCCTGCACCGTCTGCAACAGGCGGAACCATTCACGCTCGATGTCGGAGGTGAAGCCGTAGAGCTTGATGTGATCTTCGCGCACATGCGTCTCGATCGAGAGTGTCGCTGCGTCGCGCGGCGCCGGAAGAATTTGCAGCGTGCGCGCCGAGCAGTGCACCTGATAGCCGACGCCATTGACGTCGAGGATGACGTAATCCTCGCCGTAGCTGTCAACGATGCCCTTTAGTTTGCCGATCATCGCGCCATCGCCTTCCTGAGCGCGACGTTTTGCCGATGATGCGCGTGGGTGATGGCGATGGCGAGCGCGTCGGCGGCGTCCTCCGATCGCGGCGTAGCTTTCGGCAGCAACACGCCGATCATCATGCGAATTTGAACCTTGTCGCCGTGACCGGCGCCGACCACGGTTTTCTTGACAACATTCGGGGCATATTCGCAAACCGTGAGCCCAGCGCGCGCCGGCACCAGCATGGCGATGCCGCGCGCCTGGCCGAGCTTGAGGGTGGCCGCCGCGTTGGTGTTGACGAAGGTGTTTTCCACCGCCGCTTCGTCCGGCCGGAACTGCTCGATCACGCGGGCGATGCCGTCATGAATGACGACCAGCCGATCGCCGAGTTCGGTTGTTTCGCTGGTCTCGACCGAGCCGCAGGCGACGTAAATCAGCCGGTTGCCATCGGCCTCGATCAGGCCCCAGCCGGTGCGGCGGAGCCCGGGGTCGATGCCGAGAATGCGAATCGCTTGGCGGCGCATGGCCCCGTTGATAACTCCCGGACGCCGCTTCGGCCATGCTGGCGCGGCCCGGCCATGCACAAGCCTTTATCGCCGCGGCAGGCACGGCCTGTTAGGAATCCTTGTTTGCCGGGGTGGTTCCGTGACCGATTTTCCAGCCTTTGCCGGCCTTTTCACGACCGCCGGCGATGCGCGGTTTTTGTTCGCGCTTGCGATCGCGGTGGTGGCTGGGGTGGTCCGCGGCTTTTCCGGCTTCGGCTCGGCGCTCATCTATATGCCCCTGATTTCAACGCTGTACGGCCCACGCGTCGCCGCCCCGACCTTGCTGCTGATCGACACGATTTGCAGCCTGCCGTTCGCGATCCAGGCGACGCCGCAATGCAACTGGCGCGAGGTCACGCCCGTCTCGATCGGCGGCGCGCTCGCCTTGCCGCTCGGCGTCATGGCGCTGATCGTTGTCGATCCGCTGTCGCTGCGCTGGGCCATCTCGATGCTGGTGCTGGTGGCACTGGTCGCGCTGGTCGCCGGCTGGCGCTATCACGGCCGGCCGACGCTCGCCGCATCGGTCGGCGTCGGCGCGCTCGCCGGATTCGGCGGGGGCGCCGTGCAGATCGGCGCGCCGCCACTCCTGGTGTTCTGGCTCGGCGGCGCCAACAGCGCCGCCACCGTGCGCGCCAACATCATGGTGTTTTTCATCATGCAGGGCACGCTGTCCTGCGTGTTCTATTTCTTCAACGGCCTTTTCACCGCCGAGGTACTGACGTTGGCGCTGCTGTTTGGGCTGCCATTCGCGCTAGCGCTGACAGCCGGCGCATTCTGGTTCCACGGCAGCAGTGACCCGCTCTATCGCCGGATCGCCTATATCATCATCGCCTTCGCCGGACTGGCCAGCCTGCCGCTATTCGACGCGCTGAGATAAATCCTACGCGCTCATCTTCTGCACCAGCGCGTCCGACACCTCGAAATTGGCATAGACGTTCTGCACGTCGTCGTGCTCGTCGAGACTTTCGATCAGCTTGAGCAATTTCTCGCCGGACTCGTCGTCGAGCACGATGGTGTTCTGCGGCCTCCACAGCATCGCCGCCTTGCGCGGCTCGCCGAATTTGGCTTCCAGCGTTTTCGCGACATCGCGCAGCGAGTCATGCGTGGTGAAGATTTGGTGGCCGTCGTCGCCCGACGCGACGTCCTCGGCGCCGGCTTCGATCGCGGCGTCCAGCATGGCGTCGGCGCTCGCGGCCTTAGCGTCGTATTCGACCACGCCGACATGGTTGAACATGAAGGAAACCGCGCCGGTTTCCGCCAGATTGCCGCCGGCCTTGGTGAACACCGCGCGCACGTCGCCGGCCGTGCGATTGCGATTGTCGGTCAGCGCCTCGACGATCACCGCGACGCCGCCGGGACCGTAGCCCTCGTAGCGGATCTCGTCGTAGTTCTCAGCGTCATTGCCTTGCGATTTCTTGACGGCGCGCTCGATATTGTCCTTCGGCATGTTTTCCGCGCGGGCGGCGATGATGGCGGCGCGCAAACGCGGATTAAAGGCCGGGTCCGGCATGCCCATTTTGGCCGCCACCGTGATTTCGCGAGCCAGCTTGCTGAACAGCCTGGAGCGCGCCTTATCCGCGCGCCCCTTGCGGTGCATGATGTTCTTGAATTGGGAATGTCCCGCCATCGTCCGAGCCCGCCTCAACTGCACTGAAAATGACGCGGCTATATAAGCCGGCTGGCGGCCAAAACAAATGTCGCGCCGCGGCGCGCGGGCCCTAGCCCCAGAATGCCGGTTTCGCTTCTTCCAGAATACCGCCGAGCCGCACCGCGCCGATCCGCGACGCCAGACCGGTGCGGTCGTCGGTCTCAACTGCCACCGCGCACAGCGTGGCGGGGCCTTCCGCCGGAGCGAATTTCGAGCCCGGCAGCTTGCGCAGGAAGCGCGACAACGGCTCGTCCTTGTGCATGCCAATCACCGACTGGAAATCGCCGGTCATGCCGACGTCCGAGATCAAGCCGGTGCCGGCCGGCAGAACGCGATGATCGGCGGTCGGCGCGTGGGTGTGGGTGCCGACCACCAAGGTTGCGCGGCCGTCGACGAAATAACCCATCGACTGCTTCTCACTGGTCGCCTCGCAATGGATGTCGATGATGATGGTGTCCGCGCCGGTCCCCAACGCACAGGCGCCGAGCTCGCGCTCGATCGCGGCGAACGGATCGTCAAGCGGATCCATGAAAACGC
>JBPCQM010000191.1:0-10031 GCA_050998115.1 Pseudolabrys sp. | reverse complement strand
GTTCCAGCATGTCCAGCCGCTCGTTGGCGGCGAACAGCGGGGCCTTGCCGGGATGCACCCCGATCGCCAGCACCAGCCGGTCAGCCAGCCGCACGGCCTGCCGCACGACGTCGAGATGCCCGTTGGTCACCGGGTCAAAGGACCCGGCATAAAGGGCGATTCTGGCCATATCCGGGGTCTAACCTACCGGTTTTGGCCCTGCAAGGCGCTTTCACGCTTCTGTCATTGAACCATGTGGCCGCCCGGGAACCATGTGGCCGCCCGGCGCGTCTTCAGCACACACGGGAGTGCACGGGCCATGCTCAAGACAACAGCCGCCATCCTTTTCGCCGCGCTTGCCGCCGGAGCCATCGTCGGTTTCCCTGACTTTGTCAGCCCGGTTTCAGCGACTTCAAGCGTCGGCGTGCCGGCTATTGCCGCGCCGACCTGCCCAAATCGCGGCTGGCCTTACCAGGATTGCGGCAATGGCCAGGTCGTGCGGCTGGTGACGACCGACCGGTTGCACTGAGCCGATTTAGAAAGAGCCGGCGCGAAGTAATCGCGCTAACCGGGCCGCCGCGCCAGCGACAGCCAGATGCCGCCGCCGATCAGCACAGCGCCTGAAATACGATCCAACAGCCGATTATGCTTTGACGTGAGAAACCACGAGCGGCCGTAACCGGCCGCGACTGCCCAGCCGCAATCCAGCACCGCGCCGATCACGATGGCGGTCGTGCACATCAACAGCAACTGATGGCCGAGAGGCAACGTGGCGTCGACGAACTGCGGCAGGAACGCCGTGAAGAACGCGATCGACTTTGGATTGGTCATCGCCACCATGAAGCCGCGCCGCGCGAATACATGGCCACCCGTCGCGATCTCTGTGCCGGAACCGCTGCTGCCGCGCCATGCCTGAATGCCGAGCCAGACGAGATAAGCGGCGCCGGCCCAGCGCAGCACCTCGAACACTTCGGCGGAGGCTTTCAGGATCCAGCTCAGCCCGACCGCGATCAACGCGATCAGCACGGCGTTGCCGGTGCTCGCTCCCGCGACCGTCAGGAGCCCGGCGCGGGTACCACGCCGCGCCGCCGTCGTGACGACCAGCGTCACGATCGGGCCCGGCGTGAGAAAAAATATGACGGTGATAAGGAGAAAGGCCGAAAACAAATGCCAGTTCATTCTTCCTGGTCTCCCTCGGCTCCATCCTCTGACAGCCGCTCCACCGACACCACTTTTTCATCCTCGGCGGTGTGGAATACGATGACGCCCTGGGTCGAGCGGCCCGCAATGCGGATGCCATCGACCGCGGTGCGAATCAGTTTGCCGCCATCGGTGACCAGCATGATCTGGTCGGTTTCCTCCACCGGGAACGAAGCCACCAGCGGCCCGTTCTTGGCGGTGATCGACATTGCGACGATGCCTTTGCCGCCACGTCCGGTGGTGCGGTACTCGTAAGAAGACGTGCGCTTGCCGAAGCCTTTTTCGGAAATGGTCAGCACGAACTGCTCGGCCGCCGACATCTCGACGTAGCGCTTCTCGCCAAGCTCGATCGCGCTCGTCGTCTCCTCCGCATCGGTCGTCTCGTCTTCCGGTTCGGTGCCACGGCGCACCGCATTGGCGCGCTTGAGATAGGCCGCGCGTTCCTCGGCGGACGCCTCGATGTGGCGCAGCACCGTCATTGAGATAACCTTGTCGGCGGCATCCAACTTAACTCCGATGTCGCCGACGGTGTCGCGGCCCTTCTTCTGCGAGGTCTTGGTCGCCGGAAACCGTATGCACTGCCCGGCCTGCGTGGTGAGGAGGACATCATCGTGGTCGCTGCAGAGTTCGACTCCCGCGATCGAATCTCCCTCCTCCAGTTTAATGGCCTTGAGACCTGACGGACGCACTTCTACATAGTGTTCAAGCGCAATCTTGCGGACGATGCCGTTGGTCGTCGCGAACATGAGCTGGAGCCCACTCCAACTCTTCTCGTCCTCCGGCAGCGGCATGATCGTGGTGATAGTCTCGCCTTCCTGCAACGGCAGCATATTAATCAGCGCCTTGCCGCGGGCTTGCGGCGCCGCGATCGGAAGTTTCCAAACCTTGTCCTTATAAACCTTGCCGCGCGACGAGAAATACAGCACCGGCGCGTGGGTCGAGGCGACGAACAGCCGCGCGACGAAATCCTCCTCGCGAGTCTGCATGCCGGCGCGGCCTTTGCCGCCGCGGCGCTGCGCGCGATAGGTCGAAAGCGGCACGCGCTTGATGTAGCCTTGGTGCGAGACGGTGACGACCATGTCCTCGCGGGTGATCAGGTCCTCTTCGTCGACCGCGCCGGTCGCTTCGGCGATCACGGTACGCCGCGGCGTGGCGAATTCCTTTTTCACCGCGGCAAGCTCGTCCTTGATGATGGTCTGGACGCGGGCGCGCGAGCGCAGGATTTCCAGGTAGTTGCCGATCTCGGCGGCGAGCTTGTCGAGCTCTTCCTTGATTTCGTCGCGGCCGAGCGCGGTCAGGCGTTGCAGGCGCAGGTCGAGAATAGCCTTGGCCTGCTCGGCGGAAAGTCTGGCGGTGCCCTTGGCGCTGACCTTGTGGCGCGGATCGTCGATCAGCGTCACCATCGCGGCGACGTCCTTGGCCGGCCAGTCGCGCGACATCAGGGTCTCGCGCGCCTCGTTCGGATCCTTGGCGGCGCGGATCAGCTTGATCATCTCGTCGATATTGGCGACCGCGATGGCAAGCCCGACTAGCACGTGGGCGCGGTCGCGCGCCTTGCCGAGCAGGAACTTGGTGCGGCGCGACACCACCTCTTCGCGGAACGCGATGAAGCTCGTCAGCAAGTCCTTGAGATTCATCACCAGCGGGCGGCCGCCGTCGAGCGCCACCATGTTGGCGCCGAAGCTCGATTGCAGCGGGGTGAAGCGATAGAGCTGGTTGAGCACGACGTCCGCCATGGCGTCGCGCTTGAGTTCGATTACGACGCGGAAGCCATCGCGGTCGGATTCATCGCGCAGGTCGGCGACGCCATCGATCTTTTTCTCGCGCACCAGTTCGGCGATGCGCTCCACCATGGTCGCCTTGTTCACCTGATAGGGAATCTCTGTGATGATGAAGGCTTCACGTTCCTTGCGAACGGTTTCGGTAGCGACCTTGCCGCGCATCACGATCGAGCCGCGGCCGTCCTTGTAGGCGTTGTGAATGCCGGCGCGGCCAAGGATGATGCCGCCGGTCGGAAAATCCGGACCCGGCACGATCTTGATAAGGTCGTCGATCGACAATTCCGGATTGTCGATCAGCGCCGTCGTGGCGTCGATTATCTCGCCGAGATTGTGCGGCGGGATGTTGGTCGCCATGCCGACCGCGATGCCGCCGGCGCCGTTGACCAGCAAGTTCGGAAACAGCGCCGGCAGCACGGCCGGCTCGCGTTCGGAATTGTCGTAATTGTCCTGGAAGTTGACGGTGTCCTTGTCGATGTCCTCGAGCAAGGCGAGCGCGGCTTTGGCCAGCCGGGGCTAGGTGTAGCGCATCGCCGCCGGCGGATCGCCGTCGACCGAGCCGAAATTGCCCTGCCCGTCGATCAGCGGCAGGCGCATGGAAAAATCCTGCGCCGTGCGCACCAGCGAGTCGTAGATCGCCTGGTCGCCGTGCGGGTGATATTTGCCCATCACGTCGCCGACGATGCGGGCCGACTTGACGTATTTCTTGTCGGGCGTGTGGCCCTGTTCGTTCATCGAATAGAGGATGCGGCGATGCACCGGCTTGAGGCCGTCGCGCGCATCGGGCAGCGCGCGCGACACGATCACGCTCATTGCGTAGTCGAGATACGAGCGCTTCATCTCGTCGGTGATCGAGACGGGCTTGAGATCGGTAGGACCGCCGTCCCCCGATTTCGGGTTTTCGATGTCGGACAAAGTTGCGTTTCCGGGCAAAATTCTGCAAGTTTCTTAGCTGATTCAGGGTGGCGATGCCACCCGAAACCGGCCCGCATACCGGGTATTTAGCCGCAATATTTCAATAAGTTACGATTGTTTTCGGCAGCGATCGCGCGCCAAAATTACGCGGCGCCATGCCGTGAATCGTGACGCTATTTGCGCCCGCCGGAACGACCGGCTAGGCCGGTTTCATGACCGGTTTCTTGCCGCTCGAATTCCTGGTTTCCGCGCTGGTGACCTTGGCGGTGGTGGTCGATCCGATCGGCCTGGTGCCGGCGTTCACCGCGGTTACGCATGGACTGCGGCCAAAGGCGCGCCGCGATGTCGCCTTGCGTGCTTGCGTCATCGCCGCGCTCATCCTCGCCGGCTCGGCGCTGATCGGCGAATGGCTGCTGCGCACGCTCTCGATCTCGCTGCCGGCGTTCCGCATCGCCGGCGGCTTGCTGCTGTTCTCGATCGCGTCGGAAATGGTGTTCGGCGTTCGCACGCAGCGCCAGTTTCAGACGGCCGAACACGCCGTCGAGAAAGAGCGTGTCCGTAATATCGCGGCGTTTCCGCTCGCCATTCCGTTGATGGCGGGACCCGGCGCCATCACCGCGACGATCCTGCTGTCGGGCCGCGCCGGCGGCGACCCGATGCGGCTCGCGATCCTGCTCGGCGTGATCGCGCTGGTATTCGCGCTGTGCGGCGTGGTGTTCCTGATGAGCACGCGGATCGCGCGGCTGATCGGCACCACCGGCAATGTCGTGCTGTCGCGCCTGCTCGGCGTTCTATTGGCCGCGCTCGCCGTGCAATTCGTGGTTGATGGCGTGCGCGCGATTATCGCGGGCTAGAACGGAATCTCGTCGTTCTTGCCGCCGCCTTGCCGCCGCCGCGTGCAGGCATAGGTGTAGCTTCGCGGTACCGTACCGACCGTTTAGTTGGATTGCGGTGTAAGCACCGGCGCTTGGACCCTAATTCAGGGAGTATCGCGCTAATCGAACCGATCGATACAAACCGGCGGGACTGCGGTCCACAACGAATACTTAGTGAGGACGAGGACTCGGATTAGAACGGAATCTCGTCGTCCATGTCGTCCTTGCCGCCGCCGGCCATCGCCGGTTTGCGCTCGCGCGGCGGCGACGCGCCGCTCGAGCCGAACTCGCCGCCCGAACTGTCGCCGGCGCCGCTGCCCGCGCCGCCACCGCGGCCGTCGAGCATCGTCAGCGACGAATTGAAGCCCTGCAGCACGACCTCGGTGGAATATTTGTCGTGACCATCCTTGTCCTGCCATTTGCGGGTTTGCAGCGCGCCCTCGAGATAAACCTTCGAGCCCTTCTTCAGGTATTGCTCGACGATCTTGCACAGGCCCTCGTTGAAAATCACGACGCGGTGCCACTCGGTTTTTTCGCGGCGCTCGCCGGTGGTCTTGTCGCGCCAGCTTTCCGAAGTCGCGACGCGCAAATTGGCGATCGGGCGGCCGTCTTGCGTGCGGCGAATTTCCGGGTCCGCGCCCAGATTGCCGATCAGGATCACTTTGTTGACGCTACCCGCCATGACGCACCTCCCGAATACCGTGTTGCATTTTCCGTATCGCCGTTGACGGCCACCCTAGTGGCGCGCCGGACCCCGGCAAGCGCGTGAGCCCTTATCCACAAGGCTATTACGCCGCCTCTATCCGTTGTGTTCTTGGTTCGTTCTTAGCATCCCGCCGACCCTAACACAATGATTGGCTGGATTTATTCAAGGCGCCTGTGACTTTCCAGCCACGGTTCGAATCATCCACAAGATATAGAGGTTTTCCACAGCCGCGTTTTTTGGCCCAAATTTCAGGAGTCCCGAACAATGAAGCGTCTGAAACCAATCGCATATGCAGGCCTGTTGGCGGTCATGATCGTGGGGCCGTTCATGACCGAGGGGCAGGTGTTCGCCGCCGATTTGCCGCGACCCGCCTATAAGGCCGCCCCTCCGCTCTACGCTGCACCTTTCAGTTGGTCCGGTTTTTATATCGGCCTGAACGGCGGCTACGGGTGGGGCAAATCGAGTTGGAGCAACGTTCTCGGCACCACCGGCGACTTCAACGTCAAAGGTTTCGTGGGTGGCGGGACGCTCGGCTACAACCTGCAAACCGGCGTCTATGTGTTTGGCCTTGAGGGCGACATCGACTACAGCGCCATCAAGGGCACGGCCGACGCCAGCTGCGGCGCCGGCAGCTGCGACACCCGGAACACATGGCTCGGCACGGCGCGCGGCCGCGTTGGCTACGCCTGGGACCGCTGGTTGCCATTTATCACTGGCGGCGCGGCGTTCGGCGGCATCAGAATGACGCCGCTGGCCGGCGGTACGTCCGAAAGCCAGACCAGAGTTGGCTGGACGCTCGGCGGCGGCGTCGAATATGCGTTCATGAACTCATGGTCGGCCAAACTGGAGTATCTGTATGTCGATCTCGGGAAAACATCTTGCGGCGCAACGACTTGCGGGCTTGATACCGATGTCGAATTCAGGACCAGCATTATCCGGGCCGGATTGAATTACCGCTTCTGATCCGCCAAACCGCTGCGAATGCGAGGTTGGGCCGGCCGTTGTGCCGGCCCTTTCGTTCATGACCCTCGGTCATGAACACGAGAACTGGGGGTTACATCGGCGCTGTGGCTGGATATTCGGCGTTGTTCTACCTACGTTCTGACGTTGCATCGCCCTTGCTCGCAATCCTCGGCGTTTGATCGCCGTCAGAATAACAAAACTCCCGGTCACCGTCCGATCATGCCGTCTCCGCCCAAACATCCTCCGGCCGGTTCCCGCCCCGATAGCCGCACCCTCACCGTCCGCGGCGCCCGCGAGCACAACCTGAAAGATATCGACGTCACCGTGCCGCGCGACGCGCTGGTGGTGTTCACGGGGCTGTCCGGGTCCGGCAAATCCTCGCTGGCGTTCGACACCATCTATGCCGAGGGCCAGCGCCGCTACGTCGAGTCATTGTCGGCTTACGCCCGGCAATTCCTTGAGATGATGCAGAAGCCGGACGTCGACCAGATCGACGGCCTGTCGCCCGCCATCTCGATCGAGCAGAAAACCACCTCGAAAAATCCGCGCTCGACGGTCGGCACCGTCATCGAGATCTACGACTACATGCGCCTGCTGTGGGCCCGCGTCGGCATTCCTTATTCGCCGGCGACCGGGCTGCCGATCGAGAGCCAGACCGTATCGCAGATGGTCGACCGCGTGCTGGCGCTGCCGCAGGGCAGCCGCATCTACGTGCTGGCGCCGGTGGTGCGCGGCCGCAAGGGTGAATACCGCAAGGAGCTCGCCGAGTTTCTCAAGAAGGGCTACCAGCGCGTCAAGGTCGACGGCGCGTTCTACGAGATCGGCGAGGTCAAGCCGCTCGACAAGAAGTTCACCCACGACATCGACGTGGTGGTCGACCGCCTGGTGGTCAACAACGAGATCGGCACACGGCTGGCGGATTCGCTGGAGCAATGCCTGCGGCTTGCCGACGGCATGGCAGTGATCGAGCTGGCCGACGCTTCTGCTCCACTCCCGCGCGATGCGCGGGGAGAGGCCGGGGGTGGGCGCGCGTTTGGACAAGAACAGCCCTCCACCCCAACCCTCCCCGCCGCTCGCAAGAGCTCGCGTGGGGAGGGAGTAAAACAAACGAAGATCGCAGCCGCCGCCGCATCCGACGCGAGGCGAATAATCTTCTCGGAAAAATTCGCCTGCCCGGTGTCCGGCTTCACGCTGCCGGAAATCGAGCCGCGATTGTTCTCCTTTAACAACCCGTTCGGCGCCTGCCCGGAATGCGGCGGGCTCGGCGTGCAGCAGCAGATCGACGCCGACCTCGTCATCACCGACCGCGACGCCACGCTGCGCAAGGGCGTGATCGCGCCCTGGGCGAAATCATCGTCACCGTATTACCTGCAAACGCTGGAAGGCCTCGGCAAGCATTACCGCTTTTCGCTCGACACCAAATGGAAGGATCTGCCGAAGAAAACCCAGGACGCCATTTTGTACGGCTCTGGCGATGACGACATCAAATTCGTCTATGACGACGGCCTGCGCGGCTACACGACGAAAAAGCCGTTCGAAGGCGTCATTCCCAATCTGGAGCGCCGCTTCGAGGAGACCGAGAGCGACTGGGCGCGCGAGGACCTGCAGAAATATTTCACCGACGTGCCGTGCGAGGTCTGCAAAGGCGCGCGGCTGAAATCCGAGGGGCTGTGCGTCAAGATCGGGGCTAAGAACATCTCGGAGGTCGCCGAACTGTCGGTGCGCAAGGCCGGCGAATGGTTCACCGAGCTGCCGGCGCAGCTCAACGCCAAGCAGAACGAAATCGGCGTACGCGTGCTCAAGGAAATCCGCGACCGGCTGAAATTCCTGGTCGATGTCGGGCTGGATTACCTGACGCTGGCGCGCGCTTCCGGTACGCTGTCCGGCGGCGAAAGCCAGCGCATCCGGCTTGCCTCGCAGATCGGCTCCGGGCTGACCGGCGTGCTCTACGTGCTGGACGAGCCGTCGATCGGTCTGCACCAGCGCGACAATGCGCGGCTGCTCGAAACCCTCAAGCGGCTGCGCGCCCTCGGCAACACCGTGATTGTGGTCGAGCATGACGAGGACGCCATCCGCGCTGCCGACCATGTGCTCGACATCGGGCCCGGCGCCGGCATCCACGGCGGCCATGTGGTCGCCGAAGGCACCGTCAACGACCTGATCGAGGCGCCGCAATCCTGGACCGGCAAATATCTTTCCGGCGAATTGAGCGTCACGGTGCCGGACCGCCGGCCGGTGCAGAAGCGCCGCACCATCAAGGTGGTCAACGCCCGCGGCAACAACCTGAAAAACATCTCGGCGGAAATCCCGCTCGGCCTGTTCACCTGCGTCACCGGCGTGTCCGGCGGCGGCAAGTCGACGCTGCTGATCGACACGCTGTACAATTCGGTGGCGCGCAAGCTCAACAACGCCTCGCTCGCCCCCGCCCCGCACGACCGCATCGAAGGGCTGGAGCACATTGACAAGATTATCGACATCGACCAGTCGCCGATCGGCCGCACGCCGCGCTCCAATCCGGCGACCTATACCGGCGCCTTCACGCCGATCCGCGAATGGTTTGCCGGCCTGCCGGAGGCCAAGACGCGCGGCTACGAGCCCGGCCGCTTCTCGTTCAACGTCAAGGGCGGCCGCTGCGAGGCCTGCCAGGGCGACGGCGTCATCAAGATCGAGATGCACTTTTTGCCGGACGTCTACGTCACCTGCAATGCGTGCCGCGGCAAGCGCTACAACCGCGAGACGCTGGAGGTGCTGTTCAAGGGCAAGTCGATCGCGGACGTGCTCGACATGACCGTCGAGGAAGCCGCCGACTTCTTCAAGGCGGTGCCGCGCGTGCGCGAAACCTTCAAGACGCTGCATCGCGTCGGTCTCGATTACATCCACGTCGGCCAGCAGGCCACCACGCTATCCGGCGGCGAGGCGCAGCGCGTCAAGCTCGCGAAGGAATTGTCGAAGCGCGCCACCGGCCGCACGCTCTACATTCTGGACGAGCCGACCACCGGGCTGCATTTCCACGATGTCGCGAAACTCCTGGAGGTGCTTCACGAGTTGGTGGCGCAGGGCAACACCGTGGTCGTGATCGAGCACAACCTCGAAGTCATCAAAACAGCGGACTGGGTGATCGACCTCGGCCCCGAAGGCGGCGACGGCGGCGGCGAGATCGTCGCCTGGGGCCCGCCGGAAGATATCGTCAAGGCGCCGCGCAGCTACACGGGGAAGTTTCTGGCCCCGGTGCTGGCGAAGGCGGGCGGGCGGAGGAAGCGCGGGAACGCATCAAGCGAGGCGGCGGAGTAGAGCGAGACAGTTTTTGAAACTAGCGAAATGAGGTTGTCCACTTTGGTTGGGGCCCGGTCATCTCGACAGAGGGACTATATGGCAAGAACGACCCTTGTCCTTCTAAGCGGATTATTCACGAAGCAATTGTGACTCGCAACGCGCAGGAGACGTAATCATGTGGATGCCTGATTTCCTGAAGGACGATTCAACGCGGGCTATTCTAAGTTGGCTTGGCGGAGGCTTTGTCACCATCGTCGGCGCGGGATGGGCAATCTATAAATTCTGGCTAGCTAAGCCGAAGCATAACTCGCCATGCGTTAGCGCAAACAATGGAAGTATTTC
>JBPCQM010000046.1:0-6595 GCA_050998115.1 Pseudolabrys sp. | reverse complement strand
GTGCCGAACACGCCGCCAATCTGGCCGAGCAAGCCGCCGCCCTGCCCGGCCTGACCCTGTCCGGCTGGGCCGGCATTTCCCGGTGCCGACGCGGTCGTGCCTTGAACGCGCTTCTGTAAAATCTCGTAGGCCGATTCCGAATCCACCGCGGTGTCGTATTTGCCCTTGATCGGGCTCGCCGCGATTGTTGCGTTCCGCTCCGCCGGCGTCACGGTGCCAAGCCGCGCCGACGGCGCGCGGATGATGGTACGCTCGACCATCGAGGGCGTGCCGTTGCCTTCGAGAAACGATACCAGCGCTTCGCCCTTGCCGAGTTCGGTAATAACGCTCGCGGTGTCGAGCTTCGGATTGGGCCGGAACGTGTCGGCCGCCGCCTTGACGGCTTTTTGGTCGCGCGGCGTGAAGGCGCGCAGCGCGTGCTGCACGCGATTGCCGAGCTGCGCCAGCACGGTCTCCGGCACGTCTAGCGGGTTCTGCGTGACGAAATAAACGCCGACGCCTTTCGAACGGATCAATCGTACAACCTGCTCGATTTTCTCGAGCAAGGGCTTCGGCGCGTCGTTGAACAGCAGGTGCGCCTCGTCGAAGAAGAACACCAGCTTCGGCTTATCGACGTCGCCAACCTCCGGCATCTTCTCGAACAGTTCCGACAGCATCCACAGCAGGAACGTCGCGTAGAGCCGCGGATTCTCGATCAGTTTGTCGGCCGAAAGGACGTTGACGATGCCGCGGCCATCGCGATCGGTGCGCATGAAGTCGTTGATGTCGAGCGCAGGCTCGCCAAAGAAGGAATTGGCGCCCTGATTTTCCAGCACCAAAAGCGAACGCTGGATGGTGCCGACGGTCGCCGCGGAGACATTGCCGTATTGTTTCTGCAGTTCCGCCGCGCTGTCGGCGACCAGGCCGAGAATAGCGCGCAGGTCCTTGAGGTCGAGCAAGGCGAGGCCCTGCTCATCGGCGATACGAAACGCGATGTTGAGGACACCTTCCTGCGTGTCGTTGAGCTGCAGCAGCCGCGCGAGCAGCAACGGCCCCATCTCGGAAATAGTCGCGCGGATCGGATGACCCTCGGCGCGGAAAATATCCCAGAAGATAGTGGTGAACTGGTCGGGCTGGTACGGCAGCCCGATACTTTTGGCGCGCTGGACGAACGCGTCTTTCGCCTCGCCGGCAGCGCTGATGCCGGACAGGTCGCCTTTGACGTCGGCGGCGAACACCGGCACGCCGAACTGCGCAAAGCCTTCGGCCATGACCTGCAGGGTGACCGTCTTGCCGGTGCCGGTGGCGCCGGTCACCAGACCGTGGCGGTTGCCGAATTTAAGATCGAGCACCTCGTATTTGGTGCTTTTGCCGACCACGATGCCGTTTGTCGGCACCGCAGCGTTCGGCGCGGCCTGTTTTGCGGTTGTCTTCGCTACCATCGTCGTCCTCGCTATGAACCCCAGGCTATTACACTATATCCGCATATCCGCGCCGTCAGGGGGCTGGATTGAAGCGCAATCGTCCCGCCGGCTTGAGGCTTGGGACCTCGAACAGATGGATTTCCGTGCCCCCCGGACCTTCGACCGTCACCGCGATCCGCTCGCCATTCATGGCAGTCGATACGATGCGGGAGGCTTTCGGCAATTGCGCCGTAACGTCGGGCGTCGCCGGTGCACTTCCCCCGGCGTTGGAAACACGATAGCCGATGAAGGCGAGCACAATGGCGAGCGCAACGAAGGTTGCGCCGATCGTCACCAGCATCAGCCGCTTCACCTTGGCGATCAAAACGGTCGCCGCAGCGTCGGATTGTTCTGATATTGAATCGTTCTTGAGATTGTTCATGACTGAGACGCAAACCGAAAATCTGACAATTGCCGAGGAAGACAACGGCGGCCGGCTCGATCGCATGCTCGCCGTTCGCATTCCCACGCTGTCGCGCACGCGGCTGAAGGCATTGATTCTGGATGGCCGCGTCACTGTCAACGGCGGCACGATCCGCGATCCCGGCCATCACGTCAAATCCGGCGCCAGCGTCACCGTCGCCATCCCGGAAGCCGAACCCGCCGAACCCGAAGGCGAAAACATTCCGCTCGACATCGTCTACGAGGACGACGACTTGATCGTAATCAACAAGCCGAAGGGCCTGGTGGTGCACCCCGCCCCCGGCCATTCCTCCGGCACGCTGGTCAATGCGCTGATCGCGCATTGCGGCGACAGCCTGTCGGGCATCGGCGGGGTCAAGCGACCCGGCATCGTGCACCGGCTCGACAAGGACACCACCGGGCTGATGGTGGTGGCAAAGAACGACCGCGCCCATCAGGCGCTGGCCGCGCAATTCGCCGACCACGGCCGCACCGGGCCACATGCGCGCTTTCAGGCTGAGTGGGCACCGGTCAGCCGCCCGGAAAGCGCGCCATTTAAAGATAAACCGCGTCCGGACGCAAAACCGGTTTCCACTTTTGCTGGACGCGGTTTTGTGCGCGGCTATCTCGCCTTCGTCTGGGGCGCGCCGGACCGGCCGAAAGGCACGATCGACGCGCCGCTCGATCGCCACCGCCAGGCCCGCGACAAGCGCGCGGTGCGCGAGGGCGGCCGCGAGGCGATCACCCACTGGCAGGTGCTGGAACGCTATGCCGGACCGGACGGCAAAACCGTCGCCAGCCTGCTGGACTGCCGGCTGGAAACCGGCCGCACCCACCAGATCCGCGTCCATCTTGCTCATATCGTCCATCCGATTTTGGGCGATGCGACATACGGTCCCGGTTTCAAGACCAAAGCGAGCCGGCTCGGCGCCGATGGCAAAGCGGCATTGCAAGCCCTTGAAAGACAGGCGCTCCATGCTTATTTGCTTGGCATTGCACACCCTGCCACCGGAAAAATCCTGGAGTTCCAATCGGAACTGCCGGGCGACCTCGCCCGTTTACGCACTGCCCTCGCCCGCAACGGCGAGGCGTTTGTGCGCGGAAAAGTCCAATCCCCCTAAAGGCTTGGTTCGATTTCGATAGCGCTGAAGGGTCACAGCGACGTGACGGCGCGTTCCTTTCCAACGTGAGGTGGGTCCGGTATGCTGCACTTGCGAGACGAAACTTTGCGAAACGAACTGCGCCGTGGGCTCGGGGAGCGGCGGCGTCAACGAACCCGCCACGTTTGGGGGCATAGAGTAGGAGGGCGCTGACATGGCCCGTGCGGCAACACTGCCGATCTTCAAGACCGAATCCGGTCTTTCGCATTATCTCGATGAAATCCGCCGGTTCCCGATGCTGGAGCCGCAGGAAGAATACATGCTGGCCAAGCGCTGGCGTGAGCACGGCGACACCGCCGCCGCGCACCGGCTGGTCACCAGCCATCTTCGGCTGGTTGCCAAGATCGCGATGGGTTACCGCGGCTACGGCCTGCCGATCGGCGAGGTCGTGTCCGAAGGCAATGTCGGCCTGATGCAGGCCGTCAAGCGCTTTGAGCCGGAGAAGGGATTCCGCCTCGCGACCTACGCGATGTGGTGGATCCGCGCCTCGATCCAGGAATACATCCTGCGCTCGTGGTCGCTCGTCAAAATGGGCACCACCGCCAACCAGAAAAAGCTGTTCTTCAACCTGCGCAAGGCCAAGAGCAAAATCTCCGCGCTGGAGGAAGGCGACCTGCGGCCCGATCAGGTGAAACTGATCGCCAAGCGGCTCGGCGTCACAGAGAAAGACGTGGTCGACATGAACCGCCGGCTCGGCGGCGACGCTTCGCTCAATGCGCCGATCCGCGACGACGGCGACGCCGGTGAATGGCAGGACTGGCTGGCCGACGATCAGCCGTCGCAGGAGCGCGTGCTGGAAGAGAGCGAGCAGCTCGACAACCGCCGCAAGGCGCTGGGCGCCGCGCTGACCGTACTCAACGACCGCGAACGGCGCATCTTCGAGGCGCGGCGTCTCGCCGACGATCCGATCACGCTGGAAGACCTCGCCGAGGAATTCGGCGTGTCGCGCGAACGCGTGCGCCAGATCGAAGTGCGTGCCTTTGAGAAGGTGCAGAAGGCGGTCACCGCCGGCGTCGCCCGGATGGAAACACCGCAAGCGCAGGACGCCATCGCGGCGCATTAGAGCAGGTGTTGGCCGCTCATTCCCGCACTCGGGTCCGGCCTTTGGCCGGCCCGAGCACAGGCTCCAGCGGGAATCCAGAAAATAAGAACTGGGTCCCCGCTTTCGGGACGAGCGGAGAGCGGGTTTCACACCACCCTCACCCGCGGCTGAACGTCGACGCCACCGGCCGATGCCGCCGCGGCTTCCGGCGATTTTTCTTCGGCTTGAGCGGTGCGCGCTTCGAGTGCCGCAAATTCCGTCCGATACTTTTCGACTTCCGCAATCGCGGCTTTTACCGCCTCCTCCGGCGACAGGCCCGCTAGTCTTGCCTGGACCGCCTTGCGCAACCACACTTTGTCTTCAACGGACACCAGAGGCAAACAGCGCCGACTGCAGGTGTTGACATCGCCGCGACAGGCCGACGCGCGCTTGCAGCGCTTGTCCGGACAGATGGTCCAACATCCGAACAGGTCGAGCACCTTGCGCTTCGCGGAATCTTCCACCGCCGCACGTTCGGTTTCGGTGCGTTCGGGTGCGTCGTTAACCCGCTCATTCCCGTACTCGGGTCCAGCCTTCGGTCGACCCGAGCACAGGCTCAGGCGCGAGCCCGAAGCCGAACGACTGGGTCCCCGCTTTCGCGTGGACGAGCGGAGCGAGTGCATATTCTTTTGAGTCATGAGTTCTCCTTCCCGCGGCGCGATGCGCCCGGGTTTTGCGTTAATTTCAACCGCCCCCGGACTTTTCTCTGGCGCGAATTGGGTAAACCCAACGCGCGCTATGAGGGGAGCGGGGCGCCGAGAGGCGCCTTGCAGCCAATCCGCCTTGCGGCGGGCGTCTCTGCGCGAGACGCGTCGCCTCTCGGCGCACCGCTGCGGCGATTTCGGGCCTCGGGTCCGCGCTTCTTGAACCGGCGCCTGAGCCGGCCAATGCAGCGAGCTCCTCGCAGAGCGGTCGTAGTGCCGCCCGGTCGGGTCCCGGGGCCTCCCGAGAACGAGCTTACGAGGCTCGCGCGCGGGCGCCGCATCCTGTTCCGCCTTTCAGAACGTCTCCGGAAGACGCCCCTCAGAACGGGACGCACAGAGTGTGAAGGAGCAATGTGGCAAAATTGCGGATTAAATTCCTATGAACGATTAAAATCGCCAAAGCAATTACTTCGGCAGCTCACGGCCTTCTTGCTCTTCGGAGGCCGAATTGAGGAAAACCAAGACGTGGATGGCCGGGACAAACCCGGCCATGACGCCTTTGGATTCATTGTTATGTGCCGGTCCCAAGCGGTAATATGTTTTCACCGCCGGTCAAAAAAGGAACAGGAAATGCGTCGGGGCGCCATCTCGCTGATCGCCAGCCTCATCGGCGCCACGCTGTTGGGCGCGGCGCCGGGACATTCGCAAACGCCGGCGCCGCAATCGGCCGCCGAGCGGCGAAAGGCTCTGGAAGAGCGCGCAACCAACGCGCGCATGAAGATCGAGCAGACGAACAAGGAGCGGGAAAGCATTCTGGAGGCGCGCACCGACAAGCGCCGGGCCTGCACGAAGGAGGCCAAGCAGCAAAAATTCTCGCTCCTCAAACGCCGCCGCTTCGTCAAGGACTGCATGGCGCGATAGCCCGGCGCGCTATAAAATCTTGCCGCTACAATCGCCGCGCTTTACTGCCCCCAGGCGCGGAAGGCTTCCTCAAACACCCGGTCGCCGGGCGTGCCTTTCTCCACCGCGAGAATGCCACGCTTGCCATTGTTGTAGACCACCGGAATGTCGAACCATGAGCGCTCCTTAAGCAACTGGATATTGCGCTGCAAATCGACTTCGGCGGCCGAAAGCCCGATCAGGAAAAATCCGTTGGTGACTTTCACCGCGAGGCCCGCCAGCGGCACGCCGCGGGTTTGCTCGGTCTGCTTCATCAGCACGCCGGGGATATTGGAGATGCCGCCCTCGGGAAAATCGGCCGGCAGCGTGAACAAGATTTCGATGGTATGGCTGGCCGGCAGCGCCTTGTCGGTATTGCGGCGAAGCGACCACGACATCCGCATGCGCCGCTCGGGGATATCGACGTCGGCGCGGATCGCGAGCTCGGGCGCAAGCCCCGGACCGGGCGACACGGTCTCGGTGCGCCACACCGCCGAACCGACGTAACGCTTGCCCTGCGGATCGCTTGGGTCCTCGTCGTACAGCACGACTTTCTGCGCCACATCGGCAGCCGGCGCGGTGGCCGAGCTCGGCTGATCGTTGCTGCCGACGCGATCGGTGATTTTCGGGCGTTCGGGCGCCGCTTGGCGTTGCGTCGGCGCTGGCGCGCCGGTGCGCAGCGCGGCAATCATCGCGCCGATTTGCGCGCGCTGCCAGTAACCGGCCGCGGCGGCGCCGCCGATCAGCAGAAGGATGACCAGCCACGTGATTGCGCCGCGATAGGACCGGCGCGGGCCTTCATATTCGTCGGCGTCCTGGTATCGCGGCGGCGGCGGCGGACGCCAAGCGTCGTCCGGCGCCCCCCACAAAAAAGGTGGGAACGGCTCGAACGATTGTGGCGTCTCGCTTACGGCTTCCGGGTCGGGG
>JBPCQM010000288.1:0-10948 GCA_050998115.1 Pseudolabrys sp. | reverse complement strand
CCAGCGCTTTCAACAATCGCTGTTGAGACGACGTATCTGCGAGCTTGCGGCCGAGCGCCTCGCGCGCATTGGCGAGCGCGTGCGCCATGACATCTTTGCGTTCGCCGCGCTTCGGCACGCCGATCTCGATCTTGTGGCCGACCTTTGTGCACAGCGCCTCGGCCAGCAATTCGCGTTCCTCGAAATCGTGCGACCCCAGAATGAGCCGCGGCGGCGGCTTGTCGTCGTAGAATTGCGCGATGAAAGCGGACAGCACTTCGCCGGCCGGCAGCGCGCGGTCGGCTTTGGGGAAATAGGCCCGATTGCCCCAGTTCTGCCCGGTGCGGAAAAAGAACACCTCGACGCAGGTGAAGCCGGCATCCTGATGCACGGCGAACACGTCGGCTTGTTCGATGTTGCGCGGGTTTATGCCCTGATGCGATTGGATCGCCGACAACGCGGCCAGGCGGTCGCGATAGATCGCGGCGCGCTCGAACTGCTCGCCGCTCGCCGCCCGCTCCATCTCGCCAGCCAGTTCCTGCTTCACCGCCTGGCTCTTACCGGACAGAAATTCATTGGCTTCCTGCACCAGCACCTGATAGCCGGCGAAATCGATTTCCTGCGTGCACGGAGCCGAGCAGCGCTTGATCTGGAACAAAAGACAGGGCCGCGCGCGCGCCTCGAAAAACGAATCCGAGCACGAGCGCAGCAGGAATGCGCGCTGCAGTGCGTTGACCGTGCGGTTGACCGCCCAAACCGAAGCAAACGGTCCGTAATAATGGCCCTGGCGGTTACGTGCGCCGCGATGCTTGAGGATCTGCGGCGCCCAGTGATCCGACGTGATCATGATGTAGGGAAACGACTTGTCGTCGCGCAACAGCACGTTGAAACGGGGCCGCAACCGCTTGATCAGATTGGCCTCAAGCAGCAACGCCTCGGTTTCGGTCGCGGTTGTGACGAATTCCAACGTCACGGTCGCCGCGATCATCCGCGTGATGCGCGAGTCATGCGCGCCGGCGCGCGCATAGGCCGAGACGCGCTTCTTTATGTTCTTCGCCTTGCCGACATAGAGCACGTCGCCCTTGCTATCGATCATGCGATAGACGCCGGGCGACGTCGGCGCATGCTTGCCGTGGCGCGCAATTGCGGCGTGGCCGGCCGCCAGCGGTCCCGGACTTTTGCTGAGATCGATGTCGGTCTCGAGCTCGGGCAGCGTGGCTTCCTCATCGGCCTCAACGAGGTCGGTGGAAGGATCAATGTCTTTCTTGGTTCCGTTCATCGTCAGGTCAAAAACAGCTAACGCAGAAGCGCACGACCCTTATGCACGTGCCGTGTTCGGCGGCGCGGCCGACGGCTCTCTTCATATAGTAAATGCATCGTGAGCGGGCATGGTAAACGCGAGGGGCGGCGCGCGCGGCTAAGACTCCCTTAGGGATAAGCAATCGTCGCGACGTTCAATCCTTACCGATTCATAAGCGTTTAACGTAAAATGCCCGATAAATCCCCCACGCCATGTCGATCTGCGCCTGCGCTGCGCGCCAAGCGATCGATCATCGAGTGCCGCTGAACGCAAGCGGCTTGTGAGTGGAGGCTAGTATGAGAAGAACGGTTTTTGTGGCGGTAACAATCGCGGCGATGTCGAGCCCGGTGGTTGCGGCTGATATGGCGCGCGGTCCTTATTACGCGCCACAGGCGCCCGTCACCGGTTACAATTGGGCAGGCCTCTATGCCGGCGTCAATCTCGGCTACCAGTGGGGCACCACAACCAACAATCCGACCAGCCCGGCCGGCGTCGCCGGCGGCGGGCAGATCGGTTACAACTGGCAGAGCGGTCAGTTCGTGTTCGGTGGCGAAACAGACCTGCAAATCTCGGGAGCCGAAGACACATTCGCGCCATGGAAGTTTTCCAATCCCTGGTTCGGCACGTTGCGCGGCCGCGCCGGCATCGCGTTCAACGCGATCATGGTCTACGGCACACTTGGTCTCGCCTATGGCGATGTTCGCGGCGAGATCGCCGGCCTTTCGGAAACCAAGACGCATATTGGCTGGGCCGGCGGTGTCGGCGTCGAGGTCGGACTCAATCGGGCCTGGAGCGCGCGTGCGGAATATCTGTATGTCGATCTCAACGACCGGCTCTACACCATCACCGGCGTGAAGAATGGCCTGGAATCGAACCTGCTACGTTTGGGCGTAAACTATCGCTTCTGACCGAGGGTTCTCCGCTTCGGCACGTCGGGAGAAGCTAAAGAGCCCCGGGCTTTGGCCCGGGGCTCTTTCATGCCGGCGGACAACGTATTCGCTGACGAATGGAACTCCTGTTAAATAAACATATACTAAGGTTGTAGATTTCGAGCGCAAACGGCGGCGAAAACATGGCATCACGCTGGCAACAATAAGATGAATTGAACTCGATAACTACGAGTGCTGTGTGGTTTTTCTGCACTAGACATGGCTTCGATTCTGAATACTTTGCCGCCTTCGCCGCTGGGTGGCGACACGGAGGTTTCGGAAATGAAGCGTATTGTAATTGCAGGTATCGGCGCGGTGTCGCTGATCGCGGCGATGGGTTCGGCGAATGCGGCGGACATCGCGCGCCGCCAGGCCATGCCGACCAAGGCACCGGTTTACCTGGCGGCGTATAACTGGACCGGCCTCTATGTCGGTATCAACGGCGGCGGCGGCTGGGGTCGCTCGAATTTCGAAGGCGTGCCCGGCACCGGCAGTTTCAACACCAGCGGCGGCCTGATCGGCGGTACGCTGGGTTACAACTGGCAATTCGGCCGGACCGTGCTCGGCATCGAGACCGATCTCGACTGGAGCAATATTCGCGGCAACGCGGCCTGCGGTGCGTTCACTTGCGAAACCCGCAACGACTGGCTCGGCACTACGCGTGGCCGCATCGGCTATGCGTTTGACCGTTTCATGCCTTACGTGACCGGCGGCGTCGCTTACGGTAACGTCAAGGCGTCAACCACAGCGTTCCCCGGCGCCGACAAAACCAAGGCAGGTTACGCGGTCGGCGGCGGTGTCGAATTCGCGGTCGCTGGTCCGTGGACCGCGAAGGTCGAATATCTCTATGCCGATCTCGGCCGGTTCGATTGTGGCGGATCGTGCACCCTTACGCCTCCGCAGAACGTAAAGTTCAACGCCAATATCGTGCGGGCGGGCCTCAACTACCGCTTCTAACCGCCGAGAGAACAAACCAAACAAAAGCCCCGGATTTTTCCGGGGCTTTTTCTTTGCGGGTTTCCATTCCATTCACCAAAGTTCCCATCGCTGTGACCGAATCGCTACGGTCGGCCAGAACCCGAATTCCGAACTCAGCCGGCAGGAACCAGCCCCGCCGCCGCGCGTTGGCTGCATAGCAATACCGCATCTTTAGTTATGTGGGAGGTTCACCATGAAGAAGCTGTTACTCGCCAGCGCTGGCATTCTCGCGCTCGGCGTCGCGTCGGCGCCGGCCGCCGACATTCAACGCCGCGTCTTGCCGGCGCAGGCTCCTGTTTACGTGGCTCCTGTCTACAACTGGACCGGCTTCTATGTCGGCGTCAACGGCGGCGGCGGCTGGGGCCGTTCCGACTTCGACGGTCCTTTCGCCACCGGCTCGTTCGACCTGCACGGCGGATTTGTCGGCCCCACCCTCGGCTACAATTGGCAGTCCGGCTCGCTCGTTTATGGGATCGAGGGCGACATCGACTGGACCAATCTGCGCGGCGACGCCCCGTGCGGCGTTACCCTTTGCGAAACCCGCAATCACTGGCTCGGCACGGTGCGCGGCCGCCTCGGTTACAACGCCGGGCGCTTCATGCCTTACGTCACCGGAGGTCTCGCGGTGGGCGACGTCAGCACCAACATTGCCGGTATCGGCTCGGGCCGATCGACCGAGGCTGGCTATGCGATTGGCGGCGGTGTCGAAGCAGCGTTGTTCGCCAATTGGACCGCCAAGGTCGAATATCTGTATGTCGACCTCGGCAGCGGCGGCGGTGTCGCCGGTTCGAACGCGAACTTCCACGCCAATTTAGTTCGCGGCGGCTTGAACTACCGCTTTTAGGCTTCGCCCTCAGGAAAAAGCCCCGGATCGAATCCGGGGCTTTTTTATCGGCGCGGCGTTACGCCGTCATCCTGGTTTCGCCGAACGACGGGACCTTGCTGGCGAATTGATCGAGCCAGCCGACCTGACGCGGATGGTCTTGCGCCAGGCTCCGGCAAATCGCAGATCGAGATAGCCGAGCGCGCAAGCGACCGCGATTTGCCCCACATCCGGGGTCGCCGTGAGTGGTGGTGGTGGCGCCGCTTCGAGCGCGGCGAGCCCGCGCGCCACCTTGCCGGCTTGAAGATCGAGCCAGCCTTGCACGATTTTTTCGGCCGGCCGATAGCGGCCTTCGTAAACCTGCAACAATGACGCATCGTTGATGCCGTCGCCAAGCGCCTGCATCCGCAAGGCGGAAAAGCGCGCCGCGCCGTCGCGCGGAATTATTTTGCCGCCGCCAGCGCGCTGATCGAGATACTCGACGATCACTCGCGAGTCGTAATATTCGGCGCCATCCTCGGCTTTGAGAACCGGAATTTTTCCGAGCGGGTTGTCACGCCAGAATGCGTCGTCGGGCTTGCTGGTATCGGTTGGTTGCAACTCAATCTGGTCGGCAAGACCGAGCAACGCGGCGGCGATACGGACCTTGCGGACATAAGGCGATGGGGCAGCAAATCGAAGAATCGTCATGCGAACGCAATCCCGGTCGTTGACGACAGCGGGCAAGTCCCGCGCGTTGAAGCCCCTGAATTCGGTTGGCCTATCGCTCTGCCGCCCGCGCTAACCGCTAGCCGGTGACCACCAAGTTCACCGCCTTGGGGCCCTTGCCCTTCTTGTCCGGCTCGACGTCGAAGCTGATGCGCTGGCCCTCGTTGAGTGACTTGAGGCCGGCCTGCTCGACCGCAGTGATGTGCACAAACACATCGCGTCCGCCGTCGTCCGGTTTAACGAAACCGTAGCCGCGCTCACCGTTGAAGAATTTCACCACGCCGGTCTGTGCCATTGCAGAGTGCCCCCTGTACCGCCAATGCATGCCCGCCAACCCCCACGGAAGGCGGCCGGCAAGACATCCCGATATCCGGAGAACGCTGCAGCCTACTTTGGCTTCACCACTCCGCCGGCCCCCCAAAGGAGGCGGAACGTCACTGCCAATGCTTAAAGGCTAGACCACCCGGCATCCGGTGGTAAAGACGCCGTAGCTTACGTCGCGGTTTCGTCCGCCAACCAATCCAGCCGGTAGCTGCCTTTACCGGCGCGGCCCAGAATGGCGCAAAGGGCCGGCAACAGCCCGGAAAGCTCGGCTTCCAGGGTCCAGGGCGGGTTAACCAGGATCAACCCGCAGCCGTTAAGCCTCGCGATGTCGGTCATCGGCGCAACCAAAAGCTCAGCGCGCAGCACCTTGCCGATCCTGAGCCGTTTGATGCTTTTTGCCAGCGCGTCGGGACCTGCGCGGCTCTTGATCGGATACCAAAGCGCATAAATGCCGGTCGGCCATTTGCGATGGGCGGCGGCCAAGCCCTGCGCCAGCCGGCGGAATTCGTCGTCTTGCTCGAACGGCGGATCGACCAGCACCAGTCCACGGCGCTCGACCGGCGGCACATAGGCCGACAGCGCGGTCCAGCCGTCGATCTCCAGTGTCTTGATACGCGGATCGCCGCGCAATTGCGCGGCAAGTGCGGTGGCCGCGCCCGATTCAAGCTCGCAGGCGGTCAACCGATCGTCGCTGCGCAGCCAAGCCCGCACCAAAGCCGGCGAGCCCGGATAAACCCGCAACGCGCCGCGTTCATTGAGGGCGCCGATCACATCGAGATAGGGCGCCAGCAAAGCGGCAATCTCGGGCGCCAGCAAATTTGCACGTTGGGCATCCCATATGCGGGCGATGCCGTCGCGCCATTCGCCGCTGCGGTTCGCTTCATCGCTCGTCAGGCTATAGAGGCCGGCGCCGGCATGGGTGTCGATTACCCGGAATGGTGCCGGCTTGCCGCGCAGATGCATCAGGACGCGGCACAGCACCGTGTGCTTGACGACATCGGCGAAACTACCGGCGTGAAAAGCGTGACGATAGTTCAAGGTCCGGTTCCGCGCTTTGAGTCCGTCACACTATGACAGATTGCGCGCCACGTTTTCTTAAGCCCGCAGCTATTCGGGGCGCGTCATGCCGCGCAAGCCGAAATGGCTGCGCGGCTTGACCTTCGGGCACGTAACCGCAGGTGGCGACCCGACGTGATGATAGTCGCGCGCCAAAGCCTGCAGAGATGTCGCGGCCGTAACGGACTTGTTGCGACGGCGCAAATAGCCCCACAGCGGCAAGGGCAGAAACATCAGCGCGGCAAGTCCGATTGCATGCAGGCTTGCCGGCAGCGCACCCACGCTCTCCGGCATCAGTGCCCAAGCTATGATGTAGCCAAGACCCAGGAACCAGACCGCGAAGCCGCTATATTCCCCGATGCGTTCCATTTTGCCGCGCGCGCAAGTTGCGCCCCCTTTATCGTAGGCGCGAGACTTAGGGATTTCCCTTACGAGAACCTTGCGGCGATCTCCGACCCGCGGGGGTTATCCCCGGTACTCCGCGCGCATCCACGCAGTCATTGTTAGCGCGAGCTTAACGCCGCCGCGACCGCGGCGTTAATTCGCCTCGGCGGCGCGGTTGCCGCGCACCGGCGGCATCACGATCGTGTCGCGGCGGCAGGAGCGGCGCGCGACGTCGCTGCAATCGCGGAAGCTGAAATCCTTGTTCAGACAGATCCGCACTTCGTTGAGCCGCCTGCTGTCGCAGGCGACTGCCATGCTGCCGCGCGTCAAGCCCGGATTAGCGGCGACGAAAGCATCGGCCACCTCGCCCGGCGTCACCGTAAGCGCGGCGCCGATATTGATATACTTCTCGGGAATGCGCACCGCGGCGCGCGCCTTGCGAACGCTATCAAAGAACGCTTGAGAGGACAGTCCACTACAAGTGCCGTGGCGATCCCACTCATGATAGACGAGGCGCGGGCTTGGCATTAGTTCAAGCATCGACCCGACGATGTCACGGTTGAGCCGCGGCGGCGGCACTTGGCAAAAAGACGGGAAGCCGCGCTCGTATTGCGGCCACAGGCCGTGCACGACGAAGGAGTAAGGCCGCGGGCCGCATTGCGTCTCATCGGTGCGCCGGGGATTGCGCTCGCGCGAGCTTTCGCAAAACGACGGCGACCACGATAGCGCCAGAATGTAGAAATCAAACTGGCCTGGCTGGTTTTGCCGGCGGTCCTGCCGCGCGGTGTCCGGACCCAGGCTGGGTGACGGCGCGGTTTGCTGAGCCGGATCAGTAAGGATGGGAGTTTGCGCAGCCGCTAGATTGAGGCCAATGCACAGCGCTGCCGCTAAAACAGCAAAACGAACGATCGAACGCAACATGGGAAACTCCCTGACTACGCGATGGCACGTCACTGCAGCAGCGTAGCGGAAATTAAGAACAAATCAAGAACAATTTTATTGATTGGCCAAGCCTGGCTTTGCGACGCGGCATCCAGGGTTATAGGCCCAGTTGCGATCGAGGCCGACCACGCACCACTCTACCCCCCAGCCGGCGCCGACAAATCCGGTGTCTTCACCAATCCAGTAATGCACCTTGTGCCGGGTGCCGTCGCTGATCGTCGCCACGCCGCTGCAGAAACGGCGGGGGATTGTGTTGGCCGCCCACGGCCGAAACGCGGTTTGCCGGATGCGGTCGATTTCAAGAATTTGCAGGTTGGAATTCCAAAACCGCGATTCCTTGGTGGCAAAACCGCTGATGATGTCGCCGACGCCGTCCTCGCAGGCCGGCACGACGCCGTCATAGCGGGGACCTGACAAATAAAAGTTCTTTTCCAGCCAACTGGCGGCCGAGACCGGCGCCAATGGGGCCAGGCTCAACAACGCCGCCAGCACACCCGAACGGCAACCAACGCGCGGCATTTCGACCTCCCTATCAGGCCGTTCATTTATCACAAATATATCCGTTGTGGCTCCGTTTGATCCACAAGTTTGCGGCGCCCGCGACTTGGTTATGTTAGTGCTCAGGGCTACGGCGGCCAAGGGGTTCTGGAAATGAAATGCATGTCGGCGCAAGCGACGGCCTGCGCGGCACTCGGGTTGTTGTCCGCGGCAGTGTTGGCGGCTTGCGCCGGACCGGGCCCGGGCCTGACCGGCAACGACACAGGCGGCATTATTCCGTATGCGTCGGTGTCACCCGAGCAGGCACGCACCATGGCGAGCGAACACTGCGCGAGCTACAACAAGCAGGCGAAAGCCACCGGCGTCGATCCGCACTATGGCGGCTATTACAGTTTCTCCTGCGTATTCGACGCCAGGCGACCCTATTAGGTCACGCGGCCGGTCCAGCCGGCGCACCCCAATCGCCCAGCGCCGCCTGCACCAGCGCCAGCGCGGCGACCGCGGCGGTGTCTGCCCGCATAACGCGCGGGCCGAGCGCCAGACGGACAACATTTGGGATCTTCAAGAGCGCCTCACGCTCATCCTGCGAGAAGCCGCCCTCCGGCCCGATCAGAACTGCGACAGACATCGCCTCCGGCGCGGCGCCGCCCGGCACCAGCGCGCTCGGCGGCCGCCGCGCTTTCATCAGCGCCGCCACCGGATCGGCAATTTCAGCTTCCTCGTCGCAAAAAATCAGGAGACGCTCGGCGCCGAGCCGGCCGAGCAGCGGCTTCAATTCGCCAGGCTTGGCGATTTCCGGCAATGCCAGCACGCCGCATTGCTGCGCCGCCTCGATCGTATTGGCGCGCATACGCTCAAGGTTCACGCGCGCGACTTGAGTGTGTTGCGTCAGCACCGGCTGCAGTTTCGAGACGCCGAGCTCGACCGCCTTCTGCACCATGTAATCGAGCCGGGCATGCTTGAGTGGCGCGAACAGATAATGCAGATCGGCCGGCGCCGGTTGCGGCCGACTCTGCTTGCCGGCGGTGGCCGTCAGAGCGCGCTTGCCGCTGGAGGACAACTCGGCGCGCCACTCGCCGTCGCGGCCGTTGAACAGCAGCACGGTGTCACCCGTTTTAAGCCGCAGCACGTTGCGCAGATAATTCGCCGCGGCGGCGCTAAGCGCGATGGCGGCGTCCGCTTTGATGCGGTCTTCGATATAAAGTCGCGGGGTGCGGAAATCGCTACGGGCCATGAGACTGATATGGGACGTGACAGTCGTGCTGCGAAGACAATGCCTCAAATCAGCGGGTCCCGGCCGGAATTTTTGCAGGTGCGAGACAGCCTGCCGCCTTCCCGACGCATTCAGCGGTTTGTTATAAAGGCCAAATCCGGCCCGATCAGATTTTTTAAACTTTCCGGATCATAGGTTCTGCAAACGGTTGGACCAGGATTGATATGGGATCTGCTCGATCAGGAATGCTCCACGCGCTGCTGCTGGTTGTGCCTTTGATGACGGCGGCCGGCGGCGCGGCGTTGGCGCAATCATTTTCGCCATCGCCAACTCAATCGCCTTGGCAAACGGCTCCCGGCGGCGCTGCTCCCTCGCCAGGCGGATTCGGCGCTCCCGCGGCTCAAGGCGGGTTCGGCCAGCCTTCCCCGTTCGACCGGCCGGCACCCAGCGCCGGCGGCGGCCAGGATCCCGCTTTCGACCGGCCTGCGCAACCGCAAGAGCCGCCTTGCATGAAGGGCTTTATGCCGCTTCGCCTCGATGCCGAGAAAAAGGCCAAGGCGATCCGTGACGCCTCGGCGCGGAAGGCGTCGCCGCAGATCGCCTGCGGCCTGTTCAACGCCTTCGTTGCCGCCGAAACCAAGGTGCTGAAATTCGCGCAAGCCAACGCGGCCTCGTGCGGGATTCCCCCGGAGGCCATTACGGAAATAAAGAAGGGCCACGACCAGGCGGCGCAAATTCGCGCCCGGGTCTGCGGCGCCGCCGCGCAAGTGCAGAAAGCCCCCCGCGCGCCCACTCTGGGCGACGCGCTCGGCGCCTCGCCCGTGCCGAATGCGAGCAATGTGAAACGCGGAAGCGGCACCTTCGATACTTTGACCGGCACGCCGCTCGGCAGCAAATGAGCGAGAGCGGCATTGACTGAAAGTTCTGGGCGCGTCGCCGATGCAACCGGAAACTGGGTCGACGGCCTCGCCCCACAACTCGCGCGCCCCTATCTTCGCCTCGCCCGGCTCGACCGCCCGATCGGCTCCTGGCTGTTGCTGATGCCGTGCTGGTGGTCGCTCGGCCTGGCCGGCATGCGCGCCGGCGTCGAGCCAAGCGGCTGGCATGTGGTTTTGTTTTTTATCGGCGCCTTCGCGATGCGCGGCGCCGGCTGCACCTGGAACGATCTGGTCGACCGCGATCTCGACAAACTGGTCGAGCGTACCCGCTCGCGGCCGATCCCGTCCGGCCAGGTAACGCCGGCGCAAGCCGCGATTTTCATGGCGCTCCAGGCGCTGGCCGGTCTCGCGGTGCTGCTGCAGTTCAACCACTACACAATATTATGCGGCCTGCTGTCGCTGCTGGTGGTGGCGATCTATCCATTCATGAAGCGCGTCACCTATTGGCCGCAAGTCGGGCTCGGCCTGGCGTTTTCGTGGGGCGCTCTGATGGGCTGGCCGGCGATGCGCGGCCAGCTCGATTGGCCGGCGTTGGTGCTCTACGCCGGCTCGATCTGCTGGGTGATCGGCTACGATACCATCTATGCGCATCAGGATCGCGAGGACGATGCGCTGATCGGCATCAAATCGACAGCGCTGCTGTTTGGCGAAAATACCCGGCCGATGCTGGCAGGTTTCTATGCCGCCGCGGTGGCGCTGATTGCGGTTGCCGGGTTGATGGCCGGTGGCAAGTTAGTATTTGTTTTTGGTCTCACGACTTTTGCCGCCCACTTGGCCTGGCAAGTGAAGCGGCTCGATATCGCCGACCCCGCACTTTGCCTGCGCCTGTTCAAGTCGAACCGCGACGGCGGGCTAATCCTGTTCGGCGCGATGCTG
>JBPCQM010000271.1:0-33217 GCA_050998115.1 Pseudolabrys sp. | reverse complement strand
CGCCGCGGGTGGCAAACGATACCGACAGTATGGTCGCCGCAAGCATCAAGATAAGGATGACGACACCGGCTGCGACCGCGCTGCTGGCCATCGCGCGCATCCGGCCGATCCAACCGCGGTGATCGTCGATGCTGGCACCTGGCACTTCACTGTCGACGACCTTTCTCAATTGGGCAATGTCAGGGCTGGCGCCGGATCCGATCGTCAACACGATCATCCGCGGCACCGGCAATTCGGACAGCGTCAGCCCACTGCCGAGCCACGGCTCCAGCAAGCGGGCAGACTCTTCTTTCGGCATCGCCCGCACTTCGGCAAAGCCGCTTATCGCTTTGGTGAGCGCGACAGCTTTTTCCACCGCCGCGTCGAGGTCGCGGCCCGGCAGCGGGCGTACCTGAATGGTGATTTCCCGCGCGACGTCGGCTTGCCAGTCGCTGGCGGCCGAACTCACCAGCACCACTGCGCCGGTCGTCAACGAGGCGAGAAACGTCATGATCGCCACCACGGCGACCAGCGCATTGCCGGAAATCGAACTGCGCGGCACGATCGGCGTATCGAAACGCGGCATCTCTCCGCCTTTACGGCGCGCTGGCGCGGTTAGTTCGGTAAAAGACGTATCGGTCATCGGAAAAGTGCGCTCTCAATCATAGATATGGAGCCGGCCCTCGTGTAAAACGAGACGGCGGGCGTCGTACTGGTCCATTAAAGCGATGTCGTGCGTCGCGATTACGACCGAGGTTCCGGATTTGTTGAGTTCGACGAATAGCCGCAACAAGCGCTGCGCCAAACTTGGGTCGACGTTGCCCGTCGGTTCGTCAGCAAGCAGCAGTTGCGGGCGCGCGATTACCGCGCGCGCAATAGCAGCACGTTGCTTCTCCCCGCCAGACAGCACCGGCGGCAGCGCCCACATCCGTTCCCCCAGTCCGACCCAATTAAGCAATTCGACGACTTCTTCGCGGTAGCTATCCTCATGGCGGCCGCTCACGCGCAGCGGCAGCGCAACATTCTCGTAAGTCGTCATGTGGTCAAGGAGCCGGAAATCCTGGAACACAATCCCGACCCGCCGTCGCAACGTCGAAAGCGCGTCCTTGCTCAGGCTTGCGACGTCGTGGCCGAATTGCGTGACCAGTCCGCGGCTCGGCTTCAGCGATAAAAACAGCAACTTGAGTAGCGAGGTTTTGCCAGCACCCGACGGCCCCGTTAAAAACTGGAAGGAACGCGGCTCGATGCGGAACGAGAGGTCGCGCAAGACCTCTGGCCCCAACCCGTAGCGCAGTCCCACGTTTTCGAATCGGACCACACCTGTCTCCACCCAGATCCCGCCCGAGGGTATCCGGCCTTTAGCCCCGGCTTTACCGGTTCAGCGATAGAGCCTCACCCGAACTCGGACTTTTACAGCAATATCACGGACTTGGCAGCGATTCTGAGCCTGCCTGTTGGCCATTCCAGCCGGCCCATGGTTTCCGTTGCATTAACGGACCGCTGGTAGCGTCGGCCAACCCTAGAGCCAATCTCCCGATGCCGCCGCCATGCTGATCGTCTGTCCGAGTTGCGCCACCTCCTACATGGTCGAACCGGGCTCGCTGGGCCCGGCCGGACGCATGGTGCGGTGCGCCCGCTGCAAGACCGCGTGGTTTGCCGGGGCGCCGGAGGCGAAGGCCGACGTCGACGGCTTTGTCGAAAATGTCATCGCCGAAGCGGAAGGCCGTCCGGTCCCACCCACGGGGCCGCGCGCCGCGACGCCACCACCGCCCCCTCCGCGCCACGATGAGCCGGCTTACAGCGAGCCAGCGGCGGATGAGTTCGGCGCCGAGCCGAACGCTCCGATCGCTTCGATCGGCCACGCGCCGGCTGTCGCGCAAGTTCCCAATGCCGCGCATTCCGCCGAGCCCCCACCGCAAGAAATGCAACCGGATCCCGTGTCCGACGCGCCTTCCCTTGTTCCGGCCGCTGGATACGAGCCGCTCCGCCGCGGCGAAACTGATGCTGACGATGCCGAGAGTTTCGCAGCCCGTCGCGCCCGCATGCAGGCCAAGCGCAAGACCATGCGCCGTTCGTCAAAATGGACGGCGCTGATCCTGGTGTTGGTCGGTTTCAACGTCGCGGTGATAGGCGCACGCAGCGAAGTGGTGCGCTATTTGCCTCAAACTGCCTCGCTGTTTTCCGCCATCGGTCTTCCGGTCAATCTGCGGCAACTCGCTTTCGAAAACGTCAAAATCTCGAACGAGGAAGCCGACGGCGCGAGCGTGCTCGTCGTCGAAGGCGCGATCGCCAGCCGCTCCGGCAAACCGGTCGAAGTGCCGCGCATACGCTTCGCCGTCCGCAATGCCAGCGGGCAAGAGATTTATTCGTGGAGCGCGATGCCGAGCCGCAGTATTTTGCCGGCAGGCGAAAAGCTACCGTTCCGCAGCCGTCTCGCTTCGCCGCCGGCCGACGCCAGCGACGTCGTGGTACGCTTCTTTACCGCTCGTGATCCCGCGCCGGACAGCAAGTAAAGCCGCGCGTCTTGATTGCTGAGGACGACGGCACATCCGCGACTTTCTCGCTCGCGCTCGGCGAAGCACGTCCGGAAATCCGGCGCTTGGAAATCTAACCTTCAGAAGTCTTTCAGTAGCCGCTCGATGTAATCGAGCTCTAGCTGTGGACGTCCCGGATCGCCGAAACGGCGGCGCAATTCTTCGAGAATGCGCCGGGCGCGCTGAGCGTCGATCTCCCCCGGTACTTTTACCGTCACGTCGTCACCGTAATCGTGCCCGCGCAACGGCCGGCCGAGCGGGTCGGTGTCATTTTGCGCGCGCGCCTGGCCGCGGCCTGGCCGGCCGTTCGGCCCTGGGCCGATCGTGCCGTTCTGCTGCATCGCCTGCGCCATGCCCTGCGTGCCCTTGCGCAAGGCTTCGAGCGCGCGGCCTTGCGAGCCGACCGCGCCATCGGCATTGCCATCGCCGAGCTGGCCTTCGGCATCGCCCATCGCCTCGCCAGCATCGCCCAGCTGATCCATCGGGCCTTGACCTTGGCCGCGCTGGCCTTTCTCACCTTTCTGGCCCTGTTGGGGGTCTCCCATCCCGCGCTGCTTGAGTTGCTCCAGCAACTTGTTCAAGCGGTCTCGCAGTGACTGCTGGTCCTGGCGTAAATCGTCCAACTGGCGGTCGCCGCGCTGGCGATCGCGTTTCATGTCCTGGCCTTCGCGGAAGGTCTTGTCGCGCAATTGCTGCTGCTTGCGGATCATGTCGCCGAGATCGTCGAGTGCCGACATCATATCGTCGTCATCGTCGCCGCTTTGCTGATCGCCGCGCTGGGCGGTCTGCAAGTTTTCCAGCATCGATTGCAGCTCTTCCAACAGCCGGCGCGCGGCATCCTTGTTGCCGGAGCGCGCCAGATTCTCCAGCCGGTCGATCATGTTCTTGAGATCTTGCGGCGTCATCGTGCGAGTATTGCGATCGAGCGGGCGCGCGAGTTGTTGCGGATTCTTGCGCATCTCCTCGGCCAATGCCTGCATGAATTTGTCGAGCGCCGCGCGCAATTCGTCGGTCAGCTTCTTGATCTCGTTGTCATTGGCGCCGCGCTCCAGCGCCTGCCGCAGATTCTCCTGGGCCTGACGCAACCGCTGCTGGGCGTCCGAGATGTTGCCGTCCTCGATCTGAACCGCCATTTGCCACATGCGGGCCACCACTTCGCGCATAGCGTCGTCATTGCGCGCGTTGGCCAGCTGAAAATAAATCGACCGAAGTCCGAGATAAACCGCGGTTTCCGGAATGAAGCGATCCGGCGCCAAAGTGAGCGCGTCGAGCGCGGCCTCGACCAGCAGCTTGTCGTCGGCATCGAGCGCCAGAATGCGGCGTTGCTCGATCAGCGCGCGCGCAATCGGCTTCAAAAAAATTCGCTGCGGCAATTCGAATTCATGCGGTTCGCTGCGGCCCTCATTGCCGGCCTCATCGCGCGCGACGAGGGTCATCGCCACCTCGGCGCCGGCCCAAGGGTGTTCAGTCAGATCGTGGGTAGTCTGCGCGGTGCCGCCCCGCGTGCGCGCCTGCGGCAACACCAGATTAAAACTCGGCGCCTCGAATAGCGAATGCGGCGCGTTGCCGGAGGTGTCGCCGCTCTTGTCCTTGTTCTTGGCCGCAAAAGTGGCTTCGGCTCCGACCACGCCGTAATCATCCTCCAGCCGGTAGTCAAGCCGCAGCGCACCGCGAGCCTGGCGCTCCGGGTCGCGGATCAACGAAATGATCGGCGGCGCATCGGCGATTGCAGTGAAACTCCAGGTCAGGTCATTGCGCCCAACGCCATGCAACGTGGCTGCGCCGTCGCTCTTGATCGCGAAGCGGAACTCCTGCGCACCGGCCGGCAGCGGCGCGCGCGCTTCGACCGGTGCATCTTCGATGCCGCCTTTGCGTTGAATCTCGAAATGCACATTGCCGGTCGAGCGCACCACCAGTTGACTGCCGACCGGCACCGCCACCGGGCCGGCAACCTGCACCGCTTCCCCCGGCCGCATGCCGGGCAGCATCACCGGCGCGCGGCCGGTATAGATCGGTGGGGTAACCCAGGCATCGATGCGGAAATTACTCGGTGTGACAACGCCTTGAAAGTCGAACGCTGCAGCGACGCGCTTGTATCGCTCGCCACTCGCCGCAAAGAATGTCGCGGACACCAGGATGAGCGTCAGCGCGCGAAACGCCATCGGGTCGCGCAGCGCGAGACGCGGCGACGGCCAGCCGGCTTTGAGCTTGCGCGCGGCGAGTAGACTGCGCTCGATATGGGCGCGCCACAACGCCTGCGAAACCGTGTCGGCCTTGTTGGCGGCGATTTCATCTGCGATCGCAGTCGCGGGACGATGCGGCTCGCCGCTTCCGCGATCGAGCCGGCGCAGGCCGTCATCGACACTCGGCAGACGCAGCAGCAGCAGAGGTATCGCGGCGGCCAGCGCGAATAGGCCGAACAAGGCAAGCGCGACGATACGCCCCAGCGGCGGCAACGCTATCCATAGCCCGGCCCAGGAAAATGCCAGAAACAATCCGAGCGCGTTGGCAAACGAAGCCAGCGCCGGCCACAGACCCTCCCAAAGGATGCTGCCCTGCGCGCGCCGCAGCGCCCGTTTGAGCTGCGATGCCAGCAGCCATTTATTTCGAGGCAGTTCGTCCAAGCCGCCCAAACAACGCTCCGTGCGCCCGGCTTCGAGAATCTCGCGGCCAGCAGGCTAACACGCGACCCTGCTTCAGACCACGCGTAGCCACCTATAGCCACGCCGGCATACGATCGAGCGCAATCAATTGGTCTACTTCAAGGCGAGGCCGGATCAGCGCCCATTGCGCGCCTTTCACCAGCGTTTCCGGCACTAAAGCGCGGGTGTTGTAGGTGCCGGCCTGGACCGCGCCGTAGGCGCCGGCCGACATCACCGCCAGCAGGTCGCCGGGCTTCGGTTCCGGCAGCTCGCGGTTGAGTGCGAGAAAATCGCCGCTTTCGCAGACCGGCCCAACCACGTCGGCGCGGATGCGCCCGGCCGTGCCGGCCGCTTCGCATACCGGCCAGATTTCATGATGCGCGTCATAGAGCGTCGGACGGATCAGGTCGTTCATCGCCGCGTCGACGATGACGAACGTCTTGGCTTTGCCGCGCTTCACGAACAACACACGCGTCACCAGAATGCCGGCATTGCCGACGATCAAGCGTCCCGGCTCGAAGATTAGCTTGCAATCCAGATCGCGGGTCGCGCGCTTGACGACCTCCGCATACGCCTCCGGCCGCGGCGGCGGCTCGTTGTCGTCGCGATAGGGAATGCCAAGCCCGCCACCAAGATCGAGATGCGAGATAATGTGACCATCGCCGCGCAACGTGCGCACGAACTCCGCCAGCAACGCAAAGGCATCGCTGAACGGATCGAGATCGGTTATCTGGCTGCCGATATGCATATCGACGCCGGCAACCTTGACGCCAGGCAGCTTCGCCGCCAGCGCGTAGAACTCGCGCGCATGGCTGATCGGGATGCCGAATTTATTTTCGGCCTTGCCGGTGGCGATCTTGGCATGCGTCTTGGGATCGATGTCGGGATTAACCCGCACCGAAATATTGACGTTGCGGCTCTTGCTCGACGCAATCGACGACAGCAGTTCGAGTTCGCCTTGCGACTCGACATTGACACAGAGGATTCCCTCGTCAACGGCGAGCGCCAGTTCATCGGCGGTCTTGCCTATACCGGAGAACATGATCTTGTCGGAAGGGATGCCGGCCGCCAGCGCACGCTGGAGCTCGCCGCCGGACACGACATCGGCGCCCGCGCCGAGCTTGGCCAGGGTCTTGATGACCGCCTGGTTGGAATTTGCCTTCATGGCGTAACAGATGAGCGCGCGCATGTCGGCGAAGGCGCCGGCGAACAACTGGTAATGGCGTTCCAGCGTCGCGGTCGAATAGCAATAGAGCGGCGTTTCGACCTGCCCCGCCAGCGCGTCGAGATTCACCGCCTCGGCGTGCAAAACGCCGTCGCGATAAGCAAAGTGATGCATGGCACGCTCAGTTGAGCAAAACGTCGATGGGAAGCGGTTTGCGCGTGCGCTTGGTGCCGTCGGGATCGACCACGACCTGTGTGTCGGTCGCTTGCGACGCATCAGCCGCCGCGGACGGCGGCAGGTCGAGCGCGCCTTTGCGCCCGCAGCCGGCAAGGCCGAGTGCGGAGGCAAGCGCGCCGATCAGCGCCAGCCGCAAAAATGTCCCCTTGCCGATGCTCATAATGACGCGCTCCAAAAAGACCTTAGCGTAGACGCACCATAGCAGATCGGGCCAATGCTTGAACCCTCTCGCCTCGCGGAGCTTGCTATTTTCGTTCTTTGTCGAGGTGCTTAAGCCATTTTTTGGCCTGCGAACGAACGTTTTTAGGCGCGGTGCCGCCATAGCTGGTGCGGCTCTTAACCGAGCGCTCGACGGTCAACACCGAAAACACCTCGTCGGTGATTCGAGGTTCGATCGCTTTCATCGCCTCAAGTGGCATGCGATGCAGCGCAACGCCAGCCTCCGACGCCTTGGCGACGATCTTGCCGACCACATGATGCGCGTCACGGAACGGCATTTTGAGCGCGCGCACCAGCCAGTCGGCGAGATCGGTCGCAGTCGCATAACCCGACCCCGCCGCTCTTTTCATGCGTACGGCGTCTGGCGTCATGTCGGCGACCATGCCAGTCATCGCTGCGATCGAAAGACTGAGTGCGGACAGCGCGTCCATCGCACCTTCCTTGTCCTCCTGCATGTCCTTGGCATAGGCGAGCGGCAGGCCTTTCATCACGATCATCAGCGCGTTGAGCGCGCCAACGATGCGCCCGGTCTTGGCCCGCACCAGCTCGGCAGCGTCAGGATTGCGCTTCTGCGGCATCATTGAGGAACCGGTCGTGAACTTGTCCGACAGGTTCACCAGACCGGTAATCGGTGACGTCCAGATCACGATCTCCTCGGCGAGTCGCGACAGGTGCACCACCGCAATCGAGGCCGCCGCCAGCGTCTCCATCGCGAAGTCGCGGTCAGACACCGCGTCGAGCGAATTGGCGGACGGCCGGTCGAACCCGAGCGCATGCGCGGTCATGTCGCGATCGAGATCGAACGAGGTGCCGGCCAGCGCCCCGGAGCCGAGCGGCGATTCGTTGAGCCGCTTTCGCGCATCGGCAAACCGGCCACGGTCGCGTGCCGTCATTTCTACATAAGCCAGCAGATGATGGCCGAAGGTCACGGGCTGCGCCGATTGCAGATGGGTAAAGCCCGGCATCACCGTCGTGGCGTGTTCGAGCGCCTTGTTCGCCAGCGCGCGCTGGAACGCCACCAGCGAAGCATCGAGCGCATCGATCGAGTCCCGCGTCCACAGCCGGAAGTCGGTGGCGATCTGGTCGTTGCGCGAGCGCGCGGTATGCAGCCTTCCGGCCGCCGGGCCGACCAACTCGCCGAGCCGGCTTTCCACGTTCATGTGAATATCTTCCAGCGCGCGCTTGAACTCGAAGGAGCCCTTTTCGATTTCTGACAGGATCGTGTCTAGACCGTGAGCCAGCTTTTTCGCATCGTCAGCCGCAATGATGCCTTGCTTGCCCAGCATTTCGGCATGGGCCTTGGACGCCGCGATGTCCTGGCGGTAAAGGTGTCGGTCGAAATCGATGGAGGCGTTGATGTCCTCCATGATCGCATCGGGACCAGACGCAAACCGCCCGCCCCACATCTTGTTGCTCATGACACACCCACCGCTCGGCGGCTGAAAACCAAACACGAAATCCAGAACTATGACAAAGCAGTCCAAACAGACGAAAAAAAGCCCGACAGGTCGCCGTTTTTCACTGGTATCAGCGGCGATCGCCGCCGGCTTGGTTATTGGCCTGGCGGGGATATACGGGATGGGCGGCTTCAAGCGCAATGCCGACGCGGCCTGCCAGCCGGCAGCAGCGCTGGCGCAGACCCTAAAGCCGTTGGCGCGCGGCGAAGTCGCCGCCGTCAACATGGCAACCGCGCCGTTGCGCGTGCCTGACCTAGCGTTTCATGACGACGCCGGAAAGCCGCGAACATTGGCCGACTGGAAGGGCCGCACCGTGCTACTCAACCTCTGGGCCACCTGGTGCGTGCCGTGCCGCAGGGAAATGCCGGCCCTCGACGCGTTGCAGCGTAAGGAGGGCAGCCCCGATTTCGAAGTCGTGTCGATCAATATCGACACTCGCGACCTGAACAAGCCGAAGACCTGGCTCAAGGAAGTCGGCGTCAACAGCCTCGCGTATTACGCCGATCCACAGGCGAAGGTTTTCCAGGATCTCAAAGCAATCGGTCGCGCCTTCGGCATGCCGACCACGTTGCTGATCGACGGCAACCGCTGCGAGATCGGCACCATCGCCGGGCCGGCCGAGTGGGCGAGCGGCGATGCAGTGGCGCTGATCGAAGCCGCGCTGAAGAAATAACAGGAGAACGCAAATGGCTTATGTCGATGGATTTCTCGTTCCGGTACCACGCCGCAAGCTGAACGCCTATCTCGCGATGTCGCGAAAGTGCGGCAAAATCTGGCGCAAGCATGGCGCTATCGAATATCGCGAGTGTGTCGCCGACGACGTCAAGAAAGGCAAATGGACGTCGTTTCCGCAAAGCGTGAAGCTCAAGCGTGGTGAGGTGGTGGTGTATTCGTGGATTGTCTACAAGACGCGCGCGGCACGCGACAAGACCAACAAAGCGGTGTTCAAGGACCCGCGTATGGCGCCGATGATGAATCCGAAAAAGATGCCGTTCGACGGCAAACGCATGATGTGGGGCGGCTTCAAGCTCGCGGTCGACCTCTAGCGCCTAGCGCGTCGGCACCGGCTTTTCGCCGCGATAGTCGTAGAAGCCGCGCTGCGTCTTGCGGCCAAGCCAGCCGGCCTCGACATATTTCACCAGCAGCGGACATGGCCGGTATTTCGAGTCGGCCAAACCCTCGTGCAGCACTTGCATCACCGACAGGCAGGTATCCAGGCCGATGAAGTCGGCGAGTTCGAGCGGCCCCATCGGATGATGCGCGCCGAGCCGCATCGCGGTGTCGATCGCTTCGACGTTTCCGACGCCTTCATAGAGCGTGTAGATCGCCTCGTTGATCATCGGCAGCAACACGCGGTTGACGATGAAGGCCGGAAAGTCTTCCGATACCGCAATCGTCTTGCCGAGCCGGGAAACGAACGTCTTGCTGGCTTCGAAGGTTTTGTCGTCGGTGGCGATGCCGCGGATGACTTCGACCAGCTCCATCAACGGCACCGGATTCATGAAATGGATGCCGATGAAGCGCTCGGGCCGGTCGGTCGAAGCGGCGAGCCGCGTGATCGAAATTGACGACGTGTTGGTGGCGAGGATGGCCTCCGGCTTGAGCGCGGCGCAGAGGTCGGTGAAGATCTTGCGCTTGACGTCTTCCTTTTCGGTCGCGGTTTCGATTACCAGGTCGCAGCCGGCCATCGCATCGTATTTTTCCGCGGGCTTGATACGGGCGAGTGCATTCTTGCGGTCGTCTTCGCTGATGAGCTTCTTGCCGACCTGGCGCGCCATGTTGCCGTTGATGGTCGCCATGCCCGCCTTGATGCGCTCGGGCGCGACGTCGTGCAGCATGACCGGCATGCCGGCGAGTGCGCAAACATGCGCGATGCCGTTGCCCATCTGGCCAGCGCCGATGACACCGATAGTCTGGATTTGAGCCGCCATGCTTCGACCCGTTCTTTCCCGCCTATTTTTACGAGGTTCCCGGCGGCGATGCCACCGGTCCAAAAATCCTTATTTAACGGCCCGCTTTTCCCAATTCAGCCGCCAGTTCCGGCAGTGCCTGATAGAGATCCGCCACCAGACCGTAATCGGCAACCTGGAAAATCGGAGCTTCTTCGTCCTTGTTAATGGCAACAATCACCTTGGAATCTTTCATCCCGGCCAGATGTTGAATCGCGCCGGAAATCCCGACCGCAATATAGAGTTCCGGCGCGACCACCTTGCCGGTCTGCCCGACCTGCCAGTCGTTCGGCGCGTAGCCGGCGTCGACCGCCGCGCGCGAGGCGCCCATCGCCGCGCCGAGTTTGTCGGCCACCGGCTCGATATATTTGGTGAAATTCTCGCGGCTCTGCATGGCGCGGCCGCCGGAGATGATGACCTTGGCCGAGGTGAGTTCGGGCCGGTCTGACTTTGACAATTCCTCGCCGACGAAGCTCGACAGCCCCGGGTCGGTAGCGGCGCTGGCATTCTCGACTGAAGCCGCGCCACCCTCGCCGGTTGCCGCAAAGGTCGAGGTGCGAACCGTGATGACCTTCTTTGCGTCTTTCGATTTCACGGTCAGGATCGCGTTGCCGGCATAGATCGGCCGCTCGAACGTATCGGGCGCGACTACCTTGGTGATATCGGAAATCTGCATGACGTCGAGCAGCGCCGCCACCCGCGGCATTACGTTTTTGCCAGTTGTGGTTGCCGCCGACAGGATTGCGTCATAAGGGCCGGCCAGCGACACGATCAGCGCGGCCAGCGACTCGGCCAGCATATGCTCGTAGGCCGGCGCATCGGCCAGCAAAACTTTCTTTACGCCGTCGAGCTTGGCCGCCGCGTCAACGATAGCTTTGCAGCCTTTGCCGGCAACGAGCACATGAACGTCGCCGCCCATCGCCTTGGCGGCGGTCAACGCCTTGTTGGTGGCGTCCTTGAGGACCTTGTTGTCGTGCTCGGCGAGCAGGAGCGTTGTCATCGTCAGATCACTCCCGCATCTTTGAGCTTGCCGACCAGTTCGGCGACCGAGGCAACTTTGGCGCCGGACTTGCGGCCCGGCGGCTCCGAGGTTTTCACGACTTCAAGGCGAGGCTTGATGTCGACACCATAGGCGTCAGGCGTTTTTTCCTCGATCGGTTTTTTCTTCGCCTTCATGATGTTGGGCAATGAAGCATAGCGCGGCTCGTTGAGCCGTAGATCGGTGGTGATGATCGCCGGAGCCTTGAGCTTGACGGTCTGCAGGCCGCCATCGACCTCGCGGGTAACGCTGATGCTGTCGCCATCAATGGCGAGTTTCGACGCGAAAGTGCCTTGGGCCCAGCCGAGCAGAGCGGCGAGCATCTGGCCGGTCTGATTGCTGTCGTCATCAATCGCCTGTTTGCCCAAAATCACGAGGCCGGGTTTCTCGGCGTCAACGATAGCCTTGAGGATTTTCGCAACCGCCAGGGGCTCAACGACGCCGTCGGCTTTCACCAGAATGCCGCGGTCGGCTCCCATCGCCAACGCAGTGCGGATGGTTTCGGCCGACTGCGCCGGGCCGATCGAGACGGCGATGATTTCAGTGGCCTTGCCGGCCTCCTTCAGGCGGATTGCTTCCTCAACGGCGATCTCGTCGAAGGGGTTCATCGACATCTTGATGTTGGCAAGCTCGACGCCTGAGCCGTCGGGTTTCACGCGGATTTTGACGTTGAAGTCGACGACCCGTTTGACGGGCACCAGAATTTTCATGACGGACGTTCCCTGAAAGCGCCGCCAGCTAACGGCCACGCCCGCGGCATGTCAACGTTTGTGCTGCGATGCACCCTAACGGGTTTTGCTTATTCCGGCTTATCGATTTTGACCCGGTGCCCACAACACATCCTTTGCGCCTTTATCGTTAGCGTAGCGGCCGGCGACAAACAGGTAGTCCGACAGCCGATTGACGTATTTCAGCGACGGCGCAGAAATTTCCTCGCCGGGCTGGTCCTTCAGCTCCACCATGATACGCTCGGCACGACGGCACACCGTGCGTGCCAGGTGCAGGTAGGCCGAGGCGGCACTGCCGCCGGGCAAAATGAAAGATTTCAGCGGCGCGAGGTCGGCGTTGAGCTTGTCGATCTCCTTTTCAAGCCACTCGACCTGTGCGTCGGTGACAGTGAGCCGCGCGCCGCCGGGGCCTTTTTCCGATAGGCAGAGGTCCGCTTCGACGTCAAACAAATCGTTCTGGATACGCGAAAGCGCCGCATCGAACAGTCGGTCGCCGCCGGTATGGAGCCGCACCAGGCCAAGCACCGCATTAGCCTCGTCGAGCGAGCCATAGGCTTCGACGCGCAAATCATATTTCTTGCGCCGCGTGCCGGACCCGAGCGAGGTGGTGCCGTCGTCGCCGGTGCGGGTATAGATGCGATTGAGAACGACCATGAAAGCGTCCTGCCGCGGCTTTGCCACGCCGCAGATTCGGAGTCATATTTAGCCCATTCGACCAACGACAACGAGGGGCATAATTATGCGTATTTTTATCATTGTTGCCGCTGCCGGCCTGCTGCTGGCTCCGGCCACGGCGTCCGCCAGTTCCGCGGGGCGGTCGCTGACCAAGGCGGCTTCCGTCGACATGTCGGCTGCCAAGAAGAAAAAAGAGAAGGTGGAATACATGAAATCGGCGGCCGGTCCCGAGCCGGTTGCGCCGAAGAAGAAGAAAAAGAAGAAGTAGCGCTCAGCGGTCTAGTCGCGCATCAGCCAGATCGTCGCCATGATCACCACGATGGCGAAGAATTGCAGCAGCACGCGCAGGCGCATCAACTTCTGCGACGTGTTGGGCGAGCCGCCGCGCATCATGTTGATGAGGCCAAGCAGCAGCACGATCGTCACCGCGCCGATGGCAATGGGAACCAGATAGGTAGCCATAAAACCTGACATGGCTGCGTTCTAACACCGGCGCAGGGTACTGGCCATTGCATGGCCAGTTGCCGATGAACTAGTTTAGCGGGGATTGCGGTGGGGGGCCGTATGGAATTGGCGCTCAGTCAGCGTGCTGCGCTCGATTATCTCGAGGCGGTCTGGCGCGAGAGCACGGCCGATATTCCATCCCTCGTCCCCAAGCCTGATCCGGGCAAATCCACTTGCATCGAACTTGATTGCCTCCGCGGCCTCATTTCCGGGGATATCATCGCGGCAGCAGAGCGGCGGGCGGCGGAAATCGGCGTCGGCGCCGACCGCATCTTGATTTATTCCGGCGTAGCCAACGAAGAAATCTATGTCCGGCGGCTGGCCCGCGCGACTGGGCTGTCTTTCGATCCGCTGGACAAGGATATCACCGATATTCCAATCGATCAGGCGCGCCTCGTCCAATCGGCCGCCATCGGCATTCTGTCGCTTATGATCGATGGCGAACTGGCTTACGTCATCGCGCCGCGCGGACTTGCCGCCCGCCGCATCATCGAGCTTGTCGCGCGCGATATTCCGCTGGCGAAAAGATTCCGTCTCACCACCGAAGAGCGCTTTCGCCGCTTCGTGTCCCGTCACGCCGAACGGGCGATTGGCGACCATGCAACTAACGGCTTGCACAAAACCTGGCCGGCGCTATCGGCGGCGCCGCCGCGCTGGCGCCAATCGCCAGCGCCCGCCATCATTACCGGAACGCTGGCGCTCGCCGCCTTGATGATCGCACCGAACCCCGTGATGATCACCTTCGAGGTCATGCTGGCGATCGTATTCTTGGCCTGGATGACATTGAGGATGGCCGGCACTCTGGTGCAATGGCCGGTGCAAGCCCCGCCGGGCCGAATTCCCGACGACAGGTTGCCGATTTATACGATCATGGTCGCGTTGTACCGGGAGGCTGCTTCGGTCACGGATCTTGTCGCCGCGCTACGACGTCTCGATTATCCGCCGGAAAAACTCGACATCAAGTTGATCGTCGAGCCCGACGACGCCGAAACCCGGGCCGCGCTGGCAAGACTCGATCTCGGTCCGGCCTTCGAAGTGATTGTCGCGCCTGATGTCGGGCCGCGCACCAAGCCGAAAGCATTGAATGTCGGCCTGCCCCGCGCGCGTGGCACTTTTACGGTAATCTACGACGCGGAGGACCGGCCCGAGCCCGATCAGCTGCGCCGCGCATTCGAGGCCTTCATGTCGGGCGATGACAATCTCGCCTGCGTCCAGGCCTGCCTGACCATCGACAACACGGCGGACAGCTGGCTCACCGCCCTGTTTACCGCCGAATACGCCGGACAGTTTGACGTCTTTCTGCCGACGCTGGCGTCACTTCGAATGCCGCTGCCGCTCGGCGGCTCGTCAAATCATTTCAGCACCACAAAGTTACGCAAAGTCGGCGCATGGGACCCTTACAACGTCACCGAAGATGCAGACCTCGGCATGCGCCTTGCGCGCTTTGGCTATGCCTCGAGCGTCATCCGCACGACAACCTACGAAGAGGCGCCGGCTCGGGTTGCGCCGTGGCTGCGGCAGCGCACCAGGTGGTTCAAAGGCTGGATGCAGACCTGGCTGGTCCACATGCGCGAACCGCGGCGATTGCTGCGGGAACTGGGTTTTCCGGCCTTCCTAACGTTTCAATTAATGGTCGGCGGCAACGTGCTGGCCGCGCTGGTTCATCCGTTTTTTATCGGCTGGTTCGTGAACGCCTTGCTGAGCAAAGACCCGGTTTGGGACACGCAAGGCGCCGCGGCGTTTTACGGCTTCACCGTGTTGTTTGGGTATTTCGCCTCGGCAATGCTGGCAGCGGTCGGCCTGTTTCGTCGCCGCCTAATATCCAGCGCCTGGGTATTGTTGCTGATACCGGCGCATTGGCTATTGCTGGCATTGGCCGCATGGCGGGCGCTGTATCAGCTGCTTTGCGATCCGTACCGCTGGGAAAAAACCGAACATGGGCTGGCGCGCACGTCACGCGCCGCCGTAATCCAGCCGCCTTATGACTCAAATGTCGAGTCGCTTCAACGCACGGGCGCCCGTCAACACCGCGCCCAGCCTACAAATATTTCCGCAACTCAGTGGCCGTCTCGTCGGGCTTTCGCCGAAGGCTGAACGGCGCCACGAAGCGGCCCTGCTTGTCCATCAGGTAAACCAGCGCGGTGTGATCCATAGTGTAGCCGCCATCCGCGGTCGGCACCTTATTTTGATAGACTCGATAGGCCTTTTCCGCCGCGGCGACCTGCGCCGCGTCGCCGGTGAGGCCGCGCACGTGCGGGTCGAAGCTCGACAGATAATCCTTCATCACCGCCGGCGTGTCGCGTTCCGGATCGACCGTGATGAACACCGCGCCGGTTCGATCGGCGTCCGGTCCGAGGGCGCGCATCAATTCCGACATATCAAATAGCGTGGTCGGACAGACATCCGGGCAATGGGTGTAGCCGAAAAATATCAGAAACGGTTTACCCTTGAATTCCTGCTCGGTGATCAAGCGGCCGTCCTGATCAACCAGCGAAAACGGCCCGCCGATCGCAGCGTTCGCCTGCGAACCGGGGCCGTGGCCGGTGACGAAATAGATCACGCCAAGAAAAACCAGCAGCCCCGACAAGAAGGCAGCGAGCACGACAACAATGCGGGTGGAGGCGGTCATGAGCGTTCAGGCCTGGCAGGCAAGCGTGTCAAAAACATGCAATCCAACCGGCGCGCACCATTTCGAAAAATACCGTACTGCCGTAATACGCCCAAAGCGAGCCGGTCGCCGCCACTGCGGCGCCGAGGCCCACGGCCACAAACAGCAGCGGGCGGGTCGAACCCCTCGGAACAAAAACATTGGCCGGCATCGCATTCGACTCCTGAGACCTTGAAATAGGAGCCTTTGGCGCTCCCGGCAACGCCAGACTGTGCCCGATGTTAACCATAAAATTGGGATTGAGCCCCGTTTTGTCAGCAAATCCAGGCTTGCGTTTGACTCACAGAGTTAAAGCCGATTTGAATGCCCTTCAAGCTCAAGAATACGTCCCCAAGCGGGGCTGGAGGCTGAAAATGCGTGTGTCTTTGACCTTCGCGATGGCGATTTCGGCGTCGCTACTGGCCGGCGCCGCCTGGGCGCAAACCGCCACGGCACCTAGTGCCAATGCGACCCCGGCGTCGGCGCCCGCTCCGGCGGCGCAACCGGCCAATTGCGCCAATCCGAAAGCGCTCGGCGTCGCCCGCGTGGTCCAGATCGACACCGAAAGCGGACCCGGCTTTGGCTTCGAACACTTCAAGGCCTATGACTTCCTGCGCGACCACGAAGTCGTCTTGACGTTCGACGACGGCCCCTGGCCGGGCAACACGCCGGCTGTGCTCAAGGCATTGGCCGACCAATGCACCAAGGCGGTGTTCTTCCCGATCGGCAAGCACGCCGGCTATCATCCTGAAATTCTCAAGTCGGTCGCGGCGGCCGGTCACACCATCGGGTCGCACACCTGGTCGCACAAGGATCTCACTCGCCTAACCACCGACGAAGCAAAAGCCGAAATCGAGAAGGGTATCGCGGCGGTTTCAATCGCACTCGGCAACAAGCCGGTCAGCGCGTTCTTCCGCTTTCCCGCGCTGCGTCACCCGCCCGAGTTGGTGAAATATATGGCCGAGCGTCACGTCGGCATCTTCTCGACTGACTTCGACTCGTTCGACTTCAAGATGCGCAAGCCCGAGCAGGTCATCAAATCGGTGATGACCAAGCTCGAGAAGCACGGCAAGGGCATCATCCTGATGCACGACTTCCAGCACGCCACCGCGGAAGCCATTCCGGAGATTCTCGCGAAGCTCAAGGACGGCGGCTACAAAGTAGTGCAGGTCACCGGCAAAACGCCGATCGAGCCGATCGCAGAATATAAAGAAGCGGTGCTTAAGGAAATGGGCGGCGGACTGGACGAAGCCAAGCCGATGTCGAGCGTGATCCAGACCATTCAAGGTAACTAATCGCCCTCCGATAACTCAGTAATAGCAAAGCCCGGCCTAGCGCCGGGCTTTGTCTTGTACGGATATCGTCGCGAGAGCGGTGGCGTTGAGGCCCACAGGAGAGTGTGTGATGCACATTCTCAGCACGTCGCACGCCGACAAAGCAAGCCTGACACCGGGCACCGAAGTCCGCGACGACGGGACCGTCATTTATACTGCGGAGAGTCTGCCGCCGGGATGAGCCGTCCGACTTGCGTGGAGCGGGCGAAGGGAATCGAACCCTCGTATGCAGCTTGGGAAGCTGCCGTTCTACCATTGAACTACGCCCGCGCGGTCAATCACTTAGCGCATTTTTTGTTTTGTGTCAGGCACCGCTCAGGCACCGGTACGCTTCGTGCATGTGGCCGCCGACACATTATCGCAGGCGCGCGTCTTCTATAGGCTGCGCTATCTCGTTGAGCGGATTGTCGCGTTAGAACAGGCGGGTCAAGGGGACGACGCTAGAGGAATTTCGCGTCCATATGCAGGCGCTTGGTGCGCCGCCGGAAAGCAGGCTTTTCGCCTGTGACGGCTCTCCGTTCGACTGTCCGTTATTCATTATCGGACTGAATCCCGCAGTGTATACGGGTAGGGACTTCTGGAACGGGTATTGGAGCGACCATACTGGCTTCAAAAAGGAGTTACTTTTAGATGATCTCCTGGAAGCCGAGGGAGCATTGACCACGACCCGGGCGAACATCGAAGAAATCGGCCGCATTGCGCGACTGGGGACCTTGGACGCAAATCTCTATTTGCATGTGAGCTCCAGATTTCATCAATCACATGAAAAGCAGCATCGGCCCGACGTTATCGATCAGCTGATCCTCACGTTGAAACCTAAAGTCGTGTTAGCGCACAGCGTAAAAGCTATCCGCCACTTGGCCCAGACTAGCGATGACCTCGTGGAAGAGCCGCTCGCGATTCAAAGCGTTTGCTGGAATGGATTGCCGCTGATAGTCATTCTTTCCCGGCATCTCGGCTACGTGAAAGGGCGTGCTGAATTGCAGCAGATTTGCGCCGCCATAGTAACGGCGTTTGGTCAAGCACCTCGCCGAAAGTAGGGCGCGGCGGCGGCTCGAAACCTCGGTGCATAAGCAAATGTCCAGCCCCCGAAAGCGAACATGAAAAATTTATGAGTACACGCCCTGGTCAGTCAAATTTTGGATTAGGACTCATGACGAGTGACACCGACAAACAGCTAGGGCGTCTGGAACGTATTGACCTTCGCAACATCTGGACGACTGAGGCCACGGATTTTACGCCATGGCTCGCGCGTCCCGAAAACCTCGAAGAGCTAGGCAAAGCACTCGGGATCGGCCTCGAATTTGAGGCCCAAGAAAAAACGGTCGGGCCGTTTCGTGCCGACATCTTGTGCAAAGATATAGGCGGCGGAGACTGGGTACTCATCGAGAACCAACTTGAGCGAACCGACCATGTGCATCTCGGTCAACTTCTAACCTACGCCGCAGGCTTGCAGGCCGTCACTATTGTCTGGATTGCCGGCAAGTTTACCGAAGAGCACCGAGCGGCCCTCGACTGGCTTAACAAAATCACCGACAACAAATTCCGCTTCTTTGGCGTTGAAGTGGAGTTGTGGCGGATCGGTACGTCGCCAGCCGCGCCAAAGTTTAACATTATTTCCAAGCCAAACGACTGGTCGCAATCGGTCAAGAAAGCCGCAGACGCAATAGACGATGGAGAGCTTTCCGAAACTAGGATTATGCAACGGGACTACTGGGAAGCCCTTAATCCAGTGCTCAATTCAAAAGGCGGTCCGGTTGCTGGAAATAAAAAGCCGCAGCCGCAATCATGGATGTCTTACCCCATCGGAAGAGCCGACATTCATCTCGGTGCGGCTATGAACATCAACCGCAATTGGATCAGGGCCGAGCTTTACATCTCGGGTGCCAACGCTAAAGCCTACTTCGGCCTACTCGAAAAACAGAAGGAAGCCATTGAGCAGGAATTGGGTTGCCGTTTGGAATGGGAAAAACTTCCCGCCGGGCAGGACAGCCGGATATCGGTAGCGCTAGCCGATGCCAACCCAAAGAATGCCGACGATTGGAAGCGCCAGCACGAATGGCTTACTGCGAAGTTGAACGATATGCACCGGGTCTTTTCCCCTCGCGTCAGAGAATTGAGCGCCGACGACTGGCAACCCGAGGATGACTAGGACGCGCGCTCATGAAGCCGGGTAAATGGCCTACGCAACGGATTGCGATGTACGGAGCGCTCGCTGACGCGCTCTATGGTGCTTAGGCTCACCTTGAGAGGCTACTTGCCCCTGTCAGAAAACTCCAAACCATGAGAATTAAAAAAAGAGCACAATCGCGGCGACGTAAACGAGCACAGTCCCGATAAGCCACAATGGGATTTGACCAACAGCCGCGGCGACAAACGCGCCAATTGCAGCCCAGCATCAACCTCCGAGCAACGTCAGAATCAACAATCCGGCCGTTTTCCGCCACCCAAAATCATAGAGGCTGAGGCCAGCAATGGTGGCTGCGAACGCCAACGCGATTAGCCCTGTTGCGTCGATGAAAAGGCCGAACCCCGCGTTACTTTCCTTGTAAGCCCCCAGCTCGGGCCCTTATCCAACGTTGATTTTCGAACCGGGGACAACTTAAAATGACCGACCAAATTAGGATTATAGTTTTGGGGTGAATTCATCGAACATTTTATTTTTCTCAGAAATTGCTTTCGTTTTACAAATTATTCGCATTCAAGTCATTCGTAATCTACGGGCAGATGAGCGAAGCGTCTGCAGTCGCAGAGCGGCCGGGCGTCCGCGTCGAGCCGCTTATTCACTTTCCTTATAAAATATTCTATTCGTCACCAGCGCCGCTGTTGAGATCGTCTATATTCATCACGCGGCGCGGCAAGGGCCGTGGCAGGACGAGCGATAGAACCGTCACACTGAAATCGGACCCACCTGAAAATGTCGAAGCAAGCGATGCGCGAGGAAGCCGAACGCCTCGTCAAAGAGGCGATGGAGCGCAAGGCCGTCGCCGTGAAACAAGGCGCGACCCGCATTGAAGCCAAATGCGCAAAGTGCGGCGCGCCCAATCGCGTCTCGGCGACACAGGGGCAGGTCCGCGTGGAATATTCGTGCAAGGAATGCGGCCACAAGCAAAAGACGTTTTGACGGCCGCAGTCCCATGGTCGCTCGATCTATCAGCACAATAACCCAACAGGGTCGTAAAAACAGCGCGCCTCCGTCCAGTCAATCGGCAATCGTCGCCGACGAACCGGCGCCTCCATTGGATGGAAATTTGTAAGACCCAACCCGCAAGATGAAGACCGCCAATGACAGGACCAAAATCGCGCCTGCCACGATTATGAGGTCGGTCCCGGTTTTGTGCTCGGCACTCACGATCTCTATCATAACCCGTCCCAAGGCCGTGATCGCGATATAGATCAGGTAACGGACCGGGAGCCTTGTCGTTTTGAAATAGATTCCGACCATGGCCCCGATTTCCAAATAGATGAACAGCAGCAAGATGTCCTGAAGATCGGCCCGCCCTCTGCCAACCATGTCGCGGAATGCCGCGACCGCCGACCATACGGTCGTTCCGCCTATCGCGAACAGCGCCAGATGATGAAATGCATCGACCAGCAGCGTACCGACTGCATCCGCAAGCACCTTCATTTTTCTATGCAGGTTGAACGCCGCCTGGTCACCGCGCCCGTTGCCTTTGGCATGGCCACGCCTCCTTCCGATGCAACGCCCTATTCGTTAGCTCTTGAAATGCTTGGACAACTTCAGGCTCTGCGCCTGGTAATTCGAACCGATGCCCTGCCCGTATAGTTTGTCCGGCCGCGCCAGCATTTTTTCATAAACCAGCCGCCCGACGATCTGGCCGTGCTCGAGGATGAACGGCACTTCGCGCGAGCGCACTTCCAGCACAGCGCGCGCCCCCCGGCCGCCGGCGCCGGCGTAGCCGAAACCGGGGTCGAAGAATCCCGCGTAATGCACGCGAAATTCGCCGACCAGCGGATCGAACGGCACCATTTCCGCGGCGTAGTCCGGCGGCACCTGCACAGCCTCCTTTGACGCCAGAATATAGAACTCGTCCGGATCGAGGATCAGCGTCTTGTCGGGCCGCGCCGCGATCGGCTCCCAGAACTCCCCGATCGCATAGCCGTCGCGCCGCTCGACGTCGATCACACCAGTGTGGCGCTTGGCGCGGTAGCCAACCAGTTTGTCGGGGCCAAGCCCCGCCAGATCGACGCCGACCGCGACGCCCTCGCTGACATCGGCGTCCGCGTTGTCGACCAGCCGCCCTTTGGCATGCAGCGCGTTGAGCGCCGGCGCGTCGAGCAGCGCGTGGCCGCGGCGGAACCGGATTTGCGAGAACCGCGAGCCCTCGCGCACCAGCACCGGAAACGTGCGAGGGCTGATCTCGGCATAGAGCGGGCCGCGGTAGCCGGGCGGAATGCGGTCGAAGCCGCGCATCGCATCCGAAATGACGCGGGTGAAGATATCGAGCCGGCCAGTCGAGCTTTTCGGATTGGCAGAGGCGCCGATATCCGGCGGCAGCGCGAGGCTTTCCATCAGCGGCACGATATAAACGCAGCCGGTTTCCAGCACCGCGCCGTTCGACGACAGCGGAATCTCGTGCAACTTCAAATCTGCGATGCGGCGGCCGACCGACCCGTTCGGCCCAGGCAGGAAACTGGCGCGCACGCGATAGGCGACATTGCCGAGCCGCAAATCGAGGCTGGCCGGCTGGACCTGATCCGTCGCGAAATCGCGCGCGCTGATGATGCCGCCACTCTTGCTGAGCTGGGCGATCATGCGGTCGGGCAGAATGCCTTTGTCGCCTTCGGCGAAAGAGAGCGACATATCCGCGTGGGCCAAATGGGCGTTCATCGGGCGATCGTTGGGCGTCCGGGCGAATTGCGCAAGCGATCTAACCCGACACCTGTCTTGACGCAAAGAGAGGCCGGGCGTAAGAGCAAGGCTTATCCCGTGGTCATTTGAGCCGGCCGGCTTGCAGCCACGTAAAACAAATCGCTAAAAGGCCGGGGACGCGTGTGCCCGGCCGAGGATTTTTCCCGGCCGGTTTTTTGTTGGCCGAATAAAGGCCCGCAGGAGAGTAATATGCCAGCGTCCGCCACGCCGCCGAAGCATAACTACCGTCCCGAAACCCGGCTCGTTCATGCCGGCACGATGCGCTCGCAATTCAACGAGACCTCGGAGGCGATCTACCTCACCCAAGGTTACGTCTACGACAGCGCCGAGCAATGTGAAACGCGGTTTTCCGGTCGTGAACCGGGTTACGTCTATTCGCGCTACTCCAACCCGAACATGACGATGTTCGAGCAGCGCATGGCGGCGCTCGAAGGCGCCGAGGCCGCGCGCTCGACCGCGAGCGGCATGGCCGCCGTCACCACCGCGCTGATGGGCCTGGTGCGCGCCGGGGATCACGTCGTCGCCGCCAAAGCTTTGTTCGGTTCGTGCCGTTGGGTGATCGAAGAGTGGCTGCCGCGCTTCGGGGTCGAATCCACGCTGGTGGACGGCACCGATTTGGTGCAATGGCAGAAGGCGGTACGCACGAACACCAGGGCCTTCTTCTTCGAATCGCCGACCAACCCAACGCTGGAAGTCATCGACATCGCGGCGGTGGCGAAGATCGCCAAGGCGGCCGGCGCCAGGCTGGTGGTCGACAACGTGTTCGCGACGCCGCTCTATCAGAGCCCGCTCGAACTCGGCGCCGATTGCGTGGTGTATTCCGCCACCAAGCATATCGACGGCCAGGGCCGCTGTCTCGGCGGCGTCATTCTGGGGTCGGAGAAATTCATCCAGGATCATGTCCACCAGATTTTGCGGCAGACCGGACCGTCGCTGTCGCCGTTCAATGCCTGGGTGCTGCTCAAGGGGCTGGAGACTTTATCGGTCCGGGTGCGCCAGCAGACCGAAACCGCCGGCAAAGTCGCCGACGCGCTGGCCGGCAACGAAAGCCTGGTGCGGGTGATCTATCCCGGCCGCGCCGACCATCCGCAGGCCGACATCATCAAGAAGCAGATGCGCGCCGGCTCGACGCTGTGCTCGTTCGAGATCAAGGGCGGCAAGGCCGGGGCGTTCCGCTTTCTCAACGCGCTCAAGCTCATCCGCATCACCAATAATCTCGGCGACGCGCGAAGCCTGATCACCCATCCGACCACAACGACGCATCAGCGCCTGACACCCGAGCAGCGCGCCGAGCTTGGCATTGGCGACGGCCTGGTGCGGTTTTCGGCCGGGCTTGAGCATCCCGACGACATCATCGGAGATTTGCAGACCGCAATCGAGGCGGTATGAGGTCTAGCGCTTGGGCAGCGAGGAGGCCGACGCCGATGTCAACGGCCGCGTCGCCGCTTCGGCGATCGCGGCGGCCAGCGTCTTCGCGAGGCAACCATAGCTCCAGTCGTTCATATGCAGTCCGTCCGCCGACACGAAATCCTCGAACGTCAGGCGCTCGTCATCGTGCCAGTGGCGCATCAGGGCGAACCGATGGAACAGGTCGACGTTCTCGGTCTTGGCGGTGATCCCGATCAAATCGACCACGTGTTCAACTTCCGGCTTGATGATCACCTTCGGCGCGAATTGCGGATCGATCAAGATCACATCGGCGCCGGTTGGTTTGATGGTGTTAATTCCGTCACGGATCGTGGCGCCGTGATCGATCAGCGGACGGTCGCGGATCACCGAATTGGTGCCGAGCTGCCACAACACCAGATCGGGCTTTTCCGCCACCACCTGGGTATCGAAGCGTTTGAGCATATCGGCGGCTTCCTCGCCGTTGACGCCGCGGTTGATCACCGTGAATTTCTGGCGCGGAAACAACTGACCCAGTTCGACCGCAAGCCGGCTCGGATAATTCGCCGCCGGCGAACTGGCGCCAGCGCCGGCGGTCGAGGATGATCCGATCGCGACGATGACGATGTCGTGGCCGGCGCCGAGCCGTTGCGCGACATGGGGCAGCGGATTGGCGAGCCTTACAGTGTCGAGCGGAATATTGCAGGCACGCGCGGCGCCGTCGGCGCGCGCCAAGCCCGGCGCAAAAAGTGCGACAATCAGAGCGGTGGCGGAGAGCACTCTCACCGCCCGGTGAGCTTCAACATTACCCGGCAAGGTAGCTACCCCGGCCTTTAGCTAGCGCACGCTCAGTGGTGGCGCGGCCGGCTTTGACGCCTCAACAATAAGGTCCGCAAGCAGTCGGCCTATGCAATCGTGTACCCGCTCGGCAATGTCAAGTTTTTTTGTCGGAGCATTAAAATCGAAAGTCCCCAATTCGGCCCATAGCTTCATGATACTGAAGCGATCCAGCAGCGGAATTTCGCGTTGCAGCGCGATCCAGCGCATGTTTTCAGAATACGCGCCCAGCGCGATCATCGACTCGGTGCGCGGGCTATATTGCGCGTTGACGAGGATGACATCGCTGCCGGCCGCTTGGGCCTCCGCCACCCCGCTATCGAGCGCGGTGTTGAAGGTGTCAAGTTCTACCTGATGCATCGCGTCGACAGTCCCACTCTGCCAAACTAGGAGGGCCGGCCTTGAGGCTTTGAGACCGGCAGCGATGGCCTTGAGCGAATCCAGGGCGGTGCGGCCGCTTTTCACATCTGCGGTGACTTTCACGGCAACACCGGGCAGCTTTTCGGTAAGCGCCGCCTGCAATCGCGCCGGATAGGCGTTGATCGTGCCGCTCGCGCCGGGCAGGCTCGACGATCCGGCACCCACCACCAGAATATCGAGCTGCTTTTGCTTGAGCGCCTTGGCGACCTGCGGCAACGGAAAATCGTTTTCGATCTGATGTTGGGCGACGCTGCACTCGGCCGAATGATCGGCCAGCGCCGTCCCAAAGCAAGGCAGCGCGGCAAATACCGCGCACGCAAGCAGAACGATTCCCGGCGTCCTCATGCTTCGCCCCGCGCCAGACCCGGCCGTTCCTGCGGCGGGCGAGGTCCGGCTCCCCGACGTTCGACCCTTCTATACCACGAAACCAGCGCCGCGGCGCCAACCAGGATGGCGATGCCGATCAGGCTGACTGCTATTTGCACCGCAATCGTGTTGGAAACTTCGGTGAAAACGAAATGCGCCGCGAACGACAAGAACACGCCGAGGCAGAATGTTTCGAGCGAATGCTGCCCGCACACGATCGCCGGCCAGAACCAGCGCGACTTGAGCGCCGGCCAGCCGTGCGGCACCAGCCAGGCCGTGATCACCGCAAGCGACAGGAAATGCAGGATGCGCAATACGTCGAGATTGGTCTTGTCGATCGGATAAAGATGATCGGCAACCAGCTTCGGGACGAAGGCGCCGAGACGGGGAAAATACCACGTCATCGCGATGCTGAATGAGAACAACACATAGAGCGCCGCCAGCCCGATCGTGACCGGCGACGACATCCAGCGGCCAAGCCGCTGCGCGCCGCCGAGCGCGCACCACGCGCCGAACACAAACAGCAATTGCCAGGCGAATGGATTGAACACCCAGGTGCCGCTCGGATAGGCCGCGAGATTCCAGTCGAACCACCACATCAGGCCATACAGCACCGCGGAAGCGGCGAGCGCGAGTGAGGGGCTGCGCAGCAGGAGCCACAGCGCCGGCGCAAATCCGAGCAGCAGGATGATGTAAAGCGGCAGCACGTCCATGTTGACCGGCTTGAACTTGAGCAGCAGCGCCTGAAGAATGGTGACGTCAGGTTGCTTGAGAAAATCGAGAATGCCCATTTCTTCGCTGTAGAGGGGATTCTCGAAGCTCTGCGCGACATAGGCGATCTCGGCCAGGTAGATCGCGAATAAAAACACGTGCGCGACGTAAATCTGCCACGCGCGCTTGAGCACCCGGGCGCCGGCGACCACAAAACCATTTGTGGTCATCTCCCGGCCATAAACAAAGGCGGCGGTGTAACCGGAAATAAAGACGAAAATCTCGGTGGCGTCACTGAAGCCGTAGTTCCGGATCGTGATCCAGCTCACCGCATTGGACGGGATATGGTCGAGAAAAATCAGCCAGAGCGCGATGCCGCGGAACAGGTCGAGCCGCAGGTCGCGTTCGGTTGTAAGCGGAAGTACCGGGGCCATTGAACGGCTTTTCTTTCTGGCGGCCTTTCGGCCATAATCCGTGCGAAACCTATCATACGATTCTTTGCTATTTTTTGGACCCCGATCAACTGCTCGGCATTGCCGCGTATAAAGGGCCGGTAAAACTCATGTATCGCGCCGTCACGCGCAAGATCGAGGTCACCGCGAACCCCCGGTTCGTCTCCGAGCGCTCATCGCCGAGCAATGGATATTATTTCTGGGCCTATACGATCGACATCGCCAATCGCGGCCAGGAAACCGTGCAACTAAAAACCCGGCACTGGCGGATCACCGATGCCACCGGAAAACTCCAGGAAGTCAAAGGCGCCGGCGTGGTCGGCGAGGAACCGGTCCTCAAGCCCGGCGAGTCATTCGAATATACCAGCGGCGTCCCACTACAGACGCCTTCCGGTTTCATGAAGGGCACCTACGGCCTGGTGACTGAAGCCGGCGAGCGTTTCGATATCGAGATCCCGGCATTTTCGCTCGATAGTTCGTTTGCGGAGCGGACGATCAACTAGCTGCCTTGTGTCCGGGCCGCAGCGGGACCGCACGACTCACGCCACCGATGGCTCTTGACTACGGCGACGGCAAACAATCCTTCAGCCGATCCAGCGCGTGCCGCGGCATCACGGCGACTCCCGCGCCCGGCTCGGCAAAATCCTGCAGCGCCTTCACGGCGGGTTCCGGCAGCGCAACGCGCCCGGTCGTGCTGGTTTTCTGCGCCATTCGCACGTGGAAAAAAATGCAGGACCCGCCACGTGCTTTGACGTTCGTTGGATAGTCGACAAACAAGCCGTTGCGATAATCAGGCACGCGCCACATGTTTTCGCCGTGCACTTTCCAGTCGACTTTGGCGCGCGACGTCACGGTGTTGTAGGCGGACGACTCCGGATCGTCGACACAGACATCGCCGGTGCGGATTTGTTGCTAGCCGGGCCGGCGCGGCGCAGCGAAGCCGAAACCCGGACCAAGACGATAGATGCCGGCTGGGATGCGGTTGTCGCCGTCGATCTTGATCGGTTCGCCTTGACGCGTCAGGTCGCGAAACGCAAACGACCACGCCATGCCGTTTTGCCGATCACCGCGGACGCCGGCCCGCCGGCCGGCCGCCACGACGCGTTGATCGCGGCGCGCTCGAAACGCTGCACCGTTGCTTGCTGGAATTCATGCTGTCAGCAGTGACCAGCACCAGGCGCCGGGCCGAGGCGAGTGGCTCGGGACAGCTTTGCGCGAAAGCTGGCGTCAGGCTGCAAACAGCGAGCAGCGCAAAGGCGGCTAACACAAGTCTCATTGGACGGCGACGTCGCCGGGCGCGAACTGGTAGTTGGCGTTGCAAAATTCGCAGGTCACCGAGATGACTCCGTTCTCGACCATGTGATCGCGATCGTCCTGCGAAAAGCTGCGCAGCATGGATTCGACGCCCCCGCGTGAGCACGAGCATTCCGCCCGCACCTCGGCGCTCTTGAACACGCGCACACCGCGCTCGTGAAATAGGCGGTACACCAGCCGCTCGCTGGACAAATCGGGATCGATCAATTCAAGGTCCTCGACCGTCTCGACTATGACGCGGCCTTCGACCCAGGCATCGTCTTCCTTCATATTATGGACGGGCGTGCCTTCCGGCGCGTCACCAGGATCAAGGTCGGGCACGCGCATGCGTTCTGGTGCTTGCGGCAAAAATTGCAGCAGGATGCCACCGGCGCGCCAATGCCGGTGCGGGCCGCCTTCGCCGGCGACGAACTGCTCGGCCACGGCGAGGCGTACCCGCGTTGGGATCTGCTCCGAGCGCAGGAAATATTCATGGGCTGCGGCTTCAAGGCTGCCGCCGTCGAGCGCGACCAGACCCTGATAGCGGTTCATCTCCGGTCCCTGGTCGATCGTCATGGCGAGATGACCAGAGCCTAACAAGGCGCCGCCATTGGCTTTGCCCACTGCGATCGCGGCATCGACCTGCGCGGCGTCAAACCGCGCGCAAGCCCGAACTTTGTCGGGCGCGGTGAAGTCGACCACCAACATGCTGACGGGTCCGTCGCTCTGGGTCTGCAAGATGAGCCGGCCGGAAATCTTGAGCGCCGATCCGAGCATCACGGTGAGCACGATGGCCTCGCCGACCAGTTTGGACACCGGCACGGGGTAGTCGTGGCGCTGCAAAATCTCGTCGGCCGCGGGGCCAAGCCGGACCACGCGGCCGCGCAAATCGAGCGCCGCCACCTCAAACGGCATGATGGTGTCATCCGCGCTGACGGCGGAGGGCGCGCGGGTCGGAATGGCGCTTTGGGGATTGGTTTGCGGATCGGTCATGGCGATTTATTTAAGGTCCAGCGTGGCAAAAGCGAGTCCTATCCGTCTGCGTTCCCCGGATGCTGCGCAGCATGAGCCATAAGCGCGTTCACGCTTAGACGCGCTATGGCGAATGGTGCGCTGCTGATCCGGGGTCCCGGTTGGTTCAGAAAGCTGGATCCCGGGGCTGCAGCGTACCACGAAGAAGTGCTGCGCTGCGCTCGGGAAAAGTATCAGACCTAATCGACGTGCAGGCACCAGGCCAGAATACCTTTCTGGGCGTGCAGGCGATTCTCGGCCTCGTCGAACACCACCGACTGCGGACCGTCGATCACCTCGTCGGTGACTTCCTGGCCGCGGTGCGCCGGCAGGCAGTGCATAAACAAGGCGTCCGACTTCGCCTTCGCCATCAGCCGCGCATTGACCTGGTAGCGTTTGAGCAAATTGTGCCGGCGGCTGACGCCGTCATGGTCGCCCATCGAGACCCAGGTATCGGTGACGACGCAATCCGCCTCGCGCACTGCCTCCTCGGGGTCCTTGCTCAGCGTGACATTGGCGCCGGAACTCTTGATCCAGTCCATCAGCCACTTTTTCGGTTTTAGTTCGGCCGGCGTCGCGACCCGCAGCGCAAATTCGAAACGCTCGGCCGCGTGCATCCACGACGCCAGCACGTTGTTAGCATCGCCGGTCCAGGCCACGGTGCGGCCTTTGATCGAGCCGCGGTTTTCCTCGAAAGTCATTACATCCGCCATCGCCTGGCAGGGATGCGAGCGCCGCGTCAGGCCGTTGATCACCGGCACGGTGGCGTGGCGAGCCAATTCGGCCAGCGCCGTCGGGTCGAGAATCCGGATCATGATGGCGTCGACGTAGCGCGACAAGACGCGCGCGGTGTCGGCCAACGTTTCACCGCGGCCGAGCTGCATTTCCTGGCCGGTCAGCAAAATAGCTTCGCCGCCAAGCTGGCGCATCGCGACGTCGAACGAAACGCGGGTGCGGGTCGACGGCTTGTCGAAAATCATCGCCAGCGTCTTGCCTTCCAACGGCTTGTCGTTGACATCCGCGGACTTGCGGCGCGCTTTCATGGCACGACTGACCTTGAGCATGTCGCGCAGATCGTCCTTGGCGATCGCGTCGAGATCGAGAAAATGCCGCACGCCGTTCGCTTTCATGACGCCACCGCTTTCTTCGCGGCGCGCGCATGGATTTGCGCCAGCCGCGCGCAGGCGCCGTCGATCCGATCGATCGCCTCGGCGGCTTCGTCCTCACCGATGATCAGCGGCGGCAGCAGCCGCACGACATTCTCGCCCGCGCCAACCGTAATCATTTTCTCGGCGCGCAATTCATCGACTAATTCGCTGGCCGGCACGACGCAGCGCAGTCCCATCAGCAAGCCTTCACCGCGCACTTCAGCGATTACGGTTGGATGGCGGTCCTTGATTTCGGCGAGCCGCTGCTTGAGCAGCAGCGACACCTGGCGAACATTATCGATGAAGCCCGGCGCGGTGATGACATCGACCACCGCGTTGCCGACCGCCATCGCCAACGGGTTGCCGCCGAAGGTCGAGCCATGCGTTCCGGTCGTCATACCCTTCGAGGCTTCGGTTGTCGCCAAGCAGGCGCCGACCGGAAATCCGCCGCCGAGCGCCTTGGCGACCGGCATGATGTCCGGCTCGACTCCGGTGTGCTGATAGCAGAACAGATCGCCGGTGCGGCCGAAGCCGGTCTGCACTTCGTCGAATATCAGCAGCAGTCCATTGTCGTCGCACAATTTTCGCAGCGCGCGCAGGAACGGCAGCGGCGCGACCCGCACGCCGCCTTCGCCCTGCACCGGCTCGATCAGGATCGCCGCCGTCTCGTTCGTGATGGCGCGCTTGACGGCGTCGAGGTCACCGAACGGAACCTGGTCGAAGCCCTCGACCGGCGGGCCAAAGCCTTCGAGGTATTTCTTGTTGCCCGTCGCGGCGATCGCCGCGAGTGTGCGTCCGTGAAACGCGCCCTCGAAGGTGATGATCCGATAGCGCTCCGGCTTGCCCGACGCCGACTAGTATTTGCGCGCCATCTTGATGGCGCATTCCATCGCCTCGGTGCCGGAATTCTGGAAGAACACCGTGTCGGCGAAGGTTGCCTCGCACAGCCGGTCGGCCAGCCGCTCGCCTTCCGGGATGCGATAGAGGTTCGAGACATGCCAGACCTTCTGCGCTTGCCCGGTCAGCGCCTTGACGAGGTGCGGATGGGCATGGCCGAGCGCATTGACCGCGACGCCAGCGGTGAAATCGAGATAGCGCTCACCCTCTTTGGTGAACAGCCAGGCGCCCTCGCCCCGCTCGAAAGCGAGGTCGACACGCGCATACGTGGGCAAAAGATGCGAGGCCACGGTGATCTGCTTCCATCGAGCGATTTGCCGAAATGAAATGTGCCGCCTCGCCGGGCGGCACGTTTTGTCAGTTTATTGCGCGGCCTTCTGATTGCAAGAGTTTGTCGGCGAGGAAACGGTTTGTTCGGCAGAACAAGGCCGATGCTCGGCACCGAACAAGGCCGAGGTGGCCAACGCAAGGCCGATATATCTGTTGGAATCTGGGGCCGGGAATACTGGATTTTGTGCGTAACCGCCACAGCCGCTTGCGCGGGAGTCACCCGATATTGTAGGTTTCCTGCTGGGCAGTACGACATCTCGTGTTGTCATCGCTCCTGGTTCATTTTCCGAAGCGTACGCGTTCGGTGCAACAAAACTGCGCCAGACGACGGGGTCGGATTCTATCTAAATCCTTGAGAGACAAAGGAAAACTCCGATGGGCTGGACCGACGAACGGGTGGCGCTCCTCACCAAACTCTGGGCCGATGGCCTTTCTGCCAGCCAGATCGCCGCTGAATTGGGCGGCATCACCCGCAATGCGGTAATCGGCAAGGTTCACCGCCTCGGCCTGTCCGGTCGCGCCAAAAGCCCCTCCTCGTCTTCGCCGCGCCCGCGCAAGGCCCGCTCTTCGAACCATATGTTGCGGGTCTCGCGGCCCTCGATCCGCGGCAATAACGCGCTGGCCTATGACTATGCGGCAGAGCCGGAGCCCGAACTGATCGAAATTCCACTGGAGCAGCGCAAAACACTGCTGCAACTCAGTGATGCGACCTGCCGCTGGCCGGTCGGCGACCCCGGCAGCACCGAGTTCTTTTTCTGCGGCGGCAATTCGAACGAGGGCTCGCCCTATTGTAGTTACCACTCGCGCGTTGCCTACCAGCCGGCCTCCGACCGCCGGCGCGACAAGCGGCCGTTCCGCAACTAGCTCGCCTTGCCAAACCGGTCGTCGAGCGCATAGCCGGCGCCGCGCACGGTGCGGATCGGGTCACGCTCGTTCGTTCGATTAAGCGCCTTTCGCAAACGCCCAACGTGAACGTCGACCGTGCGCTCGTCGATGTAAATTTCGTTGCCCCAAATACCGTCGAGCAGTTGCTCGCGCGAGAACACGCGGCCCGGGCGCTCCATCAGAAATTCTAGCAGCCTGAATTCAGTTGGCCCAAGATCGACGGCCCGGCTACCGCGCGACACTCGTTTCTTTTCCCGATCGAGTGCGACGTCGCCGATCGTCAAAATGTTAGCGACACGTTCAGGGCTTGCCCGGCGCAACAGGGCCCGCACCCGGGCAAGCAACTCGGGCACCGAGAAGGGCTTGACGATGTAATCGTCGGCACCGGTGGCGAGACCGCGGACTTTTTCGGATTCTTCGCCACGCGCGGTCAGCATGATAATCGGTATATTCTTGGTTTCCGGCCTTGCCCGCAACCTTCGGCAAAGCTCGATGCCGGATAACCCGGGCAGCATCCAATCTAGCACGACCAAGTCGGGCCTTGCTTCGCGAAGTTTGGTATCTGCCTCGTCACCTCGGGCGCTAGTATCGACTTCATAGCCTTCTGCTTCAAGGTTGTAGCGCAACAACGTCGTCAGTGGCTCTTCGTCCTCGACAACTAATATCCGGGCGTTCATCGGAGCAAATTTCCTTACCGGTCGCCGGCCGCGCGCAGCGCGGCGAAGGCGACGGTGTCGTCGCCTTTCGGGCGTTGATCGCTGATCACGTGCCCTTCGGTCATGAAGTGCACGGTTTCCGCGATATTGGTGGCATGATCGCCCATCCGCTCAATGTTCTTGGCGCAGAATAGCAGATGGATGCAGAACGTGATGTTGCGCGGATCCTCCATCATATAGGTCAGCAATTCGCGGAACACCGACGTCGTCATGGCGTCGATTTCCTCGTCGGCGCGCCATACCGCCATCGCCTTGGCGGTGTCATGCTGGGCGAAGGCGTCCAGCACCGCCTTCATCTGGCCGAGCACCAGGTCCGCCATGTGCTCGACCCCGCGGATCAGCTTGGGCGGCGGGAACTCGCTGTTGAGCGCAACCACCCGCTTGGCGATGTTTTTGGCGAGGTCGCCGATGCGCTCGAGATCGTTGGAAAGCCGCAGCGCGCCGACGATCTCGCGCAAATCGACCGCCATCGGCTGCCGTCGCGCAATGGTCAAAATCGCCTTTTCCTCAATGTCGCGCTGAAGCTGGTCGATCGTGGCGTCGGCCTGGGTGACGCGTTGCGCAAGCGCGGTATCGCGCTTGGCCAAGGCATCGACGCTGTCCGCGATCTGCTTTTCAGCCAGGCCGCCCATTTCGGCGACCATGCGGGTGAGGTCCTGAAGATCGCCGTCGAACGCCTTGGCGGTATGAGCTTCGGTCATGGATATCGTCCTTAATATCGTCTTGTGTCCGCAATCAGCCGAAGCGGCCCGTGATGTAATC
>JBPCQM010000158.1:0-6459 GCA_050998115.1 Pseudolabrys sp. | reverse complement strand
CCTGTAGATCGCCGTCGAACGCCTTGGCGGTATGGCCTTCTGTCATGACTATCGTCCTTGCGTCCGCGCTCAGCCGAAGCGACCCGTGATGTAATCCTGGGTGCGCCGGTCGTTCGGCGTCGTGAATATCTTGGTGGTGTCGCCGTACTCGACCAACTCGCCGAGATACATAAAGGCGGTGAAGTTCGACACGCGCGCGGCCTGCTGCATGTTATGGGTGACGATCGCGATCGTGTAATCCTCTTTCAGTTCGCCGATCAGTTCCTCGATCTTCGCCGTCGAAATCGGATCGAGCGCCGAACACGGCTCGTCGAATAAAATGACCTCGGGCTGCACCGCCACGGTGCGCGCGATGCATAATCGCTGCTGCTGGCCGCCGGATAGGCTTTGGCCATTAGAGCCGAGCTTATCCTTGACTTCGCTCCACAACGCGGCGCGTTCGAGGGCGCGGCGCACCCGATCATCGAGTTCCGGCTTTGACAGCTTTTCGTAAAGCCGAATGCCGAAGGCGATGTTTTCATAGATCGTCATCGGGAACGGCGTCGGCTTCTGAAACACCATGCCGACCCGCGCGCGCAGCGAATTGAGATCCTGGCGCGGCGACAGCAAGTTGTCGCCATCGAGCAGCACCTCGCCAGTCGCCTTCTGATTTGGATAGAGGTCATACATCCGATTGAGAACGCGCAGCAGCGTGGACTTGCCGCAGCCCGACGGGCCGATAAACGCCGTGACCTTGCCGGCATAGATCGGCACGTTGATTTCCCTTAAGGCGCGATAGTCGCCGTAGAAAAAATCAAGATTTCGGATTGAAACCTTCTCCGCCAGGTTGCTCGGATCCGATCTCGCGAGGACGACGGAAGGGACTGCGACGGCTGCCATACTCATGTTGATTTTCTCGACTCATGTTGATTTTCTCGGGGTCGTGAGGACACGCGCGGTGATGCTGAGCAGCAGCACCGTAACGGTGATCATCAGCGCGCCGGTCCAGGCCAGCGACTGCCAGTCCTTGTAGGGACTAAGCGCGAACTGGAAGATTACCACCGGCAGGCTGGCCACCGGCGCATTCAGATTGGTGCTCCAGAACTGATTATTGAGCGCGGTAAACAGCAGCGGCGCGGTCTCGCCGCTGATGCGCGCAACTGCGAGCAGCACTCCGGTAATCATGCCGGCAGCGGCGGCGCGGTAGGCGACGCGGGTGATCATCCGCGACCGCGGCAAGCCGATTGAAGCGGCGGCTTCGCGCAAGGTGTCCGGCACCAGCGTGAGCATGTCCTCGGTGGTGCGCACCACCACCGGCACGACGATGACCGCAAGCGAAACCGCACCGGCCCAGCCGGAAAAATGGCCCATACGCGCAACCATGATTTCGTAGATGAACAGGCCCACGACGATTGAGGGCGCGCTCAGCAGGATATCGTTGACAAAGCGGACTACCGTAGTGATGCGGTCGTAACGGCCGTATTCCGCCATATAGGTGCCGGCCAACATGCCGAGTGGCGTGCCAATCGCCACCGCGATCACCGTCATCACCACGCTGCCGGCAATCGCGTTGAGCAGTCCGCCGGCGGATCCCGGCGGCGGCGTCATCTCGGTGAACACCGCCAGCGAAAGGCCGCTGACGCCGTTCCACAGCAGCACCGCGAGAATGAGCACCAGCCAGGCCAGACCGAACAGCGTCGCGCCCAGAGCAATACCCACCGCGATGTTGTTGCGGCGCCGGCGGCGAGCGTAAAGCGCGGAGACCATCAGATTCCTATCCGTTTCTGTACGCGTGCCAGCAACAGCCGCGCGCAGGCAAGAACGACGAAAGTAATGACAAACAGAATGAGGCCGAGCGCGATCAGCGCCGAGGTGTACAGATCGCCGACCGCTTCGGTGAATTCGTTGGCGATGGTCGCGGAAATTGTGGTGCCGGGCGCCAGGATCGATCCGGAGATCCGATGCGCATTACCGATGACAAAGGTCACCGCCATGGTCTCGCCGAGCGCGCGGCCAAGCCCAAGCATGATGCCGCCAATCACGCCGACCCGCGCATACGGCAGCACTACATATCGCGAGACTTCCCAGGTGGTGCAGCCAAGCCCATAGCCGGCCTCCTTGAGGACACTTGGCACCGCCGAGAAAACGTCGCGCGAAATGGAGGTGATGAAAGGCAGCACCATGATGGCGAGGATCAGCCCCGCCGTGAGCATGCCGATGCCGTAAGGCGGCCCCGCAAAAAGAGCCGACAGCAGTGGGACATGGCCGAACACGGTTATCAAAAACGGCTGCAGCGTCTGCTGCAAGAATGGCGCGAACACGAACAGCCCCCAAATGCCGTAAATGATGCTTGGAATGCCGGCCAGAAGCTCGATGGCGATGCCAATCGAGCGGCGCAGTGGCATCGGACACAACTCGGTCAGAAACACCGCAATAAATAGTCCAACCGGCACCGCGATCAGCATGGCGATCAGCGAGGTAACGACGGTGCCGTAGATCGGCGCGATCGCCCCGAATTTTTCGGTTACCGGGTTCCAGCTTTCGTCAATCAGGAAATTGAGGCCGAAGGCACGCAACGCCGGGATCGAGCCGTCAATCAAAGAAACAATGATTCCACTGAGAATGACGAGCACCGCCATCGCGGCGGAACGCGTGAGCCAGCAAAACGCGGTGTCGGCGAGTTTCAACCGCTGCAGAATCTTGCCGCGGTCGGAAGTTTTGGCGGCGCTTACGGTCCCGCGCTGCAACGCCACGTCAACCACAATCTCCTCCAGTCAACCGGAAATGGGGAAAAGGCGCCAACGCGACGCCTTTTCCCTTTGCGTCCACGATCAATTGGTCATCGCGAAGACGGGCTTGCCGCTTGCGTCCTTGATGTCGGTAGCCCACATCTTCTCGATGTCGGCGACCACATCGGCTGGCATCGGCACGTAATCGAGCGCCTCCGCCATCTTGCCGCCCTTGGCGTAGGACCAGGCAAAGAACTTGAGCGCTTCGCCGGTCGCCGCCGCGTCCTGCGGCTGCTTGTAGATCAAGATCCAGGTCGCCGCCGTCATCGGCCACGACCGATCCCCAGGCTGGTTGGCCAGGATCACGCCGTAACCGGGCTGCGATTTCCAGTCGGCATTGGCCGCCGCGGCCTGAAAGGCTTCAGACGTCGGGGCGACGGTCTTGCCGGCTTTGTTGATCATCTTGGTGAAGGTCAACTTGTTTTGCAGCGCGTAGGCGTATTCAACGTAGCCAATCGAGCCTTTTGTATTGGCAACGTTGTTGGCGACGCCTTCATTGCCCTTGGCACCGATGCCGGCCGGCCATTGCACCGCCGTATTGTTGCCAACCTTCGATTTCCAGTCCGCGCTCACGTCGGAAAGATAATAAGTGAAATTGAAGGTGGTGCCGGAGCCGTCCGACCGATGCACCAAGGCAATCGCCTGACTCGGCAGCTTGGCGCTGGGGTTCAGCTTCTTGATTGCGGCGTCATCCCAGGTTTTGATGTCGCCCATGAAAATTTTGGCGAGGGTCGGACCATCGATCACCAGGTCACCGGGCTTGACGCCGTCGAGATTAACGACCGGCACGATGCCGCCCATCACCATCGGGAATTGAGCGAGACCGGCTTCGTCAAGCTCCTTGCCCGGCAGCGGCGCGTCACTGGCGCCGAACGTCACGGTCTTGGCCTTGATCTGCTTGATGCCGCCACCGGAACCGATCGACTGGTAGTTTAATCCGTTACCGGTTTCTTTTTTGTAGGCGTCGGCCCATTTTGCGTAGACCGGGTAGGGAAAGGTTGCGCCGGCGCCGGAAATATCCGCGGCATAGGCCGGAGCAAAAGCAGCGGCGGCAATCAAGCCGGCAACTGCCAAGGTGTTCCAATGTTTCAAGGGTTCTCTCCATGTTGGCGGCCAACGGCGGTCGCGAACCTGAGGCTCGCGATCACCTGCCTTTGCACCCGTTGAGCGGGCGGCCGCTGTTGAATCAGGACGCACTCCAGAGACGCGCTTCGGACGGTTTGTTGTTGGGTTTGACTCAGAACTTCCGAAGTCGCGACAAGCTCTAGGAAGCGCATGTCACCGTTCTATAAAGCTTGGGTGACAGTGGAATGACAGATTAGGTGCTTGATTTGACTTTATTATTTCGTATTTCAGCGGGCGCTGCCGGTGTGCAAAGGCAGATGCGCCGTGAAGGTCGCGCCCTCCCCAGGCCTGCTCTGGATGGTAAGACGGCCGCCGTGCCGGTTGAGCACATGCTTGACCAGCGCGAGGCCAAGGCCGGTGCCGCCCTGGGCGCGGCTGTCGCTGACATCGATGCGATAGAAGCGCTCCGTCAACCGCGGCAAATACTGCGCTTCAATGCCCGGACCATAATCCCGCACCAAGACTTGAGCCTGCGGTTTGCCATCGTCCGCCACCGAAGACTCTAGTGTAACGTCGACGCGCTTACCAGCGGCGCCATATTTGAGCGCGTTCTCGACCAGATTTTCCAACGCACGCGTCAACTCGTCGCGGTCGCCCAGCACGGTAAGCGGTTGCTGCGGAACATCGATCTTGACGGCGACGCCGCGATCGCGCGCCAGCGTCTGCAAACTATCCACCACCTGGCGAACCAGCGGCGCAAGTTCGACCGGCGTATCGGGATGTTGATGCCCGTTCAACTCGATACGCGACAGCGACAGCAGGTCATCGATTAGCCGCGCCATCCGCGTTGCCTGCCGACGCATGATATCTAGAAATCGCTCACGTGCCGCCGGATCCTCCTTGGCGGGGCCTTGCAGCGTCTCGACAAAGCCGAGCAGCGCGGCAAGCGGCGTGCGCAATTCGTGGCTGGCATTGGCGATGAAGTCGGCGCGCATCTCCTCGACGCGGCGCAGCGGCGTCAAATCATTGAAATTGAGCAGCAGCATCTCGCGCACTGCGCCGAGTCCGGCCGGCAACGCGAACGGGACGACAAAAACTTCATACCAGCGGTCAAATGGAATGCGCTGCAGAAACTCGGCGCGCTGGCGTTGGCGCGTCGCGGCGCCCCGGCGGATCGCCTCGACCAGCTCCGGGGTGCGCAGCATGATCAAAGCCGGTTCGCCACGAAACAAGGCAGGCGCAATGGCGGAGGCCGGCGCATTGAACGCCGCGACGCGCAGGTCATCGTCGATGACGACGGTCGGGCTCGGCAAGCCCGAAATCATGGAGTCGATAAGAAGGAGCGCCGGCTCGGTGGCATTGCCCGGGCGCGGCATCGGGATGCTGTTGTCCGGCGCCGCTTCCGGCTCGCCGGTTATCAGGCGCCACACACCGCGCCAGCGGCTCGCCCGGGGAGCCCGCGGCGCGTTCAGGCCGCCGCGCTGATCGATCGCCATAGGACTACCGTTTGGGCTACCGCTAGCACTATCGTCTTTTCTTGCGCTCAAGCTCGCTGCGCAACGGCGCAGTGGTTTCTACCCTTTGCGGCGGCGGCAAAGGTTCTTTGCGCCGCATATTAATGACGACCTCGCGGCTGCCGAGGATCGCCAGCGACAAGACAAACGGCACGACATAGTAGAGCAGCCGGAATAGCAGCAAGCCGGCCAGCAAATCTTCCTTGTCGAACTGCCACAACGCCACCAGCATGGCGGCATCGAACACCCCGAGCCCGCCGGGCGCGTGGCTGGCGAAACCGAGCATGGTCGCCATCACGAAAATCACCGCCAGCGTGACGAAACCGATATTCGGCTCGTCCGGCAGCAACATGTACATGGCGAGCGCGCAGCAACTGAGATCGATGATGCCGATGCAAATCTGCAACAGCGTCGAAGGCCCGTTCGGCAGCCGGACTTTCCAGCCGCCGCTGCCGATCACCCGCGACGCGCTCCATACCCAGGCGACATAGCCGACAAGGAGCGTTGTAATGCCGGCGGCCAGCAGGCGGTTGGCGAGCGGCGGCAACTGGTCGATCGCGCTCGCGGCGGCCGGCTCATAGCTGACGCCGAGGCCGAGCACCATGGCGTTGCCGAGCCAGAACGTCAGGCCGGCGACGAAGCAGAGCTTCGCCACCTCGACGGCGTCGAGCCCATGCGCCGAATAAATGCGGTAGCGCACCGCGCCGCCGGTAAATACCGTGGCGCCGATGTTGTGCCCGATCGAATAGCTGGTGAACCCGGCCAGCGCCGCGATTCGATAGGGAACGTCCTGGCGTTCGATGGTGCGCAGCGCAAACAGGTCGTAGAAGGTCAACGTGAAATAACCGGCGGCGACGAAGAAGGCGGCGATCGCGATGTGGCGCGGCTCGACCGCGCGCATCGCGCCGATCACCTCGTCGACGTCGGTGTTATGCAGCATGCGAAACAGCACCACCGCCGCGACCGCGATGATGGTCAAACTCAGCAAGACGCCGATCCGGTTCCAACCGATCTTGGTCTGGCAGAACCAGGCCATCGTACGGAGCATCTTCAGCATTCGTCACTCCAACCCAGCAGGCGGGCAAGCTGCCGGCAGCAAAGCTACCAGTAGC
>JBPCQM010000148.1:0-16990 GCA_050998115.1 Pseudolabrys sp. | reverse complement strand
CGCGATGCGCTCGGCCGCAATCTCGCAGATACGTCTCTCCAACAGCGATTTTTGAAAGCGCTGGCCGATACTTTCGCGCGGCGGCGGCCGCCGCGCCGCATCGAGGTTTATGATAATAGCCATATCGCCGGCAGCAACGCGGTCGGCGCCATGATCGTCGCCGGGCCGGAGGGTTTCCGCAAAAACCAGTACCGCAAGTTCAATATCCGCTCGGCCGATCTCACGCCCGGCGACGATTACGGCATGATGCGCGAGGTGCTGCAGCGCCGCTTCAAGCGGCTGATGGAAGAGAACCCGCGCGTGACCGCTGATGCCGCGCTCGCCGCCGTGGCGACCGGCGACTTGGTGCACGACGACGACTCACCAAGCTCCGACCAGGTTTGGCCGGATCTGGTGCTGATCGACGGCGGGCAGGGCCAGTTGCGCGTGGCACGGGAAACGCTGGCCGAACTCGGCCTCAGTGACGTGCCGATGGTGGCGATCGCCAAAGGGCCGGATCGCGACGCCGGCCGCGAAACATTTCATGTTGCGGGCAAGAGCCCATTCAAGCTGCCGCCGCGCGACCCGCTGCTGTATTTCGTCGAACGGATGCGCGACGAGGCGCATCGTTTTGCCGTCGGCTCGCACCGCACCCGCCGCAGAAAGGATATCCGCGAGGCCGGCTTGCAGGAGATTCCCGGCATCGGGCCGACCCGTAAGCGTGCGCTGCTCCATCATTTTGGCACTGTGAAAGCCATCGAGCGAGCGTCACTGCCCGATCTATCGAAGGTGCCTGGAATTAATGCGGAGACGGCGCGAAAGATATATGACTTCTTCCAAAAGAGTTGAGACGAGGACAATAGCATGATCATCGAGCGGCAGGAAAACGTCACCGAAGCGGTGCTCGACGCCTTTAAGCAGACCTCCGATCCGCGGCTGCGCGAAATCCTCGCCGCATTGGTCAAACATCTGCACGCCTTCGCCCGCGACGTGCATCTGACCGAGCAGGAATTCGAGAAGGCGATCGGCATCATCACCAGACTGGGGCAGGTTACTACCGACAATCACAATGAAGTCGTGCTGATGTCCGGCTCGCTCGGCTTCTCGACGCTTATTTGTCTGCTTAACAATGGCAACAACGGGCAGACCGAAACCACCGCCAACCTGCTCGGGCCGTTCTGGCGAAAGAATTCACCACGCACCGAGAGCGGCGGCTCGATCATCCGCTCGCCGACGCCGGGGCCCGCGATGTTCGTGAATTGCTGGGTCAAGGACACCAAGGGCAAGCCGATCGAAGCTGCCGAAGTCGATATCTGGCATTCCTCGCCGGAAGGCTTTTACGAGCAACAGGACCCTAAACAGGCTGACATGAACTTGCGTGGCCAGTTCATGACCGAGGCCAAGGGCCATTTCGCCTTCCGCAGCGTCAAGCCGGCCGGTTATCCGATCCCGGTCGAGGGACCGGTCGGCGATCTGGTGCGCGCCACCGGGCGGCACCATTACCGCCCCGCGCACCTGCATTTTTTGATCTTCAAGCAGGGGTTCAAAACGCTGATCTCGCAAATATATGTCAGTGACGACGCGCGGCTCGAAACCGACGTGCAGTTCGGCGTTACCTGTGCGCTGGTAGGCAATTACGTGCACCACGAGGCGGGCGAAAAAGCGCCGGCGGCCGATGTGAAGGGCGAATGGTATTCGCTCGATCAAACTTTCGTCATGGAGCGGGGCGATAGCCGCCTGCCAAGACCGCCGATTCAGTAAGCGGTGGACATCGCCAAGATGCGCCGGTTGAAGATGCGGCGCGAGGAGTATTATCTCTGGCCATGAAAGCGAACAGCACCCTGCGGCTGTCGTCGCACCCTTACGCCCTGCCGAATCTGCTGACCTATGGCCGAATCGCCGCGGTGCCCGCAGTGGTCGCTTGCCTCTATTGGCAGGCGTTGCTGAACGGGCCGCTGTGGCTGCGTTGGGTCGCGCTCGCGATCTTCATCTCGGCCGGCGTGACTGACATTCTCGATGGCTATTTTGCGCGCGCCTGGCAGCAGCAATCGACGCTCGGCCGTATGCTCGATCCGATCGCCGACAAGCTTCTGGTTTCGGCTTGCCTGCTGATGCTGGCTGCGGACGGCACCATTGCTGGCTGGTCGCTATGGGCGGCGATTATCATTCTGTGCCGTGAAATCCTGGTGTCGGGCTTGCGTGAATTTCTCGCCGAACTGCGGGTTGGTGTTCCGGTGACGCAACTGGCGAAATGGAAAACCGCCGGACAATTGGTGGCGGTCGGGTTCCTGCTGGCCGGCAAGGCTGGCGACGCGGTCTTTGTTTATGTGTCATTGGTCGGCCTGACGTTGTTATGGCTCTCCGCGTTGCTGACGCTTTACACCGGCTGGGACTATATGCGCGCCGCCGCGCGCTACCTGATGAAGAGCGCATGATCCCGAAGAGTGGACGCCGATTTTCGGACAAGACCATGCGCAAAAGAAAAAGCGCGTCATGAAAGTCCGCTATTTCGCCTGGGTGCGTGAGCGTGTCGGCAAGACCGACGAAGAACTCGATGTGCCGGCTTCAGTTGTCACGGTCGGTGAGCTGATCGTATGGCTATCAGGGCGCGGCGAGGAATACGCTCACGCGTTCGATAATCCGAAGGTGATTCGCGCCGCGATCGACAAGACCCATGTGCAACCCAATGCCACCATCAAGAACGCCCGCGAAATTGCGTTTTTCCCGCCGATGACAGGGGGATGACCTTACTCGTCATTCCATAGTCACCGACTGGATTATGGATTCCGGGCCCGGCTTGGGCCGTCCCCGAATGACGACCTAGCTAGGATCGGGTACACTTACGGCATGAGCGTGACCGTCCGCATCCAGCGCGAGCCATTCAACGCCGCCGAGGAATCCGCGCGGCTAACGCATGGCCGCGCCGACATCGGCGCTGTCGTCACCTTCACCGGCATTTGCCGCGGCGCGGAAGTTGGCAAGCCGATCGCGGCGCTGACGCTTGAGCATTATCCGGGCATGGCGGAAGCCGAAATCGAGAGTCATGTGTCGCTGGCGCGCGAGCGCTGGCCGCTGGCCGGCGTTACCGTGATACACCGCCACGGCCGCATCACGCCGGGCGAAGACATTGTGCTGGTGGTGACGGCGTCGTCACATCGCGACGCCGCTTTTGCCGCTGCGGAATTTCTGATGGATTATCTCAAGACCCGAGCGCCGTTCTGGAAACAGGTCGAGCAGGCCGACGGCGCCAGATGGGTCGAAGCCAAATCGGCGGATGAAGCCGCGGCGGCGCGCTGGAACGCGCGCAGCCGGGCTGCCGAGTAGGGAGAGGCGAACGTCATGATCCCGTTTGTCGTTGTGATGGTCGCCGCATTGGTGCTGTCGATTCAGCCAGTGAGGGCAAGCCAGGTGGCTTACTTTCCCGTGCCGAAAGGCGCGCACCCGCATGATGTCGCCCCCGCGCCCGATGGCAAGGTCTGGTACACCGCGCAGTCGCAAGGCGCGCTCGGTATTCTCGATCCGAAGAACGGCCGCACGCTGCAAATTCCGCTTGGCTCGGGCGCCGCGCCGCATGGCGTGATCGTCGGGCCCGATCGCGCCGCCTGGATCACCGAAGGCGGGCAGAACGCCATCGCGCGCTTCGATCCGGCCAACAACCAGGTAAAGCTCTACCCACTGCCGAAAGAGTTTCCCGACGCCAATCTCAACACCGCGACCTTCGATCGCAAGGGTATTCTCTGGTTCACCGGGCAGAACGGCGTCTATGGCCGGGTCGATCCGGCGACCGGCAAGGTCGAGGCGTGGAAAGCGCCGAAGGGCGCCGGACCCTATGGCATCACAACGACGCCGAAGGGCGATGTCTGGTACGCGTCGCTGGCCGGCGACCACATCGCAAAAATCGACACGGTGAGTGGCGATGCCGCGATGGTGCAACCGCCGCATTCGAACGCCGGGCCGCGCCGCATCTGGTCGGATTCCAAAGGCATTCTCTGGGTCAGCTTTTGGAACAGCGGCGAGGTCGGCCGCTATGATCCGAACGTCAAGACCTGGAAAACCTGGAAGCTGCCGAACGGCAGCGGCGGCGGCGCTTACGCCGTCTATGTCGATGACGGCGACAAGGTCTGGCTCACCGATTTCGACGCCAATGCCATCATGCGGTTCGATCCGGCGAGCGAGCAGTTCGACAGCTTCCCGAGTGACCGGCGCGGCGCCGCGGTGCGCCAGTTGCTCGGCCGGCCTGGTGAAGTCTGGGGGGCGGAATCCGGCGCCGACCGCCTGGTGGTGATCCGCGAGGAATGACGGGCTAGGTTTACGCAATGCCCATCGCATTCGATTCGGCGCCGAGCCGCCGTGGTTTTTTGAGCCTGCTGGCCTCCGCCGCGCTGGCGCTGCCCAGCGTACTGGGCTTCGCGGCCGATGATCTGGTCGGCCGGCTTATCAGGCAATCCGGCGCCTTTCCGGGGCTTTCCAGGCGGATCGATTTCATCTCTGCAGCGCTGCTCGGCAAGCACTACCGCGCCGATACCTTGATCGGCGGACCAGCCACCAAGGAAAAATTTGTCGTGCGCGACGACGGCTTCGACTGCGTGACCTATTGTGAGGTCGTGCTGGCGGCGGCTCAGGCGCATGATCTGCCATCTTTTGAGACGCAGTTGCGCACGATCCGCTATCGCAACGGCGTGATCGCGTGGCGCGAACGCAATCATGACTGGGCCGCCTGGTGCGAGCGCAATGTCGCGAAAGGCCGCTGTCGCGAAATTTCGCTCGGCGAACCGGTGATCCTGAAAAAATCGATTGGCTGGCCGTCTCAACTTGGCCGCCGTGATTATTCGATTGCGGCGATTCCGAGTGCTGAACTCTTGTCCAACAAGGACAAGCTTGCGAACGGCGACATCATCGGCTTCGTGTCGCGGCAGCCATCGCTCGATTATTTTCACACCGGCTTTGTGATGTTTGGGCCGGCGCGAGAATTTCTGCTGCGCCATGCTTCGCTAAGCCACGGCGAGGTGGTGAACGAGCGCATGGTAGGATTTCTGACCGCCAATCGCGTGCGCTATGTCACGCTGCTGCGGCCGGTGGAGAAGGCGGCTTAATGTTCCCACCGTCATGCGCGGGCTTGACCCGCGCATCCATGATGCGATGCAGCGCGCAACAGCCTTACGTAAGACTTCTATTCTCTGGCCGTCATCATGGATTGCCGGGTCAAGCCCGGCAATGACAGGCCGTTGTTACGCCGCAGCGGCTTTGCCGCCGGACGTGACCGCCGCCGAATAATCTTCCATCAGTTGCTTAGTGACGCCGCCTGGATTGAAATTCCAATCGGCGATTTCGGCGACGGCGGTGACTTCGGCGGCGCTGCCGGTAATGAAGCATTCCGAGAACGAGGTGAGCTCCTCCGGTAAAATACGACGTTCGATCACCTCGAATCCGCGCTTCTTCGCCAGATCGATCACGGTCTGCCGGGTGAAGCCGTCAAGGAAGCAGTCGGCGATCGGCGTGTGGATTTTGCCGTCCTTGACGAAGAAGATATTGGCGCCGGTGCATTCGGCGACCCGGCCCTGCCAGTCCAGCATCATCGCGTCGGCATAGCCGCGCCGCTCGGCGCGATGCTTGGAGATGGTGCAGATCATGTAGAGGCCGGCTGCCTTGGCGAGGCAGGGCGCGGTCTTCGGATCAGGCCGGCGGTAGTCCGCAAGGTCGAGCCGGATGCCCTTGAGCCGCTGCTCCGGGTCGAAATAGCTCGGCCATTCCCACGCCGCGATGGCGAGATGGATGGTGTTGTTCTGCGCCGAGACGCCCATCATTTCCGAGCCGCGCCAGGCGACCGGACGCACATACGCGTTCTTCTTGCCGTTCTTGTCGACGACCAACTGCTTGGCGGCGACGATCTCGTCGACCGAATAGGGAATCTCGAAGTCCAGGATCTGCGCCGATTTCTTCAGCCGTTCGGCGTGCTCGCGAGTCTTGAAAATCTTGCCACCATAGGCGCGTTCGCCCTCGAACACGGCGCTCGCATAATGCAGGCCGTGGCTGAGTACATGCAGGTTGGCGTCCTGCCACGGCACCAGTTTGCCGTCGTACCAGATGACCCCTTCGAGCCGGTCATAGGATTGAGCAGCCATCACAAGACCTCCTCAAAGCGCGTCTGTCCTAAGCAAAGTTCTTAGTTTTGCGGTGTTAAAGGCGGTTTTGTCCGCCTCGTCCAATGCTTTGCTTCGGCACCCAATAACCGGTAAGAAAGGACCGATCCGGACCCAATCAGGCAAATGTGCCCCGAGCCGCGGCACGATCCTTTCGTTTCGTGTGCCGTTTTTGTAACAATAAAATCCAATATGTCAATATGGCTGACGTAAATATCTCGAGCCTTCAGACGCCTGCCGCCCAACGGGGCGGCGAGCCGATCTGGGACATTATCGAACTGCTGTTCTTCGCCTATCGCGATTTCGTCGGCGATCCCGACGAGGTGCTGAGCAAGCTCGCTTTCGGTCGCGCGCATCACCGCGTGCTGCATTTCGTCAATCGCAACCCGGGCATGAAGGTCGCCGACCTGCTCGATATTCTGAAGATCACCAAGCAATCGCTTGGCCGCGTGCTCAAACAATTGGTCGACGAAGGCTATGTGGTGCAGAAGGCGGGCGCCGAGGACCGCCGCCAGCGCTTGCTGTTCGTGACGCCGAAAGGCGAGACGCTGGCGCTCAACCTCGCATCGCTGCAAACCGAGCGTATTTCCCAGGCCTTTGCCGAACTCGGCCCGAACGCGCATGAGTCGGCGCGGCGCTTTCTCGCCGCGATGATCGACGCCGAAAACCGCGATGGCGTGCTGCACCAGATCGCGCGCGGTGACCGCGCGCGCAAACTGCGCGGCTGACACCGATGACAACCGCAGCCGCCTCTCTTGCCGACGACGCGCCGCATTTGCTGGTGGTGGACGACGACCGTCGCATCCGTGATTTATTGTCGCGCTTTCTTGCCAACGAAGGCTATCGCGTCTCGACTGCCGGCAACGTCGCCGACGCGCGCGCCAAGCTGATCGGGCTTAGTTTCGATCTGCTCATTCTCGACTGGATGATGCCGGGCGAAACCGGCGTCGATCTCGCCAAATCGATCCGCGGCAATTCGAACGTGCCGATCATCATGCTGACGGCGAAACACGAAACCGAATTCCGCATCGAGGGCTTGCAGTCGGGCGTTGACGACTATCTATCCAAACCGTTCGAGCCGCGCGAATTGTCGCTGCGCGTCGCCAGCATCCTCAAGCGTGCGCAACCGAGCGCGGCGCCGCCGGCCGAGTCCGTGCGGTTCGGCAAATTCGTGTTTCACGTTGGCCGCGGCGAATTGCGCAAGGGCGACAGCATCATCCGGCTCACCGATCGCGAGCGCGAAATGTTGCGGGTATTGGCGGCGACACCCGGCGAAACCGTGACGCGCCTTGCTTTGGCCGGCAATGGTGACTCGGTCAGCGAGCGGGCCGTTGACGTGCAAGTCAACCGGCTCCGCCGCAAGATCGAGAAGAACCCGGCCAACCCACTGATCGTGCAGACCGTGCGCGGCATCGGTTACCGGCTGGTGGTATCGGCATGACCTCGCTCGATATTGGCGCGGCGACCTTACGCGGGCTACGTACCGCCTTCACCGGCGCAGGCGAGGCCTATCGGCGCATCGGCCGCCGGCTCAAAGGCATCATGCCGAAGGGCCTTTATGCCCGCGCTTTGCTCATCATCATCATCCCGATGGTGATGCTGCAATCGGTGATCGCTTACATCTTCATGGAACGGCATTGGAATCTCGTCACGCAACGGCTGTCGGCCGGCGTGGTGTCCGATATCGGCGCACTAATCGACGTCTCGCGCGGCTATCCGCAGGACGCCGAACGCGCCCAGATCAAGCGGATCGCGCAGGACCGGCTCGGTCTGGCCGTAGATTTCCTACCGGTATCCGAAATGCCGCCGCCGGGGCCCAAGCCGTTTTTTTCCCTGCTTGACCAGTCGCTGTCGGAGGAATTGCGCAAGCAGATCGGCCGGTCGTTCTGGATCGACACCGTCGGAAAATCCAATCTGGTCGAGATCCGCATCCAACTCGACAATACTGTGATGCGGGTGTTCGCGCGGCGCAGCGCCGCGTATGCCTCGAATTCCGAGATATTCCTGCTGTGGATGGTGGGCACCTCGCTGGTTCTGCTGGCGGTCGCTATTGGCTTCCTGCGCAACCAGATCAAGCCGATCCTGCGGCTGGCCGACGCCGCCGAAAGTTTCGGCAAGGGCCGCGACGTGCCAAATTTCCGGCCGCGCGGCGCACGCGAAGTCCGGCGTGCCGCGCAGGCTTTCATCGAAATGAAAAATCGCGTCGAGCGCACCATCGAGCAGCGCACCGCGATGCTGGCCGGCGTGTCGCACGATTTGCGCACCGTGCTGACCCGCTTCAAGCTCGAGCTCGAACTCGGCAAGAAGAATAAAGAAACCGCGGCGATGAAGAAGGACGTCGACGAGATGGCCGGGATGCTGGAGGCTTATCTGTCGTTCGCGCGCGGCGATTTCGGCGAGCAGTCCGCGCCGACCGACATGGCGGCGTTTCTCGAGGAACTAAGGCTCGACGCCGAGCGTCACGGCCACAAGGCCACGGTCGACTTCCACGGGCCGCCGGTAGTGACGGTGCGCCCCGCTGCGTTCAAACGCTGCCTCGGCAACCTGGTGTCGAATGCTGCGCGCTTCGCCAAGACGATCGCGATCACGGGCCACCGCGATCATCGTTATCTGTCCATCACGGTCGACGACGACGGGTCCGGCATTCCGCCGCATATGCGCGAGGAAGTATTCAAGCCGTTTCTGCGGCTCGACGACGCGCGCAATCAGGACGAGGGCAGCACCGGCCTTGGTCTGGCGATCGCGCGCGATATCGCACGTTCGCATGGCGGCGACATTACGCTCGGCGACAGTTCGATGGGCGGCTTGCGAGCGACGGTCAGGGTGCCGGTGTAGGCATTGCCAAATCGCTGCTCCCCGCGAAAGCGGGAACCCGGTCTTCGAATGGGCGGCTAGGCCGCATCCGCTTCCGCGGCGCCTTCATCCGCTGGACGCCGCCGCCGGCGCGGGCCGCGGCAGATGGCGGCCGGAATGCAAAACAGGTCGTCGACAAATCCGGCCCAGCGCTCGCCGCTCGCCAATCCGTGATCGAGCGCGGCCATGGTGCGGTCGAGGCCCGGCTCGTCATCGTCAACCCACACCGCAACGACGCGCGCAAACAGCAGCGCCGCGCCTTGCGCGCGGATCGCGCCGCGCGCGCCAGCCGTGCCGATGCCGGCGGCGGTGAGCATCCATTGCTGCGAACGCATCGCCATGCCGTTAAGCGCGATGGCGAGGCCCGGATTGCGCCGCGCCGAACGCAGCAGCGAGCGCACCGCTTCCTTGTAGGGTGCGAGCGCCTCGAGCCGGCGCATCAGCACCTCGAACAGCCGTTCGCGCGCCGGATCTTCCGACAAGTCGGTATCTTTGTCATCCGTGCCGGAGAGAACAGCGCGGTCGATCTCCTTGATATGCGCGGCGAGGATGGCGAGGGTCGAGCCAAATTCCGCGCGCAGCTCGGACAGCGAGAGCTTGGCCTCACCGGCGATTTCGGCAAGCCCGATACGCTCGAAGGGCTGCTCGGCCAGCAGGGTCATCAGCGCGGCGGTTGCTTTTTCGCGGTTACTGCCGTTGCGCGAGGGCGCCGGCTTTGCCGCTGCTTGCGTATTGGATGGGCGCTTCGAGGATTTGCGGGCCATGTTGGCCTCCCGTCATCTGATGCTGGCCCTTAATCTAGGTCTGGAACCGCGCCGGTTCTAGGGCGAGAAAAGCGGGCTAACCCGCCAGTTCCCGGGATCGGCGGGTGGCCATCGCGACGGCGGTCGCCATCAGCGTCTCAAAACCGCCGGGACCCATCAAAACATCGAGCGCCGCGGCGGTGGTGCCGCCAGGCGAGGTGACGTTCTGCCGCAGCGCGGCGGCATCGAGCGGCGATTGCCGCAGCAATTCGCCGGCGCCGGCGACCGTCTCGCGCGCCAGTTTGGCCGCCAGTTCCTTGGGCAGGCCGGCGACGACGGCGGCTTCGGCCAGCGTCTCGGCCAACAGAAAAACATAAGCCGGGCCGGACCCGGACACCGCGGTGACGGCGTCGAGCCATTTTTCTTTCTCGACCCACTCCACCGTCCCGGTCGCGGCGAGCAGATTGTCGGCGAGCGCGCGCTGCGCCTTGCCGACGTGGCGATTGGCGACCGCGACGGTGATGCCGCGGCCGATCGAGGCCGGCAGATTGGGCATCGCTCGAACCACCGCGGTGCCCGAAGCGAACGCACCTTCGATAAAGCCGAGCGTGCGGCCGGCCATGATCGACAGCACCAGCGTCGATTTGCCGGCGCGCGCCGCCAACGCCGGAAACGCTTCCGATGCGTTTTGCGGCTTAACCGCAATGACGATGACGGCGGCGCTACCGCGCTCGCGCGGCGCGTTGATGGCGAGCCCACGCCGCGTCCAAGCCTTGAGCGCTTTGGTCGGCTCCGGCTCGATTACACTGACGTTTTTCGGATCAAGCCCGCGCGCCAGCCAGCCCGTCAGCATGGCGCCGCCCATCTTGCCGGCGCCCGCCAGCACCAGTCTGCCGCGGAAGGCAGAGAGCGGTTTCGATGTTTTCGCTTGGGTCGCCATCATCTCTCCGCGTCAGCATCCGCGAAAGCGGATGTTCCAGTTTCCACCAAAGCCGAGCTTTGTCATGGCGTTTCGGAATACTGGATGCCCCGCTGTCGCGGGGCATGACAAGGAGTGCTCACGCCTCGCCCGAGGTCTCGAACATGGCGGCGTTGAGCGCCTCGCGCGCGCCCTTGCCGGCCCAGACCACAAACTGGAAGGCGGTGAAATAGCGCTCGCAAGCATCGAGCGCGTTGCCGAGCAACGCCTCGCATTGCTGGCCGGAGGCTTCGACACCGCCGCTAAGCACCAGCGCGTGGCGGAACATCACGATGCCTTCCTTGGTCCACAGGTCGAAATGGCCGACCCACATCTGCTCGTTGATCATCGAGATGAGTTGCTGGATTTCGTGGTGCCGCCGCTCCGGCACCTTGAGATCGAAGGCGCAGGCTAGATGCAGCGCCTCGATACCATCCATCCAGGTGTAGGACACCTGATAGTCGGTCCATTTTCCGGTGACCAGGATGGTGATCTCGTCGTCGCTGGCGCGCTCGAACGACCAATCATTGACCGCCGCCAGACGCTCGACGACATCGAGGGGATTGAGGCGCTGGCCTTCCGAAGTTGCTGCGAGCGACATGCTATCTCCGCCTGCCGGCACTGTGCCAGCTCGAATGAGGGGAAACGCACGCCACGACTCTCAAAACTCGATTCGCACCTTGAGTCCGCCCCGCAAAGGGCCGTCACTCGTACGAACTCATGGACGGGCGCGAACGTGAAACGAATCACAAATCCGAATCACCAAGCTTTTCGACTATACTCCCCGCGAGTCCGGCCCGCCAAAGGCCGCCGCGCCTGAATCAATGGGCCGTGATTTGCGGCGCTGAATCAACGCCGTGCCGGCCGGTGTCCACAGCCAATCGACCGTCATATTGACTCTTGATGTGGAAAAGCGAGCCGACGCTCGCGAACGCAGGCGGTTAATTAATAAGGCACTCAGTCAAACAGACTCGAAACCGACTCTTCAGCGGCGGTGCGTCCGACTGCCTCGCCGATCAATTGGGCGATCGGCAGCACACGGATATTGCCGGCCGCCAGCACCTCCTTGGTCGGCTGGATTGAATCGGTGATGACCAATTCCTTCAGCTTTGATTTCGCGATCCGCGCGCTGGCGCCGCCCGACAGCACGCCGTGGGTGATATAGGCGTAGACCGCCTTGGCTTGCTGCGCGAGCAGCGCGTCGGCGGCGTTGACCAGAGTGCCGCCGGAATCGACGATGTCGTCGACCAGCACGCAAGTATAGCCGGCGACCTCGCCAATCACATTCATCACTTCGGATTCGCCGGCCCGCTCGCGGCGCTTGTCGATAATGGCGAGCGGCGCGTTGATGCGCTTCGCCAGCCCGCGCGCGCGCACCACGCCGCCGACGTCGGGTGACACCACCATAACACTGTCGAGCGGTATGCACTCGCGGATGTCGCGCACCATTTCCGGCGAAGCATAAAGATTGTCGGTCGGGATATCGAAGAAGCCCTGGATTTGCCCGGCGTGCAGGTCGAGCGTCATCACACGGTCGGTGCCGGCGCGGGTGATCAGGTTAGCGACCAGCTTGGCCGAGATCGGCGTGCGCGGGCCGGGCTTGCGGTCCTGCCGGGCGTAGCCGAAATACGGGATCACCGCGGTGATGCGGCGCGCCGAGGAGCGCCGCAGCGCGTCGATGATGATCAGCAATTCCATCAGGTGGTCGTTGGCGGGAAACGAGGTTGACTGGATGACGAAACAGTCGGCGCCCCGCACGTTTTCCTCGATCTCGACGAACACTTCCATGTCGGCGAACCGCTTGACCACGGCCTTGGCCAAAGGCTGCTTGAGATAGCTGGCGATCTCCTGCGCCAGCTTGGGATTAGAATTGCCGGCAACGAGCTTGATCGCTCCGTTCTTGCCGGCCATCGGTCGTCTCCGCGTACCGCAGGTGTTGCGCGCTCAGGCGCGATGGTCATAACAAGGCGAGACAGGCGCGGCAATACGGCGGGATTGCTTGTCCCAAACAGCGTTACCGGGCCCGCGGACCGGCTCGGGCAATCGAATCCAGCCGATTATTCCGTGAGGGCGATCGCGTTGATGTGGCGGCCGTAGTCCGGCTCTTTTTTCAGCGTGGCGCGCCGGTAGCTATAGAACCGCTCGGCATCGGCGAAAGTACAAAGCTCAAGATCCTCGATTTGAACGATGCCGGCGCGCGCCAGCCGCCAGCGGGCATAACCGGCGAGATCGAACATCGAGTGACTTGCCCGTGCCGACGGTGCAAAGAATTTCGCGTTGTCGTCATCGGCGGCGCGAAACCGCTCGACGAACTCCGGGCCAACCTCGTAATTGCGCTGCCGGATCATCGGGCCGAGCGCGGCGCTTATCCGCTCGCGCACGGCGCCCAGTTTCTCCATCGCCGCGATGGTCGCTTCCAGCACGCCAGTCAATGCGCCGCGCCAGCCGGCATGGGCCGCGCCGACCACTTTGGCCTGCGGATCGACGAACAGCACCGGGACGCAATCGGCGGTCGAGACGCCAAGCGCCAGGCCGGGCACGCGGGTGACGAGCGCATCGGCGCGCGGCCGCGCCTCGCGCGCCCAGGGTTGCTCGACTACCTCGACCTCCCGGGAATGGATCTGATAGAGGCTCAGCAACCGGTCAGGCGCGACGCCGAGTGCCGCCGCCATGCGCCCGCGATTTTCGGTGACTTTGTCCGGCGCGTCGTTCGAGCCGATGCCGCCATTGAGCGAGGCATAGACGCCCTGCGATACGCCACCTTCGCGGGTGAAGAATCCGTGGCGTATGCCAGGCAGCGCGGCGAGTGCCTTGGCTTGGAGCTTCATGCGGGTTGCAGTTTCACCATTCGTCCCCGCGCAAGCGGGGACCCAGTTCTTTGCTCTGGATTCCCGCTTACGCGGGAATGAGCGGATGAACAAGTCATGCTCTACGGTTCGAATCCAGGCGGCGTACCGATTTTTGGATGCGCGAACGCGACGGCCTTGAAGAGCTGTCCCATGCCGGTGCGGCCGTGGCCGGTCAGCCGCGCCAGAGCAACATCGACATCGTGTGCTTTCGCCTGCGCCGCGCCGGATTTCAGCGCCTGGGCTCGCGTCTCGATACCAAGCCGGCGCAGAAAATCAGCCTGCGTCAGTGGACCAAACGCTTTGGCGCCCATCGATTCCACCGTGCTCATCAGGGCTTCGAAATCGACGTGCGCAGTGAGGTCCACCGCGCCGGGCTCGCTCAAGGGATCGGCAAAGCCGTGACGGCCGACCGCCTGAAAGGTGTCGCCGGGCGCGCTTTCCGCGTGGCCGTAATCGATCACCAGCGCGGCGCTCGGCTCGCGCGCGATGCGCCGCCCGAGCTCCATCGCCACGGTGTCGGCGCGCCATTCGAAAATTGCGCCGTCGCCGGCCGCGCGCACCATTTGCGGAACGGTCCGGGCAAATTGCGGGATCGGCTCCGCGGCGACTTTGAATACCAGCTTGTCATCCTCGGAGACGGCGACGGTGCGCAGACGCCATTCGTCGCCAGCCTTGACCGCCTGGCATACCGGCAGCGCGTCGAAAAACTCATTGGCGATCACGATAAGCGGCCCTGCTGGCACTTCGTCGAGCGTGTCGTGCCAATTCGCCGGCATGCCAGTCGCCGCGATGGTCTGCTCCTGCTGGGCGCGCAACATCGGACTGACCTCGACGAAATGCAGCACGGCGGCCTTGCGGAATGCCGGCGCCGCCTGCGCGGCGCGCATCGCATCTTTCATCAGCGTGCCGCGGCCTGGTCCGAGTTCGACGATGCGGACATTCTCCGGCGAACCGGCCTGCTGCCAGACTCCCGCCATCCATAGTCCGATCAGTTCGCCGAACATCTGACTGATTTCAGGCGCGGTGACGAAATCGCCAGTCGGACCGAACGGCTGGCGCGTGACGTAATAGCCGTGCTCCGGATCGGCCAGGCAAAGCGCCATGTATTCCGCGACCGGCATCGGGCCGGCCGCCGCGATGCGGCGGCGGATTTCTGCTTCGAGCGGCGAAACGCTTTCGCTCATAAGCTCCGCGCCGGGCGGCGCAACGTGTAAATAACAAGACCGACGCCGAACAGGAACAGCGGCACCGACAGCAGCATGCCCATCGTGAGGCCGCCCCACAGGAAGCCGAGTTGGGCGTCGGGCTCGCGGAAAAATTCGGAGGTGGTGCGGGCCAGCGCGTAGAACGCCGCGAAGGCGCCGAGGATCAGGCCCGGCCGTTTCAGCGCGCCCATCCGTACTAGCACCGCCAGCACCGCCAGCAACAAGACACCCTCCAGGCCGGCTTCATAAAGCTGGCTCGGATGCCGTGGCAGCGGACCGCCGCCGGGAAACACCATCGCCCAAGGCAGGTCGGCGTGGCGACCCCACAATTCGCCATTGATGAAATTGGCGAGGCGGCCGAGCAGAATGCCGATCGGAGCCACCGCGGTGGTGATGTCGCCGAGCGATAATATAGGAATGCCGTGGCGCCGTGCGAACCAGATTACCGCGACCACGCAGCCGGTGAAGCCGCCGTGAAACGACATGCCGCCGCCCCACAACTCGACGATCTCGATCGGATGCGCAGCGAAATGCGCCGGGTTGTAGAACAGCACGTAGCCGATACGGCCGCCGAGGATAATGCCGAGCGTCAGCCACAGGATGAAGTCGTCGAGCTGGAGAACGGTCAATGGAGCTTCACCGCCCCACAGCCGTTCGTTGCGGACAAGCGTGCGCGCATAAAGCCACCCCAGCAGGATGCCGAAAATATAGGCCAGCGCGTACCAGCGGATTGCCAGCGGGCCGAGATGGACAAGAACAGGATCGAAAGCGGGGAACGGTATGACGAATAGCGGCATGGCTCAGCTTGGAATATTCTATCCGCTCGTCCCCGCGAAAGCGGGGACCCAGGGCACCAATAGCAGGCTTGTCATTTTTAGCACTGGATTCCCGCTGGAGCCTGTGCTCGGGCCGGCCAACGGGTCCGCGCGAAGCGCGGCCCGATGACAAGCTCCGCTGGACCCGAGTGCGGGAATGAGCGGAATCGGCTTCAGATTCACGGCCCAGCCGCCTCTTGCGGCGGGATGGCGGGATCGCCATTGTTGTGCGGCAGCTTTGGAGGCGACCCAATGACCCAGACCAGCAGCCGGATTTTCGACGAGATGGCGCGGCTGATGAACGACGCCGCCGGCGTCGCCCAGGGCGTGCGCCGTGAATTCGACACGCTGTTCAAGACCCAGGCCGAGCGTTGGCTGCGCGATCTCGACGTGGTCAAGCGCGAGGAGTTCGAGGCGGTCAAGGATATGGCGCGGCTGGCGCGCGAGGAAAACGAGGCGCTGAAAACACGCATCGAGGCGCTGGAAGGCAAAGAAACTAAGCCGAAGGCGAAGAAAAACGCGGACCCGTCACCCTGAGGCGGCCGCCACAGGCGGGCCTCGAAGGGCGACGGCCTCCTTAGGCGGAATATTCCGGGCCGTTCATCCTTCGAGGCGAGCAGCAGCCTGTCATCGGGCCGCGCTTTGCGCGACCCGTTGGCTCGCACCTCAGGATGACGGGGCGAAGTTGCCCTTTGAGGGCCGCTCCCCTATAAACCCGCCGTTCGCGGCCCCCGGCACCCCTGGAGGCTTGCTGCGACAGAGGGCGGCGGAAAACGCCGCCTTTTCAACTCGATAGAGGTATCAGTCATGGCGACCGTCAAGGAAATGAAAGCGACGGCTCGTCCGAAGAGCGGCAAGGGGGCCGCCCGGGCAGAGCGTCGCGCCGGCCGAGTGCCGGGCGTGATTTACGGCGAGAATAAACCCCCGGTCACCGTCTCGATCGACCACAAGGAACTGCGCCAGCGCATTTATGGCGGGCGCTTCCTCACCACGCTCTACAGCATCGACGTCAACGGCGAGAAACATCGCGTGATCCCGCGCGACTTCCAACTCGACCCGATCAAGGATCAGCCGATCCATGTCGACTTCCTGCGCATCGCCGAAGGTGCGACGATCCGCGTCAACGTGCCAGTCCACGTCAAGGGTGCGGAAGCCTCGCCCGGTGTGAAGCGCGGCGGCGCGGTGAATATTGTCACCCACACAATCGCCGTAATGGTTCCGGCCGAAGAGATTCCGGAATCGATCGACGTCGACATCTCCGATCTCGACATCAACTATTCGCGGCATCTCAGCGACATCACGCTGCCGCCGAATGTGAAAGTGGTCGCGCATGGCGACATCACGCTGGTCACGGTTGTGCCGCCGTCCGGCTACGCCGAAGAGCTCAAGGCCGCCGCCGAAGCGGCTGCCGCTGCCGCTGCTGCCGCTGCTGCCGCTGCCGCCGCTGC